>CAZVEM010000051.1:0-23900 GCA_964626165.1 uncultured Nannocystaceae bacterium
GTCACCATCGCCATCACCGTCCCCGTCACCCGTATCGGTGTTGCCCGCGTCTGCGGCGTCGGTGTTGACGGAGTCGTCGCCGCACGCCATCGCGAGCGCGGGGAGGAGGCAGAGAAGGGAGGCACGAAGGAGGCGGGAGTTGAAGTGCATGGCGCGGAGTCTACGAAAGAACGTGCGCAAGGCTAGCCGTGGACGAGAGTCTGCGTACTAAGACGGACCGTCTCCCCCACTAGGGCGGCGCGGGGCCCCACGTGCAGAGGCCGAGCCCCATCATCTGGATGTCATGACAGGTCGCTCCAGGCGGGCAGCTGACGGTGGTATCGAGTTCGCAGACCAAGGCACAAAACGCACCGCCCTGACCGTCGTCGAGGGCGCAGTACCCAACTCCAGGCGCTCCGGGTGCCTGGTCGCAGTCGACCGGGTTGTTGACGCTGCAGGGAATCGCACAAAAGAGTCCCGGGATCTGTTGCACCATGAGTGCCTCACCCACGACGCATCCGTCAGTCGGATCGTAGTCCGCGAAGCCATCGCCATCGCCATCGCCATCGCCATCTCCATCGCCATCGCCGTCGCCGTCGCCATCGCCATCGCCATCGCCATCGCCATCGCCATCGCCATCACCACAGCCCTCCGGGGAGGTCTCATCGTCGAAGGAGTCGTCCCCAGCTTCATCGGGAAGTGTGCGGTCGGTGCCGCAAGCCGCCGCAGACAGAACAGCGAAGACGCAGACCAGCGACAGGCCGATGCGTTTCGTCGCGAGTGGCCGCGTACGACGGATCTCGAAAGCGTGTGCGTATGGTGGCATCAGAGCTCAGCTTCCCAAGAAGACGCCGGGCCGTCCAGGGCTCTCAGCAGCTCCCCCTCAGCGCCACCGAAAATTCTTCGCACCAGGTCACGCGGGGGGCGAATGCATCGTCGGTCCCTGGTCCCAGTGCCAGTGCACGGCGGACAGCATGAATCTACGTGCCCGTGTGCGAACGGGTTGAGTGAACCAGGACCGGGATGACTTCTATTGTGACGTCGCAGAGGTAACCGGTCGCTTGCTGAACGCGCTCTGCGACCTCTTGGGCGAGCAACTCGGGAACCTTGCCGCCAAAGTGGCGGCGACACACGATGCCGACCGCGGCGATCTGGTCGTCGAGCAGTATGACGTTGACCGTGCTCCCGACGGAGATAAAGCCAGGAACAACGTGCAAGACGAGGGCGGCCGCTTGGCGGATGTTCTTCTCCGCCTCCAAATGTCTCTTTCGAACTCCTCGAATCCCAAGGATTGCAATGCTCCCAACCAGGTCGAGCCCGACGACATTCAGCAGCAGGAGATAGAATGCGTGCAGGCTGTGCTCCGGGTGCCCCAGTGACAGGCCAATGCCGATCATGGCCGCCGGCGGCAGGAGCGACGCGGCGATCTCCACACCAATGATCGCGTCGATCACCTGCCCCCATGAACTCTCTTCAAGCCTGGACTGAGTGACCAACGCCAGCGATGCGGCATCGCCCGCAGCGATCGCGATGATGGTTCTGAGCACAACACCCCGGGGCGGCAGCAGCCGGACTGTCGAGCAGCAGTCCTGCCGTCGCCATCGCAGCGGCAACGACAACCATCGCCAAGCGCTGAGTTCGTTTTCGAGAGACAGTCTTTGCCACCAGCCGCTACTCTCTGCATCCATGCCCACCGTTCACGTCGTCGCGGCCGCGATCATTCAAGGTGGCAGGTGCCTTGTTGCGCAGCGAGGCGAGGGCATGAGCCTGGCGGGCAAGTGGGAGTTTCCCGGCGGGAAGGTCGAGCCGGGTGAATCGGCATCGGCTGCTCTGGCGCGCGAGATTCTCGAGGAGCTAGGGCTGGAAGTGTTGGTGGGTACCAAGCTCGCGACGGGAACAGAGGTCACGAGCACGCGGACGATCGTCTTGGATGTTTACGCGGCGACGATCGTTGGTGGCTCGCTCGCGGTCCGCGAACACGCGCAGGTCGTGTGGGCAGAGAGCGAGGAGCTTGACTCCTTTGACTGGGCACAGGCGGACGTGCCGTGCGTGGAGCCGGTGCGCTCGTGGATGCGGGGCGGGTGAGGGGGCGGTAGGCCCCATTGCGTGACCCGCCGCAGGCGACTACTTGGCCGCGTTTGCTTGATGGATCACGCGCGCTGGCACGGGCATGGAGATTCCTGCCTTCGCGAGGGCTTCATACACGGCGCTGCGAACCGGGGCCTGCATGGCCGCGAAGTCGGCTGGCTTTGCGCAGACCTTGAGCTCGAACATCATGCCAGCAGCGTCGATCTCAACAAAGAGGGCGAGGGGTGCAGGATCGGCAAGGACACCAGGGACCGCAGCGGCTGAGGACTCGAGGATGCCGACCACCTGAGCGACGTCCGTACCGTGTGGAAGCGTGACCTTGATCGTCGCTCGCGGCTTGCCGAGCGCGGTGAAGTTGGTGAGTGGACCTCCTGTCACCGCACCGTTGGGAATGATGATCTTGTGATTGTCGACGTTGACCAGTGTCGTGCCGAAGAGACCGATCTCTTCCACCGCGCCGATCTTGCCACCGATCTCGACCACATCCCCGATCGCAATCGGACGAAACAGCAGCAGCATCACGCCGCTGGCAAAGTGCGCGAGGTTGCCCTGCAACGCAAGGCCGATGGCCAAGCCCGCGGTTCCAAGGAGAGCGACCAGGCTTGTGGTCTCCAGACCAACACGAGCGAGCGCAGCGATGACCGCGGCCGCGATCACCAACCACTGTGCGAGCGAAGCAAGAAAGCGCACGACCGCTTCGTCGATGCTGCGACGCCGCAGCATCCGGACCACGAGTCCGTGCACCCATCCGGCAGCAATCCAACCGACAAGAAAGATGACGAGCGCAGTGACGGCCCCAACGATCAGCGGCATGTACGGCTGAAGCGCAACGGGGATGAACGGCAGGTTCTCCATGGCCGCGGCTTATCTCACTGCGGCGCGGGCATCAACTGGGGTGTGGGTGATAGGGCGGGTCGAGATTTGCCCTCGGCCTGCTAGGGCCATGAGCGGCGTGGGCTCGGCAGCGCGTGGCCATGGAGCGCGCGTCTTCAAGACGTTGCACGGCTGGCAACCGCCGTGGGCGTGCGTGCTTGCAAACGCAGCATCGAATCCCGTCGATGGATCCTCAATGCGCCGCAGCAGCCCACGGCCCAAACTCCACCTCAGCAAGCGGCTGACCCAGCGCTGTGGCATCGTCGTCGCGCTGCGCGTCCCAGTGCAGGCTTACGATGAACCGGGTGGGGCCGGGGCGCATGTAGTCGTCGCCGTAGGTCATGAAGTCGGCGGACTCGTCCCAGGACCAGAGTGCGTGGCCGATGGCCTTGAGGTCGTCCAGGATTGCTTGGGCTTCGGCGGCTGGGTCGGAGGCGGCTCGGAGACGCTGGGTCAGGAGGTCTGCGAGCTCTGCGGAGAGCGAGGAGGGGTGGGCGTGCTTCTCGAACGCATCGCGTGAGAAATCCTGTGAGAGCGCCATCTCGCTGTGAGCCTAGCAGGCCGATTGATGAGAGCTTTGCGACTGGTTAGGGGGCCGCCGAGGTCTCGTACGGCGCGGCGGCGCGGCGGTACTTGTCGATCATGTCGGGTGTGACGTCGTTGGCGGAGCAGACGGGTGCATCGCCGCGGTTGCGCTCGTACGCACTGTTGCCGCCGCAGCGGCGGCCGTTGGACATCAGGTCGTCGGGGCAGCGGCAGGGGCCGACGTGGGCTTTGGCGGCGGCTTTGACGATGGCGTCTTTGACGTCGGCTTCGGTCATCGTGGAGCGACGGACGACTTCGTCTTGCTGCGATGACTCTGCACTTGCTTCGGCCGCAATCGGCGGCGGTGCGGGTCCAGGTTCGTGCGACTCGACGGTGCGAACGGGCGGGGCGCTCGCGGGTGTCTCGGCCGCGCTGTTCTGCGTGGCACAGGCCGCGAGCAGCAGCGCGAGAGGCCAGGCACTGACGTGGCGGGGCATCGACAACGAGGCTAGCAAGCGCAGGGCGGACGCGAGCGAGCGGTTTGAGAGTTCTGGAAGGCGGCCAAGATCGTGGGGTTTCCTCAGCGAATGCGCGAAACAACATGTTCGTGACCGGTCGCCCTCTTTAACGTCGCGAGAAGCTCCGCCACCAAAGCGTCGACGGTGTCCGCGGGCAGGTGCCCTTCCACGGTTAGTCGGACGCCACGGTGGTACTCCTCGTAACGGACGACGATGCCGCTGACCTCGATGCGATAGGTCGAGTAGCTGTCCTCCTCTTCGGGTCGTGCTTGGTGAGCGACCGTCGCGGGGCGGTAGAGCAGCTCGAACGCTTCGCGGTCGGCGGGCGGCGGATACTCCACGCTGGACTCAAAGTCGGGATGGTCCTGGTGCCAGATCGCTTGGCGCATCTCCCAGATCTCGCTTCGCTTGCCATCGGCCCTGCACAGCTCAAAGAGGGGCCACTTTCGCTCCGTGAGCCGCGTCCACGTCCAGTCTGTGAGATCGAGCTGCCAGTCGTCGATGTTTTCTACAAGCGCTCCATCGGGAGGGGTGTGGACCTTGCCGCCGGTGACCAGCAGCGCACGTCCGTCGGCCTGCAGCTGTGCCTGATGCTCGTGAATCCAGCCGGGTCCATCGCCTGTGGTCGGCTGCACGGCAACGGACCAATCGTCGACACTGATGAGCAGCAGTTGTGTTTGACCAGCGACGCGTTGGCTGGGGTAGCCGAGGTTGCCAAGGATCAAAAGCTTGCCCGCGTGCAAGGTGGCCGAGTGAAAGTCGGTCGGTGGGAAGACTTCCGCCGGGTAGCCGAGGATCGTGATGTTGCCATCCGTGCCGATGACGATGACGTCGTTGTAGATGAAGAAGTCGGGGTCGTAGTAGTCCTCGTGCTCGCCGGCAACGAGCACACGCCGACCGTCAGGAAGCACCGTGTCGCTCTGTCCAAAGCGCTGAGCGGCCCATGCTGCGTTGCCGCCGTACGAAGACGGCCCTCTGAAATGCTCGTTGGCTCCGTAGGTGCTCACTTTGGATCTGATCAGCCAAGCCCAGTAGGGATTGCTGAGCTCCTCAGCGACGGATGTTCCGCGCCGAGCGTCCCGCCAGCGCGCGAAGACTTCTTGTGTGACCTCGTCGGGCGGCTCCACGGCGCGGAAGTTATACCGCAGGGGAGGGGCGTGGCTGCGTTGGCGCGCACGGCGGTCGCGCCGAGAGTCGCCGAAAACGCCCAAAGAGGCCCAAGCTGGCGGCTCGAAGTCGCATGCATGGTGGCGAGATCTTCGATGCGAGATTGCCCGATCATCGATGTCAGGTGGCGCCGCGGCGAAAACGTGCGCCGCCGATTTGAAAACAAGCGTGCCCGTGGCCGAAGCAGGCAAGGCTGATCATCGATGTCGGGTTGCCTGATCGCCGATGTCGGGCTGCCTGATCGCCGATGTCGGGTTGCCTGATCATCGATGTCGGGTTGCGCCACATCCGGCTTGAGGTTGCTCCACATGACGTGCGTGGTTGCTCCGATCGCGCGCACAGCATCGAGGTCACTCGATCGAGGTGGCGCCGATTTGAAAACTAGCTCGTCCACTTTGAAAACGAGCGGCGACGATCGAGCCTCATGGTTCGTCGATCCCGCGTTCCATGCACCCCAAAGTCCGATGCATGGTTGCTCCAAACCCAATGCACGGCTGCCCAAAGTCGGGTGTCAGGTTGCCCCGCAGCGCTTGCAAGGTAGGCTGATCGGAGGATGCAGGTTGCCTCGCGGCGCTCCCCAGCGAGCTGATCGGCGTGCAGAGTTCGGGCACGGGACTGCAAGGATCGCTGTCGCGCCTGCACAGTTGGGGTACGCCGCTCCCCAGTTCGGGTTGGCGACTGCCAAGATCGCACCTGTTGAGTGTGTTGCGTGGGGAAATTGGGAGCCAAACGCCCGCGTGCGCGCCGCAAACAGGCAAAACGACTGTCCTTTGCGCGCAATTCTCCGTGCGAGCAACAGGCGCGCAGCGGGAGAGACTCCGCCGTAGGATCGTGAAGTGCGATGTAGGTATCGAGCGCGTCAGCCCGCCCTCCCTCGGGCACAGAGAGCCACCGCCACAATGCACACACATCTTCAAGGTCGCTGGATAGCCTCACTCGCCGTCGCGATCGCGACAACGCTCGGCTGCTCTTCGCCCCGTTCGCCAACGCAACCCGCTTCCGAGTCACGCGCTGGCGATCAGGGCGAGTGCTCGCTCCCGCAAGGCATCATCGTCTGCTGTGGTTCCGACGCGACCTCACTGGAAGACTGCTCGGTCCAAGCCGGCACATCAGACGACGTCGTGAAGCTCCGAAGCACCCACCAGTGCGAAGCAATCGCCTGGTGCCCAGACTTCTGCGCGTGGAGCATCGATGAAGGTTGCAGTTGCGCGAACAAGCATCCGATGTGGGACGGGGAGTTCGTGAAGCGAGTGGGGGAACGGCGGTAGGCGCGGGTTCCTCATCTTCGGCTACCGTGCGTTCTGTATAAACTTCGGAGCGGGGACGACAGCGAGGTTCCTGTGCGCCCGGTGGTGCAGCGCTTCCAACGAAGAGCTGATCGTTTCCCGATGAAATCGAACGGGGCCCTCTCGGCTCAGCTAATTGATGTCCTCGGTTGTGCCGCGAGTCGTCTGGTCGCCGGCCGTGAACTTCGACCTGATCTTCCGGAGCACCGAGACGAGCGTCAGCCACCCACCTTTGCTTGCTTCACGAATGCGTACGCCGCCTTGAAGAGCTCCGCGAGCTCTGGAATCTGGCTGGCCGACTCGAGGGTCACGGAGGTCCATCCTGCAGCAGTGCCGGTCGTAACGGAGATTCCAGCGACAAGCTGACCTACCTCTTCCTGGGGCAGCGGAACCCAGACGATGGGTCGCTTCCGATCCATTTGGAGACGCGTGAAGACCCACGTCGACCTCTCGGCGAGGTGCACCTTGAAGTAGGTGACGGAGTCCTCCCACGCGACTGGACGATCGGCTCCCAACGCGGTGCGAATCTGCTCGAACGCTGCGAGCTCCTCCTCGGTGGTGACGATCTTCGTGCCTTCGGAGGCCGACGCAGGCTCGCTTGGCTTTGAATTGTCCAGAACCGACCACAACGTGCGTTGCTTCGCCCACTCATCGATGGCGTTGGCAACGATAGGCTTCCAGCTCTCAACGACGGCCGCGGTGAGGTTTCGCGTCTCGATATTTGCCACCGCAAGCTTGGTGAACTCCTGCGAAGGTTCCAGTAGTCGAGTAAGTTCACCGACGAGCAAGTTCTGGGCCCGCTGTCGCTGCGCGTACGCACGAATGAGGTCAGCGTTGAAATTGCTCTTCTGGACGAGCGTCAGCACGTCCATTGGTGGTGGCTCGTCGGCAAGGATGTCCCAGCGCACGAATGGTTCCTTGTCCATCACGTTTGGATTCACGATGTCGGTGAAGAACCGCCACTGCGCTCCATTCGTCAGGATGCCGAGCTTCACATTCGGGTCCTTCGCGAAGTAGTCTCCGAGTTGCTCGTCGTAGACCGCGAGTTTCTTGCCAACCTCTTTGGCCTCGACGAAGAAGATGAACGAGCTGTTCTGCTTGAATCCCCAATCAATGGGCTTCGCAGACCGATCTTTGCCGAAGTCTGCGCGGTGCTCAGGAATGCACTCACGTGGATCCGTGAGGTCGTAGCCTAGCATTGTGAAGAACGGGCCGATCAGACTCTGCTTCGTCGCCTGTTCGTTACCTCGTACATGCTCCGCGAGTTCCTTCACCCGCTTGACGTACCCTTGAACTTGCTCGTACAGATTGGACATGAGTTTTTCCCGCATGTCGCCGACCTCAGCGACTTCGGAAAGCGTAACCGAGGTCGCCAGGTTTCACAAGGACGTCGGTGGTTTGCGGCGACAGAACATTCTGAACCTGTCTTGGCAGACGACACATGCGAACAGCCGGATGACCTAGCCCGACAGTTGGCATCAAGCAGCACGGACGTGCGCCCGGAGGAACCTGGAACGGAAGAGCGGCTTTTGCATCCTCCAACCGAATTTCCGGGGCCATCATCCGGGGCGAGCTGCTCGGACCGGCGCTTCTGTCGGCCTCAATCTCGACTCAGCCCGAGCAGCACGCCTAGAGGAGCGGCAGCGCTCGTAGCCGTCGCTCACCATCAAGAATGGAACACTGAGCGCTACTGCGATGAACCGCTGCATGAGTTCCCAAAGCTTGTTGAACTGCCCGCAGGTGAGTACCAATTACGAGAAAGTACAGGTCAAGCGGCAGCTACATCTCTCCGCTCTCGCCGCGTTGAGGCATGAACGCCCAATCGATGAATAGAAACTCGGCATGACCAAGAACTTCAAGATCGCAATGGCTGTTCTCGCTGTACCCGTTTTGGGGCTTGTGGCGATCGTCGTATCCGCGAAAGCGGCGCGGGACCGAGCGGCGCAGTCGGACACGGAGCATGAAGTTCGCACTGACCGCAGGGAAGATGCGGTTGGGACGGCCGCGACGGTGACTCCCGTTCCACCGGTCGGCACTGAGCCAGAGACGGCGCCTAAGGAGTCTAACCCATCGCTCGAGTCAGCGAAGCGCGACATACGAGCACGTGGCTACACTGGCTACGGTCCCGACGGAGCTGCGCTCCCACTCACCGAAGAGGAGTACGCGATCGCGCTCAGGTTCGGAAAGGCACTGTCAAAGGGACAGCCGGACGAAGACGCATTAGTGCGGAAGCACGCTAAGCGCGAGAAGATTTCACCGGCGGTGCTCGACAGCATTTGGTTTCGTGCGGTTGAGGATGGTGAGGTCATGAAACACGTGCACGAGCCGTGAACAGCGGGGCACCAGCGGACAAGTCCGGCGGCTGGCTACACGAAGCGAGCGACCGTCGCATGCGGAGCAAGGTGAAGCCTTGGGGTCGCGCGGACGAAGAACCCGGCAATCATACTCGGCGATGGCGATCTGCTCGCGGATCCTTCCAACCGCGAATGGGAGATCAGAAGTGTTGCGGACGCGAGTCGAGCGATCTTCACTCACCCTGTCGCTCGCCCCGTCCTGGAATGCCGGTCTGCCGTAAGGCTTTGGCGCCCGAAGACCGATCTAAAGGAGGCCGCGTTACCCTCCACCCATGCGACGCCTCCCTCGAGCCTGGATCGCTGGCGGCCTGCTGGCGGTGGGTTGCGCTGCGAGTCCTTCCGATGCGCTTCCACCCGATTCGCAGGCGCCGCTCGCTGCGCCCCAGGGCACCGAGGCCGGCGCATCTGCCACGCCTCCAGCCCCCGAGTTTCCTGACCCAGCCTTCCGCTTTCCCACTCCGCACCGGTATGCGTACGTGGTCGTGGATGGACCGCTCTTCCCCGATGCGGAGGGTGCCGCGTTTGTGAGTGAGCATGAGGAGCACTTCCCGGCGGCTGCGTACGAGCGACGGCGGTTGAGGGAGGTGCTTGACGAAGGGGATCAGTCTGCGGCGGAGTCTCGCGTTCGGCTTGTTTGTCAGGGCTTGAGCGCGCGGCTGGGTGTGTGGCATCGACGTGCGGACCTTCAGCGCACGAACCGTGACGCGGCACTCATGACGCCGGGTCCGCAGATCGTGGACGCGTCGGCTTCGACCGCGCCCGGGATGCGGCTGCGAGCGGGAGCTGACTTGGAGCTTGGCGAGGAAGACGAAGCGGGCCTTGTGCCGGTGCACTATCACGACGAGCAGCTCGATGCGCGTGGCTTTTTGCCAGCGCAATCCGTTGACGTGGTGTGGAACGGACGCGACGAGGTGGACGACGAAACCAACGCCCAGACCGACATGTATCTTCGCGAGGGCACCGTCCGCTTCCGAACCGAGCCGGGTGGTGAAGTCTTTGCCACGCTCACCAAGCACCACTGGCCAGAGGTGAAGAGTCTGGATCGTCGCAATGATTTTGTGCTTGTTGCACTGCAACATCAAAGCGCCGTGGTCGTGGGCTGGGTCGAGGCCAAACACGTGCGTGGCCTCCCCGTTCCCAAGCGCGGCCTCATTGGCAAGGGCGGTCGAGGCGGCTCGGGCACGGGGCCGGCGGCGATGGTCTATCTTGAGCAGGGAACCATGCTCCTCAATGAGTCCGACGGTGCACCGATCGGCATCGTGGACGCGCTGGCACCCTTTGAATGCGCAGAGCCCTGCGACCAGTCCGCGCCCCTTGTCTGGGTGCACGGCTGCAACCACGCGATCAGGCTGCGTGCGGATCGAGCGAGTGTGGCGGCACCGGAGGGGTGAGGGGGCGCTGCAACGGTGTGGAGCTCGATGTGATGAAGTCGGGGAGCGACGAAGCGATCTCAGGTAGGACACAGCATGCTCATGCTCCACGACCAACAACGAGATGCATCGTGACCGTGTTCGCCCCTTTAGCGCGATGGTCCGGCGCGCGGAGTCGCGATGTGCCGTGCTCTGCCGCGCGTAGGAATGGGCGCGCGCGGAGAGAGTTGCGAGCTGTTGGGTTTGCCGTGGCGCTGATGTGCCTGATATTCGCGTGCAAGCGCAGCGGTACGCCGGCAGCATCACCGGAACCGTCTGAAAGCGTCGGCGATCCGGCGTCGTCCGCCTTCGGCTCGACGGAATCGACGCGCGACTCATCAAAGCTCCCATCGCAGGACCCTGCGCCCGATGCTGTCGTCGACGTCGGGCCGCTTGAGGTCTTGTGGCTCGGCTGGTTCGCGAGCGGCGAGGCGGACCTTCGTCTCAGCGCCAGCGTGATGCAACGCGCGCGGCCGGATGTAGACGTATGCGCGCAAAGGATGGTCGCGCAAAGCGGCGAGCTCTCTGGTCCTTGGATCTTCGATGTGCGGCTCGGACCAGAAACGACCGATGTGTCGATTCGCAGTCAGCCAAGTTTGAGCGGTGTCCAGCCAAGCACGGCGCAAGCCCTGCCGGCGCCAGCCGCAAGCGCACACCCGACGCGCGACGCAGAGACCTGCATCCAAGGTGCCTTTGCGGGCGACAACGGAAGGATCGTCGACCGCACTGGCGCGACGATTCCACTCCCACCGCCGTCCACGACCCCGGCTCCGCAGCCCAACGCGCCACGCGTCGGCGTGACGCTGCTCGTACGCAGAGAAGCGGCAGCCGACATCCACGCGCAGTCTCTCCCCCGCGATCGAGACATCCGCGTCTTGGATGACGGCACATGCGTCCGGACCGAAACATCCCCCTGCAAACCCCACAAGGACTGCATCGCTCCACAGCAGGTCCAGATGCCCTGCGTCGACGGAGCCGGTTTACCACCCAAGCCGACCTCACCAAAGGTCGATCGCGTCGTGACGATCAGCCCCGCACCCGCACTCCCCTCCGACCGCTCCATCGCGCTCTTCCGATACGACGACTGGTGCTCGCTCGCGGTGCTCTCCAGCGTGACTGATACACGCTCTGACGGTGCGATTCCGTGCGCAGGGTTTGATCGGGTGTGGGCTGCGATTCGCCGTGCGCGTAGATCGGGGCATGTAAGGGTGCGCCCGGTGCCGGCGATTGAAGACACCGAACACGCTGGGTGGTCGGTGACGGCGGTGGACTACTCGGGTCGAGGTTCCGCGAAGATTGCGGCCGAGGGGGTGCTGGTGCCGGAGAAGGATGAGGGGGCGAGGCGGGGGGGTCGCGGCGCTCCCGTGGGGGCGGTTGGGGGAGCGGTTGAGGGAGAACGGGCAGGGGCGGTGAGGGGTGGGCCGCTTGGCCGGCGTTAGGCCCAGGAGGAAGGGAAGAGATGCTCGGATCCGCACTACCGGAGAGCCGCAACGCCCGAATCCTTCGATCGAATCCCCGGCGGTTGCAATCGGTGGCGTCATTCCGTCACCGTGCGCACACGCTCGACGACGCGCTCGACCTCACGCGCTGAGTCCCGCCACCAATCTCGGCTCCAGATCCGCTCGAATACCCACCCCCGACGCTCAAGGAGCTGCTGCCTGGCGACGTCGCGTTCCCGGACGTTCGTTCCGCTGTGGTACGTCGCTCCGTCACACTCGATTGCGAGGCAGTAACGCGAACTGTCCCGTGGGTCCACGATGGCCAAATCGATCCGATATCCGCCTGCACCAACCTGCGCATCGATCTCAAGTCCACGAGCACACAATGCATCGTACACTTGTTCCTCGAAATCACTGTCGAACGCCAGCGCGGTACGCTCGCGCTCGGCCGATCGGTTCGTCTCGAGGGATAGCTCCTGAAGCAGCGACTCTCCGGCCTCGTGACGGCCTTCGCTGACCGCCCTGGCATAGGACAGGTAGCGCATCAGGATCTTCGGACCTCGATTCTTCAAGCTCTCGACCGGAACTTCGTTCGGATCGAACGAGCACAGCACATGCATCTCGGTGCGTGCCCGCGTGAAGGCGACGTTGAGTCGGTTCTCGCCGCCCGCCCTGCTGATGGCGCCGAAGTTGCGTCGCACTGTTCTTCCTTCGGGGGGGCGCGCGAAGGCTGTTGAGAAGATGATGATGTCGCGCTCGTCGCCCTGAATGTTCTCGATGTTTTTAATGATGAGTGCGTCGTCACGCGAACCCGAGGCTGGATACCGAAGCGCTTGGAGTAACTCGGCGAGTTCGGGACGTGTGTCTTCCGCTACTCTTAGCGCGTCATCGATCGCTTGCTGTTGCTTGTGGTTGACCGCGACGATGCCGATCGACTTCGGCTTGTCGCGATGCCGCATTCCGATCTCCTCGACCAAGGCCACGCAGCGTTCTGCCTCGACTGCGTTCACCTGCTTGTCCCAGACCCCATTCACCCGGTGAAAGGTAATCGGCGCCACAGCGCTCTGCCGCGTTGGAGGCGGCGTGATGTGGAGACTTCCGTCGTAGAAGGCCTGATTGCTGAAATCGATGAGTTGCCCGTGCTCGCTTCGGTAGTGCCATCCCAGGTATCGAAACCCATAGATCTTCTTGGCCTGCTCCAGCAGACTTTCCGCCAGTCGTGCGTCCTCGACGACGTCTCCGTCCTCGTCCAGTTCTTCGTCTTCGAACGCGCTCTCGAAGAATCGACTGGGAGGCATTTGTTGCTCATCGCCCGCGATGACCACTCGCTTGCAGCGATACAGCACTGGTAATGCCCGCTCCAGCGGTAGCTGCGAGGCCTCGTCGAAGATTGCCACGTCGAAGCAACCGCGTTCCAGCGGCAAAACCTCGGCGGCGACCTCCGGAGAAAGCAGCCAAACCCGAGCCAAATGGCGTAGTGGCCAGTCAAACTCGCGAAGTGTCTTGCGCAGAGGCCAAAGCCGTCGCTGTTTGTCCAGTTCGTGTTCGAGTTTGTTCCAAACCGTTTCCGGTTTGGTCCGCGTTCCTTGCAACTCGGGGGGCAACTCTCGCCGACGGCTGTGCGCGTGCACCTCCTGAGCGACGCTCTTAGCTGTCCACGCTGCCTGCTGTTCAAGAAGCTGCACAAGCTTGCTTCGCAGTCGTCGGTACTCGGCGAATGGCTCGCCACGAAGCGCAGGGTGCTGCGACTCCATCTGCTCAATCCAGTGCAGAATCACATTTCGTCGCACAGCCTTGACCCAGTCCGCTGGCGAAGTCGCATCCTGACTTATGCCGGCCGCGGACGAGATTTCCGGGTCGTTTGCGCGCACAAGATCGTGGGTCCACGTTGGCAGTTGTCCGAGACGACCATCGAGCGCAACGACGCGGTCGAACTCACTGCGTACGACCGCCCGAATGTTCTCTAGCGCCGCAGGCGGTGTCCGGGTTGCGTTTGTAGATCGCTCGACCCCGGCGATCCAATCGGCATCGAAGAACTTCTCAAGCACATCGAGGCCCTGGCGGACCTGCGCGGCCACGTTCAAGGTCGTGTCCCACTGTTCGGGGACGTCCGTTCGGAGAGCCGCCGCACCAGCGCGGAACTGCTTCTTGGTTCGCCACCACGAGGGCGAAAGAAATCGCCACCACCGTCCCACCAATCTCTGGTAGCTCGCGAGCACGTGGCGGAGAGAGACAATTGTCTCTCCGGGCACAACGACCATCGCGCCACGCTGGCCGGCCGCAGCATCGATGATGCGGTCAATCGCAGACACAAGGTCTCGCGCTTCCGCGGGGCCTAGCCCTAGCCAGCTCTTCCGCGACCGTATCGGCGATGTGTCGCCACAGTAAGTCAACGCGTCGCTGCGAAGCTCACACAACTGGCATAGCAGCCGCTCGACGTCGTCCCACTGCAGTCCGACGAGTTCTGAGGGCAACGCGCATGGCATTCGTGTGCCCGATGGAGCCCAGCGGTACCACTGCGACAGGGAACGACCATGCGTTGACTCCCGTAGCGGCTCTACGATCGCCCTAATTTGCCGAACTGTTCGATCAATCTCCTCGCAGATCGAGGACAGTGAGCCCGTGGCATCCGGACCGGCCGCGCGCTGCGAGAACCGCAGTGCCTGTCGCAACTGGTCGTACACTGCCGGCTGATCGCGATTGGCGTCGTGAACCACGTACGTCCAAGTCGTCAGTCCGGTTTGTTGCAGGCGAGACTGCACAACATCGAGAGCAGCGCGCTTCTGACAAACCACAAGTGCCCGCTCGCCGCGACTGAGTGCATCGACTACTAGGTTGGCGATGACCTGCGATTTTCCTGTGCCCGGCGGGCCACGTACCACCGTGCACTCGGAGCTCTGCGCCTCGCACAACACAGCGTACTGACTCGGGTCGCAGGGAAGTGCGACTCGAACTTTCGCCGCCGGGATTTCGTCCAGATTTAGACGTTCACGCATCGCACCGTCGCCCTCGAACGTCGGAGCCTCATGCGGGTCTGCTGGCGTCTCGAGTAGGTTGTCGATGATACCCTGGTCTGTCTCCCCGAGTTCGGCGCGCTGCGCGAGTTCGTCGTAGTCCCGAAACAGCGCGGTACTACTTTGGGGAAACACCCCGACCAGCACGTATCCACGAAGTCGCAGTGCCTGGCTAGAATCCACCATCGCCCCATCCGAGAGCGCTTCGGCTTTGGTCATTGAGGCAAGCACGCGAGGTCCGACGTCGACCTCCGCAATGGGCAACTCAGCGCGACGAAGAGCATCGGCGACTGCGTTCAAGAGCGCGTCTGGGGACTTCTGCTTGGCCTTGACCAAATCATCGATACTCGCGAGAAGCTCCGCTTGCGAGTTTTCGCTCCAAACCCAGCGCAAGCTCTTCGTCATTGCTCCCAGGAGCGCCTGGTTGAACTGCACATCCCGATCTTTCGCTAGTTCCAGAGTCCAGCCTGACTGTGCACCTTTGACCCGCGTCAGCTTCACAGGGCTGAGCAGTAGCGGCGCACGAACATATCCCCGTTCATCGATGCGCCCTTCTATCCAGGCGGTCGCGAGGCGGAGATCATCTAGCCCGGTCTCTTCTTCTCGATCCGCAGCCGTCTTCGCGACCAGACGGAGGTGCTCGCGGGTCGCGATGCTGTCCTTGTCGAGGCTCTGCTCTTCCATGAGCCGTTGGCGACCATCGAGGGCAATCACTTGAGAGAACTCCTTCTCCGCGACTCCGTTTCCAAAATTCGAGATGTCAAAGTTGCGCCGCCGGACAACCTTGCCCGTAAAGACAGACGGGTTGCGCGCGTCAACTTGGAGCAGCCGCTGCTGGAAGACGCGTAGCTGTGCGGTGAACGGATGTGGGTCAGCGCGGCCAGGCGAATCGTCGGTGAGGGGGATTTCGGACATTGGGGTACTGGGAGGTTAGCTTGAGTCGCCGGTCCAGTTTGGTGGACTGAGACGTTGACGTAACACGTAGTGGTGGTCCAGCGCGAGGCCGCTGTCGTATCGGACGCCCGATCAGTCTGGGATATCCCCTGGTGGCCAGGGTCTCCTCGAAGGCAGTCGCGGTTCGGGTACTGCAGGTCGTTGTGGAGCAGCGCTACGTGCTGGGAACGGTCCGCCGCGACAGGATGACCACTGACGCGTCAAAAGGGTGGTATCATCGCGCGTGGCATTGCGTGTCCCATCGCGGCTCCGACGGTTCACGTTGTACGCGGATGATACCGGGCAACCGGTCATCCGACCAGGCGACGGCCAACGCCATACGTTTGCGTACGGAGGCGTCATGGTGCCCGACACGCGCATCACGAACATGCAGAGGCGGTGGCGTGCCATAAAGATCGACGTCTTCGGAACTCGCGGCGAGGTGAAGGCGGCCGATTTCGTGCGTGATGACAGCCCTATTCCGAGTATCAGCGAAACGCTTGACCGCAGAACGCTGGCTCAAGGGACGTTGGCTCTGATGTTGACTTCGCTCGAACTGCGACCACTAGGCTGCTTCGTCGACAAGGCGCGCGTTCCGGAATTGTTCGTCGTGAAGGACGAAGCGGGGAAGGTAAAGCTCAACAAGCGTGGCGACCATCAACTTGACAAGGAGTGGCTATTCGAGGCGGTGGCGATACGATTTGGCCTGTTCTTGGAGCAGCAGGGAGCCCACGGGCGCATGATCTGCGATGAACCTGGCCAGGGCCGGGAACAAGATTGGCATGCCCGCTTCGTGGCGCTTAAGAGAGGCGGGCCGGTCGCGTCGCGAGTCTCTCGCATCGAGAGCCTTGCATTCCGTCGGTCGCACCAGGAACCCGGTATCGAGCTGGCAGATGTTACTGTTGGGATCATGCGCTACGCTCAGGAACGCAGCGAATTCATCGTGGGTGCGCTCGTGGAGGCGCTCCGTCGCGCCCAGAGCCAAGGGCTCGGGGTCATACACGTGGAAGCCTAGGTGGGCGTGCGTAGGGGGTCGCAACTCTTCGCGAGCACGCGTGTGGGCCACAAAGGCGTGAACCGACTCCGCATGCAAGCGCCGCGGCTTCATTACTCGAGTCTAGAACGGGCTGTGCCGCTGCAGTCAAGCTGGCACCGGGTCGAGACCCGTCCAAGCTGGTGCCCGAATGCCTCGGTAGAACCGATCACGTGTGTCGGACCAGGTGTCGCAGAACGGCCGGAATGGTTGCGCAAGTGCCACCGTAATACGCATTTGAGGTCCGCTCACTGGCCGAGCAAACCAGAGCGGGCCTACTTGAAGTCCAATTTAGCCGATGTATTGATGCATCGAAGCGCCTAGGCCGCGCTGTGCCATCCAACTAGACGTTGCAGTTGACGCCTCAAGCGAGCTACGTTCGTGTGAGCCGTCAACTGCAACGCCTTCTCGTCAGGGGGATCTCGCAAGGGACCGGACCCCGGCCGGCGAAGCACCCTGTCCCCGCCTTCGGGCGAAGGAACGACGTGTGAACCTCGCCTCTTTCCGCCACACACCATTATGCCTTCCGCAACGCACTCCGACAGTCCGATAGACAACGAGCAGGAAGACCGGTTGGGGCGACAGCCATTCGCGGCGTCGGTTGCGCGCCAACTGATATCGTTGCCTTCTAGTCAATGCTACGTACTGGCGATCGAAGGACCCTGGGGCTCAGGCAAGACGTCGATTCTCCGGCTTGTTCAACAAAGCATTCAAGAGAAGTGCAATACTCTCTGGTTCAATCCATGGCTATTTCGCAACAGTTCGGAACTCCTGGTTCAGTATTTTGCTGAACTGCGGGCTGCACTCGCGCAGAACTCAAAAGCAGATGAACTGGGGACCGCGCTGACGAAATACTCCGCGATGCTCGCACCTTTGCGAAAAATTCCCGTACTGGGGATTGATAAAGTGTCGGGGCTGGTGCTCGACCTCGCTGATAAAGCTGGTACCGCACTTCGCGGTGACGGATCCGTAACTGCCCAGCGAAGGGCAGTCGAGAATCTTCTTCGCATGCTCGACAGGCCACTCGTCGTGTTCTGCGACGATCTCGACCGGCTGCATGGTGAGGAGGCGCTCGAGGTGGTCCGGTTGGTTCGGCTCGTAGCGGACTTTCCGAACGTCCGATACGTTCTTTCTTACGACCGTCGACATTTTGTCGACGCGCTTGGTGGTCAGGAGCGTGGCAGTTCTTACCTTGAGAAGGTTGTGCAGCTCACCTACGACGTCCCGGCTCCTAGCCGCAAACTCATGCGCAACTTCATTGTCGATGAAATCAACGCCGCGCTCCATGGCGCGCCGCACCGCGAAGTCGAGTTCAACAGGTTCCACGAGATCTTTGCCAAGATTGTCGAGCCGCTTGTGCGAACGCCGAGAGACGTCCGCCGCTTGACGAACGTCCTCGCGTTTCTAGTGCACGCACATCGCGAGGAGATTTGCTTCGAAGACCTTTTTGCTCTCGCGGCTGTGCGGTGCTTCTTGCCGCTACTCCACGATGCATTGTCGGGACACATGTTCATGGTCGCGGCCGGCACGCACTCGTTCGGTAGCGCATTCAAGAAGCGCCAAGCGGAGGCTGTCTCCACGCTGCGTAAACTTGAAGGAACTCACTCACAAGTCGTCGAGGAGCTGCTCGACGAAGTATTCCCTATTACACTGCGCAACGTCGTCCAAGATGGATCTGATCTTGAGCGATGGAGGGCGGCGCGACGAGTCGCGCACGTCGATGTCCTACGCATCTACCTTGAAAGTGCGGTAGATGTCGATGATCTTGACACTCAGTACGTCGAACAAGTCGTTCGAGCATTGGGCAGTCGGAGCGCGCTGGAGCACCTACTGCACGAGTTGACAGGTCCTCAGCTAGAGCAACTCATTGAGCGGCTCCGTGACTTCGGTCGCAGCCTCCCCGAGGACGGCGTGGAGGTTGGAGTTCAGGTGTTCCTCGATCAAATGGGGCGGATGCGGGAAGGAGCACAGAGCTTGCTCGATCTGGGAGGCCCGAGGCTACGGCTTTCGAACTTCGTCCTACGGATGCTGCGTCGCTGTCCGGAGGCGGATCGTGGTGAGAGTCTTGAGCGCATCATTCAAAGGCTCGCTCTCCATTCGGGCTGCCACAAGCTTTGTCGCCTAGTCGGACACGAGAAGGGGGTCGGATATGGCCTCGTCGATGACGTTACTTGGAAGCGGATCGAAGCGCTCGCGCGCACCCGGCTATTGACCGCGACGGCCGCGGAACTCGCCCTAGAGCCTCTCCTTTATGAGATTGCGCTCTTCTACAGGGACGATCGCGAGGTTTTAGAACGACTTAGCACGTTGCTTGATCACGACGAGGTCTTCATTCGAATGCTGAGGAGTTGCTGCCACGAGAATTACTCGTGGATCGTCGGAAGCGCGATACAGCAGAAGAAGTTCGCCATGCCGTGGAAGTCGCTTTGCGAGCTATTCGGGCGCGAGAAGTTGCTCGCCTCGGTTGAGGGTCTGCAGATTGACGAGCTCGCCGACGAGCGTGACCGCGCCGCCGTGACGCTCGCGCAACAGCTCGCCAAGGAGTCGGCGCGGCCAGAGAATGACGCGAATGACTGGGGCAGTCCGGCTCCTGCCAGGCAAGCTGTGAGCGATTGACCCCGATATGTCTAGACTAACGCCAGAGCAGATTGGCCGCTGAACTAGGGCTGAAGCTGTCGCCGACTTGCGGCCGCCGGCTTCAGCGCCCACTTCATTCTTCCCGGCAGTGGGTATCTGCGATGCAATCGACGACCTCTGGAGAGCACCGAAGCACCCACCCGAACGATCGGGCTTGGGCCCGCGCCGGCCTCAACAGCTTGTTATGCTCGCTGCTCCTCACACAGGGAGGATGCGGGCTGTTCGGCGCGGCGCCGTGGCTTGAGCTTTGCAGCTGGGAAGAGGAGGAGGACCTCAGTTCCCACGTCGGCGTTGATCCGCGTGGAGAGTGGCGGCAGATCGACGCCGACCACCCAGACAAGTACGAAAGGCTCTTCCTCGGTCAGCGCGGGCGGCTGCGGTATTTCGACGAGGTCAGCGATGACGAACTCGAGACGAATTATGGAGTCAGCAGTCAAAGCTATATCGAGAGCTACGCCTGCGACTCCATCCGCTCCAGGCCTCTAGTGCTCCTCGATCCGAACCGCGGCTCCGATGGAAACCTCTCAAGAGGCACGCTGCTTGTAGACGTGTCGCCCTACGAAGGTGGGCAGGGCTACGTGCTGACGCACAACAGCTCGTCCGACCCGAGCGATCTCGAGAACCACTACAGCACCCAGCGGCTCACCTACCTCCATCAGCTCGACGAAGACACGCTCCGCTTCTCCGTCATCGCCCCTGAGTCCAACTTCGAGGAATACCACCACACCTTCACGCGGTTCGCCGAAGACTTCCCGGTCGAGGTCGAAGACTCGCTAGATTTGCCCGAGGGGTATGAACCCTGACCAGCCATCTGCTCCACGACGATCTGTCCGATCTCCTCCTCGCCGTGGTCTGGAGTCTCTCGGCGCCCGGAGCCTCAAGGAAAGCCGGGGCGGTTAAGTTTGATCTTGTAGAGTCGCCGGAAGTCGAACCCTTTGCCGACGTCTTGTGGCCCGGTGATCTCGTGTAGACGGCCGCATATGGCCGATCTGAGTCCCATGCGGTCTCGCGGAGTGCCGCTCGATCCCGGTTCACCGCCACCAAAACCGCGATCAGAATCGGTGCTGCATCATGGTTCGACTAGCACACCCACGCGGTCGCCTCGCTCTCCGCGAGTGTCGTCATCTCGCATGTTGGCAGGCGAGCTCAGAGCCTCTCGGAGCCAAGCGTCCCCAGTAGTCGCAACGAGGGGGAGAGCTCGCCTCACCACCGCAACCCGTCGCCGGTCAGCGAGAAGGAGGCGGTCTCCGATCTCCAGGGGCGGCCACCGTTCGATCTCGGGGCTGTGCTGAGGACGGTGGGTCGGTTCAACGGATCGAGCGATGATGTTGCGGAGCGGGCTAGCCACTCCCACCAGTTCTGCGCTTGGAACTGCCTCTTCGTTCTTGAGCTTGTTGAACCAAGTGTGCGGCTCTGTACTTCTGAGAATCTGGTTCCGACGAACGATGCACGCCACGATCCCGCCCGTCCAGCCGACAGTCACTCCCTGCCGAGTGACGACCGCACAGGCCAGACTAGTGCCCGGGACGAGGTCGAGGTCGTCTCCATCCTTCGCGCCGGGCAGTGAGTCGAGGCGTCGTGCAGCCGAAGAGAAGGCCGTCTCCAACGCGGCGTCCCAGTCCGGCCGCGCGTGCGCAGTGACCTCGATGAGTGTCTCGATTGCCGCTTTCACCGCGGGGACTTCAGCATCGAGCCCCGACCAGAAACCCCAAGCGGACGCTACAGCCGCCACCACGACGCCCCGACCCTCATGGACGGCGACAGGCACGGCGTGTGGCAAGTATTCCCGGAGCGTGAGAGCGAACGTCCTCACGAGGAAAGGCTAGCAGGCGATACGCGGCACTGACGAGGGATCGGAACCGCCCCCGGGAATCCCGGAGGGTTGCCTACGTGAGTCCACCCGCCACCCCGACCTCGCACGCGAGTCCCGTCCGGACTCGGAGTCAGGAACATTGGCGCGGTCACGACGAGAACGTGGAGTATTCGTTCTCCGACCGCGATGAGGTAATCGCGATGAAGACGTGCGAAGCTTCTTTCATTCGGGTGCCGGGGATCTGCGATGGAATTTGCAAGCAGTCGCGCGCTACGACGCGGAAGAAAGCTCGCGCAGGTGAGGACCCGCGCCTGCCTTGTTGGCTTGTCGTGGGCGCTGCTGCTCACATCGGGAGGATGCGGCCTGTTCGGCGCCCCGCCGTGGCTCGAGCTCTGCGACTGGGAGGAGGAGGACCTCAGCAGCTACGTCGACGTTGATCTGCGCGGCGAGTGGCGCCAGACCGACTCCGACCACCCAGAGAAGTACCATCGGCTTTTCTTCGGCCAGCAGGGCCGGCCGAGGTTCTACGACTTGGTCCGCGACGAGGAGCTGGACACGAACTACGGAGTCAACAGCGCTAGCAACAACTGGATCTTCGGCTGTGGTTCCGTCGGCGCTAATCCCTTGGTCCTGCTCGATCCGAACCGCGGCTCCGACGGAAATCTCTCAAGGGGCACGATGCTCGTCGACGTGTCGCCCTACGAAGGTGGGCAGGGCTATGTCCTGACCCACAACGGTTCCTCGGACCCAAGCGATCTTGAGAACGACTTCAGTCACCAGGCGCTCACCTACGTCCATCAAGTCGACAACGACACGCTCCGCTTCTCCATCATCTACCCAGAGACGAGCTTCGAGGAGAATTTCTATACCTTCTCGCGGTTCTCTAGTGACTTCCCCGTGGAGGTAGAAGCGATGCTCGACCTCCACGAGGGGCATGAACCCTGACGAGCCCCTTGCCCAGCAACGATCTGTCCTAGCTCTTGGTCGCCATGACTGGGAATCTCTCGACGTTCGGAGCCTCCGGGAAAGCCGGGGCGGATCAGAAATCCCGTGCGGATCATTGACTGGGCCAGCGTCTGGGGAGGGATAGTTCAAGCGCGCGTTCGACTCCCAATCAAATGGGGTTCGGTCTATTATCAGGGGGTGAGGCCCCTCATTGTGTTCGTCGACGTGGACGACACGTTGATTCGTAGTTTCGGAAGCAAGCGCATCCCGATGGTTCACGTCGTGGAGCATGTCCGCGAGTTGTCGACCCAGGGGGCGAGATTGTATTGCTGGAGCTCCGGCGGAGCTGAGTACGCCCGCGAGTCCGCGCGGGAGTTGGGCCTCGACGACGTGTTCGAGGGCTTTCTCCCAAAGCCGAACGTGATGGTTGACGACGTGCCGCCAAAGGATTGGCCGTCCTTGGTCGTGAGCCATCCCGCCACGGTGCGAGGCGTTACCTACAGCGACTACCGTGAAAGGGCATTCCCGGAGGACCTGGGCATCAAGGTGCTCACCTCGGCCGTCGACCACATCCGTATGCGCCCGGGTATGTACGTGGGGGACACGGGACAGACTGGGTTGCAGAACCTCGCGAATTGGCTGTTGCGCGACTGCTTTGCGCCACTCGCCGTGGAGGCGAGACCACGGAGCATTCGGGTTAACGTCCTCGCTCCGAATCATCTCGAGATTGTCGACGACCGCCGCCACTCCGAATTCACGAAAGAAAAGTTTCGGAACCACGCCGAACGACTTTTTGCCCCTTGCACCCATCCCTTCGGCGACTTCGTCGTTGCCAACGCGCTCTCGGATCGTTTTGAACTTGAGCTCTGGTTCGAGGGGGAAGGCTGGCTTGGCGAGTATCGGCGGGGGAGGCTTGAGCGTGGTCCGTACGCAATCGCTGGGCTTCCGGGAAGCGGAACGCGCGTTCGGTTCCAGCCGGACCCCGAGATCTTTGAAAGCGTTGAGTTCGACATGGAACGACTCTCGCGGCGCCTTGACGAGTTTGCCGGTCTCTATTCCGGGATCGAGGTCCGTCTTGAAGGATTGGAGAGCGCCATGTCGTGGAAGCGGCCTGCTGGCCTTGCAGATTGGATCGGAGAGTGGAGGCCCGAGATCAAGGGGGCCAATCGAGTATTCCACGGAGTCGTGACCGCTCAGACCGTGAGATGTGAAGTCGCCTGGAGGTGGAGCGAGGACGGCTCGAGGGCTCCGCTAGTTCGGTCGTGGGTCAATGGCGTCGAGACGAAGGAAGGCGGCTCGCACGCCGCTTCCTTCGTGCGCAGCGTCCTTTCGCAGCCAGAGGGGGAGGGGAAGACACTTGTTGGAGCGGTACAAGTCGCGCTGCCCTTGGCGCGGTTCAAGTCGCCGGGTCGCTCGGAGTTGGACATGCCTGAGATCGAGGAATACGTGAGGGCGGCAGTGTGCGCGGCGAGGCTGGATTCGCCGAGATAATTTCTCGGGGCGTATTCCGGGTCGCGCGACGCGGTGCATCCAACCTGGGGAGCGCAGCGCCCCACTGCCCACCGACGCCAGTAAGAAACTTCGCTGCGCTCCCCACTCCACAAAATCAAACAGGGAGACGGAAGAATTTCCGTCTCCCTGTTTGGTTGAAGTGGAGGCGCCGGGAGTCGAACCCACCTCCTCCAAGCCTCGCCCTCATTCCATCTCCCTCCGCTCTCCCTCTCCCCACTCCCCCCAACCCCCTCCGCCCCCACCTCTCACGCGAGGCTTTCCGGACCCGGGTCGTGACATAGGCGACTGCGAGCGCCGCTCGCAGGCGCCGGGGGTCGACGGGCGCGAAGCGTGCGTGGCCAGCGCGGGTGAAAAGCGCGGGTGGTTTCGCCATGC
>CAZVEM010000052.1:0-22342 GCA_964626165.1 uncultured Nannocystaceae bacterium
GGTGAGTGCGCGGCCAGGCGCCGCGCGGGGTATTTCGACAGCCTGCTAGTCGACGCTGGTCGGCCCGGAGAGAATGGCGCGGGCCTGCGCTTTCATCCGCTCGACGCGATGCAGCTGCGCCAAGTAGATACCGCGGAGCACATCGTAGGCGCGATCGATGTTGTCGTTGAGCACCACGAACTCGTATTCCTCAAAATGCTCCAGCTCCGCCCGCGCCATCCGCAGACGGCGCTCGATCACTTCGCCGGTGTCCGTCGCGCGGTTCCGCAGGCGACGCTCCAGCTCTTCCATCGAGGGCGGCAAGATAAAGACCCTCACCACGTCGTTCGGGAAGCTCTGCTTGAGGCTGCGGCTGCCCTGAAAGTCGACATCGAACAGCAAGTCGGTGCCATCGTCGAGCGAGCGTTGCACCGGCGCCTTCGCGGTGCCGTACATGTTGCCGTGGACGATCGCGTACTCCGCGAAGCGATCGCTGTTGGCCATCTCGTCAAAGGCGGCCTTGTCGACGAAGTGGTACTCGACGCCGTCTCGTTCATTGCCACGCGGCGCCCGCGTCGTGTAGGAAACCGAGAAGCCAAGGCGCGGAAACTCGGCTCTCAATCGGTTGCAAAGGGTGGTCTTGCCCGCCCCGGAAGGCGAGCTGACGACGAGGAGGATGCCCCGAACCACGGCGCTGGCTTCATTCGACATTCTGCACCTGCTCTCGGATCCGCTCGACGCAGCCCTTCGCGTCGATGACGAGCCGCCCCGCATCCGGGTGGCTAAGCTTGGCGCCGAGGGTCGTGCACTCGCGCATGAGCTCCTGTGCCAAGAAGTCTAAACTCTTCCCCACCCCGCCTGGCGCCTCACTGTCCAAGCGTTCCGCGAGATGGTCCATGTGAAGCTCAAGACGCGCGACCTCCTCGGCGACGTCGGCCTTGGTGACCACCACCGCGACCTCCTGCAAGAGCCGCATATGATCTTGGCCCGGGAGGTCAACCGCCTGACTTAGGGAGTGCAGTCGTTGCCGTGCCCGTTCGAAGATCCGTTCGGGCTCGACCCTGGCGAGCTCCGCGAGCGCGGCCACGTGGGCGCGCAGATCGGCGAGCAGTTCCCCGAGCTTGTCGCGCAGGCCCGCGCCCTCGCGCTCCCGATCGAGCACCAACGCATCGAGCGCTTCACTGAGGGTGGCGCGGTGGATCTCCCAGAGTTGCTGTCGGTGCTCGCGAAGGCCCCCGCCCCCCGCCAGTGCCTCGTTTGATGACTCGCCATTGGCCGCGAGTGCGGAGCCATTTAGGCCTCCGTTCAGGCCTCCAATCCCCCGGATCGCGTCGCGGGAGCCCGCCGCCGTCTCGGCGCTGAGCGATCGCAGAAAACGAAGACATTCTAGCGCGTTAGGGGTCGTGAGTTCGACCTGTTCGAGTCGCGCTTCCGCCTGCGTGGCCGCGATCGCTCGTGCGAGCGACCGAATGGCTTGCGGATCGGGCTGCCACCCCGCAAGGGAGACGATTCCGTCGCTCGCGCCAGGCGGCGCCCCCTCGCTCCCGGCCGACATCGAGCCGGTGTGCAGGGCCACGTCGACCCGGCCACGGCTGACCTTGGATTCTACGAGGCGCCGAATCGCGTCCTCAAACTCGGCGCCAAGGCTGTGCTTGGTCTTGAGCTCAAGGAAGCGAGAATTCACGCTCCGAACTTCCGCGCGCACCTGCCAGGTCGAGCCCGCGAGCGTCACCGAGCCCGTGCTGCTCGCGTAGCCCGTCATGCTTCGCAGCGACACATCCGCCGTTTACCACACTCACGGTATCCTTCGCGCGCCATGTGGACTCCCTTCACGTGGTGGTTGGCCGCGACGCTCGCGTTCGCGCCCCCCACCGCCGGTCCTGCGACGCAGGCCCGCCTCGAACGCGCCGGGCCTCTTCGCGGGCCGCGGACGACCGGCCCGACCAGCGCGTTAAGCTTGGGCGTCGCCGCCTCGCGCAAGGACCGACGGACCACGCCATCGAACCCCAGTTCGCGGCCCCCCTCGATGTTTCAGCCGCCCGATGACTCGCGCCGCGTGTTGCTCGGACTTGAGCTGGTCGGGATGCAGGTCCCCACATTGGTACCAGGGGTCGTCCGCATCGATCCTCGCGGTATTGGCCGATCGGCAACCATGATCGGACTCGGTGCGCTGCTGCGCGTGCGAGTCCATCGCATGATCTCGCTCGACGTGTCCGCGCGCAGCGGTACGCTGCGCTTTCGCGATCAGAGCGACGTCGTGGATCACGACCGCTTCATGACCGAGATCGGCGTACTGCTAGATTTTGTGCGAACGCAGTCGTTCCGACTCGGGGTCGACGGCGGTGCGGGACTGAGCCTGGATCAGATCCGCTACACGATCGATGGCGACAAGTCGCGTCAACGCTGGCTCACGGGATTGGCACGCATCGGCCTCGATATTGAGTTCTCGACGCGTCGCCTGTCATTTCTTGGAGCGGTGCGCCTGGTTGGAGCGGGCGCCACCCCAAGCGCGACCGCCAATCGCGGCCCACTCTTTCGCGACGAGACACGGGACGCACCCGCGCCGATCGATCCGCTCCAACTCTGGATCGTCGGCGTGTTCGGTGTCGCATACCGATTCTAGCGGGCCATTGCTAGCGGGCCGCTAGAATCGGGCCGCCGCGCCGTCTAGCGGAAGTCGGCGAGCGCGGCGCGAGCTTCAAAGCCCGCGAGCAAGAACTCGACGCCCCGATAGCTGGGCTCGCTGGGATCGGCGTCGAAGTCCTCCACCGCGTCGAGCTGATCCATGACGCCGACCTCGACGTCAGCGGTCGCGGCGAGGAAGGGATCGGGTGAGCCAAAGAGGGCCGTGAGAAGCATCAGCGCGGTCATGAGGGACTCCTCCTATGGAGGTATCACCTCCTCCTACCCGCTCCAAGAAATTGAGGAGATCTCCTCCGCCTCCTCCATGAGCCGTGCGGCAGGACACGGCCACCCCTCCACGGAACGGCTCGCTACCAAAGCGCACGCTCGATCGGGCGGAGCACAAGCCGGTCAAGCCTGGGCAGATCCGCGACGAACTCGATCCCATCGACGCGCCGCGACACGAGCATGACCTCCAGTGGCGCATGGATGACGCTCACCGGTCGAAGCCTCGCGAGCTCATCTGCGATGCTCCTGAGCGCCGCATCTCGCTGCTGCGGACTGGTCGCCACTCGATAGCCGTCGAGCGCCGCATCGAGACGAGCGTCGTTGACTCGGCTCAGGTTGAGCGGACCTTTGGAGTGAAAGAAGGTGTAAAGGTCGCCGTTTGCCGGAGGCGCGTAACGCAGCGCAGCAACCTGAAATTCGCCGCGTCGCATCAGTTGGAGCAGGTAGTTCCACGACGCCGTTGCAAAGGGAACAACCATGTTGAGCGAGCGCCACTCATCGCGAACGGCACGGACGCAATCCGCCCCACGTCCCGCAGATCCCTCCCACATGATCGTGACGCGCAGTGGCTGCTCAGCGCGCTGACGTAGCCCGCGCTCGACCTTCCAACCCAATTGATCGAGGATCAAGGAGACGGCCAGATGCGCGCTGGCATCACGCTCGCGCGGTGGTGCGGCGGGGATATCGATTGCCTCGAGATCGCTTCTGCCCGATGCCTTGAGTGCGTCGAGATCAATCTCGCGCGGTGGCTGAAGATCGACGGGGACTTCGACATCCTGGCCCGCGCTGCGGTAGATCTCGTGGGCGATCTGGGCGCGGGGAATCGCGTCATGCAGTGCAAAACGCATCGTCGCGCTGCTTTGCGGACCTGAGGCCACGTTGTAGACCAAAAGATCGTAGCGCGGGGGCGTGAGCACAAAGGCCCGAAAGCGCGCGGCCATGCCGGGGGTGAGTAGTCCGGCCGGATAGTGTGCGGGCGACATCTCGGCCAGAACGTGGAGCGTGCCGCGTCGCAGCAACGTCAGCCCGACCGCGGCATCACTGACCTGCACAAAGCTGATGCGCTCTTGCTCGGGCGCCTCGCGATCGTCTCGTGACCAACCCGGTACGCGCTCAAGCTCGAGCGAATCGGACTCGGATGCGACGACACGCATCGGGCCGGTCCCGATCGGCGTCCGACCAAAGGACTTACTTCGCTCCCGATGTGCGCGGCGCGGCACGATCATCACGGAAGCGATCAGCTCAAGCGCGAGCGGTTCGCGGCGATCGAAGGTGATGCGAATCCAACGCCCGGGATCGGCGTCGCCTCGCGTCTTTGCGGGCTTGTCGACGATCTCGACCTGCTTGAGCGAGCTGAGCCCGATCCGATCGCGTGCCCAGGTCCGTCGCGGATCGAGCCCGTAGCTCAGGCTGTAGACGACATCATCAGCTTCCAGCGGACGCCCGTCGGAAAATTCAATGCCGCCGCGAAGATGGCATTCGACCACTTTGACTGCGCCGGGTGAGTCGACTTCGCAACGATCTGCCAGTGCCGGCTCCACCCACGGGGCTCCGGCAGCGCTGCGCCGCATCAAGCCGTCAAAGAGCAGGTCCTCTGCGATGCGTTCCCCCCAGGGATCCAGCTCACCGAGCGGATCGAGGGAGTCGGGCAGCGAGCGCAGACCGATCTGAAGAGGCTGCGGATCGGGAGGCACAATCGCCTCGGGCCCCAGCCCGTCGTCGTGCGGCCCCGATTCAAAGATCGAGCGCGCCGCGGTCCACGGGCTAAGGACCTCCACCGCGCTGCGCGAGGAGCCGAGCATGATGCCGCGCTCTTTGCCGGGGTCATCGAGCCCGCCCTCGCCACCATTTGCGACGAGCTCTCCGCTCTCGGGCTCGGCGGCGCCGTTGCTCTCTGCCCCGCTACCTTCGACCGCTTCGCCCGCGGCGTCTTTGCCCGCGACGTCTTCGCTGGCGACCTCGGCTTCACCGCCGCCCTCGCCCCTGTCCACGCCGACGCTAGCTTGTGCTGCCGGGCCGTCCTCCTCCGATCCACCCGTCTGCGACAAAGCGCCGGCGGTCTCGGCTCGGCCTCGATCATCTTCCGCAGGCGTCCGCCCTTGGGCAGCGTCCCCCTCGCCCCGGCCTCGTCGCGGCGGATCACCGCAGCCGATCACCATCACGATCGCGCCGACCAGGACGCTCAATCCCACCCCACCCCCTGCACTGGCCGCTCGGGCCCTGTCCGCCGTACCGGATGGCCCACGCGCGTGCGCGCCGTGACGATCTCGCCTCCATTGCGGGACGGTCATCGGGCCAAGCCCAAGCACGGCCGCGCGGCGCATCGCCGCGTACACGCTTGCGGTCACGGGGCGATTCCTAGCAGGGCAGGCCCGGCTGCGTCCCGAAAGTGGCTCGCCCAGGGCCGCGCGACCGCGACGGCGAGCCAGTGCCGCGGGTTTCGCTACTGCGCGGAATGCGACGCAAGCCGCGAGGTGTCACTCTCTAAGCCACTCGCCCGCCATCTGTTCCCTGCGCGCGGGTCGTGGTACCTAGTGCATCGAGCACGGGCCGCAGGCTCGCTGCCCCTGCCAACTCGCGCTGACCCCTTTGGCGATCGTGATCGCCCCTCCAAAGTCTAGATCTAAGTTCTGCTCGGTCGCGTTTTGGCGTCCCCGTCCGTTGAACCCTCGCCTGTATCGGCTGACCCAAGGCCCACATTCCCCATGCAAACCCGTCTCACGCTGTCGTCCCTCGTTGCATGCACGCTCGTTGTGAGCGCCCTGTCCGCTTGCGACTCCGCGAAGCCCGAAGCTGCCAAGGAGAAGGAAGAGGAGATTCCTAGCCTTCAGGTCAACCTGCCGCCCTCGCCGAACTTCGAGGAGGGCAAGGCGCCCGAGAAGTACGACGATGGCTCGTACTCCATCTACGGACTCCGCTCGAGCCTCGACGAGCGCATCGCCGAGGGCGCTGCGGGCACCGAGGTCCAAGTGCGCGGATTCGTGCAGGAAGTCTACGTCCCGATCGTGTGTCCCGAAGGAGAGTTCTGCCCGCCTGGCAAGCAGCCGCACGTGTGGATCACCGACGCTGTCGATACGCAGGGCAAGAAGCGCGCGATGATGGTGGTCAACTACCGCTTCAACATTCCCGAGTGGGAAGCCGAGATGTGGAAGGGACAGCCCGAGGTCGTGCTTGAGAAGGGACAGCAGTACACCTTCAAGGGCAAGTTCGTTCGCTTCTCCGCGACCGGGTTCGCCCATGACATGGGTCTGCTTGAGTTCGTCGCCTACAAGGCCAAGAACCCAGAGACCGGCGTCGAAGATTGGGTCTACCCGCCCGGCGCCGCATGGCACCCCGTGACCGTCGCGGCGACCGAGGCACAAAACGCCGAGCTCGCCGAGAAGGCCGCCAAGGCCGCCGAGGACTACAAGAAGCGCGGAGACAAGGGCGAGTAGCCCGAGTCCCGCACGTCCCTCGTGCACTTGCGCGCCGGATCGCAAACCGCCGGATCGCAAACCGCCGGATCGCAAACCGCCGGATCGCAAACCGCCCGACCGTCAAGCACGGACACAAGCCATCGAGACCGCGAGGTGTCGGTGGCTTGGTCGTTGGGTGTCTGTCCCGGGCTGGGTTCGACTCGACGGGCTCGGCTCGGCTCAGCTCGACTCGGCTCGACTCGGCTGCAACGCAAGTAGGCATGTGCACATGCGAAGCGAGACGCGTGGACGTCGAGCGGATCTCGCGGTGCCGAGCGAGCGACCGTCGTGGCCTCAGGGCGGCGCGAGGCCGCCCTGGTCTAGGTCCCGCCCCTCAAGCGGCCGGCCACCCGGCTCGGAAAGAGGACTCGAGTCGTCCTCGCCGATCTCTTGGGGCTCGAGCTCTTGCTCGTCGTCCTCGGGTGCGGGCGGTGCAAGCAGCCATCCCCAGTCGCGTCCTCGCATCCACAGCCGATCGCCTTCGATCTCGACGATCACATTGCCCTTGGAGCGGCGAATCTCGACAACCAAACGGTCGCTCCGCTCGGCCAAGGGATCGACCAGTTCGCTTCCCGTTGTGCTGCCCTCGCCCTCCCCCGGCTCCGAGCCGAATGGGGAGCGCGGTGTACCGTCGGCATCGAGCGCGACCGCGAAGAGGGAGCGCCCACGAATGCGCTCCAGCGAGTCGACAAAGGCCCGCAGTCGCCCCGCCTGATCGGCCGCCTCGACGCCATCTTGCAGACCGTCGGTTGGCAGATGCCAGCCGTTCTTATCACGCGTCGCGACTTGGTTGATCAACGCGGCGTAGGCACGCGAGCTACCGTGGGCCTCAAGCACCCGAAGGCTGCGCGCCGCAAGCAGGAGCGCGCGCACCGGATCGTCGAAGAAAATCTCCGAGCCAAGCAACTCGCAACGTGCCTTGTCGATCTTCGCGCGTCGCCCTCCCTGCACCATCACGACGCAGTCTGGCTCAAGCGCCACCACGATCTCTTGGGCGCGTCCTTGCACCGGCGTCAGCTCAAGGCGGATCGTACGGAGCGGTCTGCCGGGCGCGTCATCCTTCCACTCGATCGCGCGCAGTGAAGACATCGCCGCAAGCACACTCTCAAGTCGAATCGTATCAATCGCCTGGGCACCGTCAGGATGCTCGGGCGCGTCGAGCTGCCACACCCCGAAGTCTTGTCGCGCCGAGGTGCGAACGCCGGAACTCGTCGCGCCACCATCACCGCCCGGTGGCTCGGGAATCAGCTCCATCGCGCGGACCTGATCGGGCGAAAAGCTCAGCAGCTTGCGCTCCGCAAACGTCTCTGCCGCGAACGAGAGTTCGGGGCGATCGACCGCGATCACCCGCATCGGCGGCGCGCCGTCCCGCGAGCACAGCAGATCGTCCCCGACCACGCCGCAGCGCAATTGCATGATCTGCGTCGAGTCCGTCTCGACGCTGATGCGCAGCGCGTCCTCGGGGAGCATGACGCCCTCGACGGGCTCGACCTCGCTGCGGGCGAGGAGCTCGTACCAACGAATCACCTCATCTTCATCGACGACTTGGCTCCGCTGCGGCTCGTCGAGCTGCCAGCCACCGCTGCGGCGTCGCAGCCGGCGCACCGTGGGCTGCTGGAGTTCGATCGCCAGCACGCGGCCGATCGGGTACGGAATGAGTTGGGTCTCAAGCAGGCCTTGCGCGTCGCCAGAGACCACCCACTCCGAAGCGACGTCCTTCGCCAGGCAGCCGAGGTAACCGGGGCCTCGATCGATGATCCACCGGTCGGGATGGCCCGGACATTCCTCGCCACGCGCGAAGTTGTAGGTCTCCCCGGTCAGCGTCGTGACCGAGAGCCATGGCTGAAACGAGACGGCTTCGATCTCGCCGCGATCAAGCCAAGGATCGAGCGCCGTATTGAGCATGCGATCGAGCCTGAGTTCGACCGCATCGTTGGCGAGCAGACGCGCGGCGGCGTCTTCCGGGTCGCCGTCGCCTGCGGGCGGCGTCGCTCGCCAGAGATCATCGACACCACGCGAGAGGCTAATCCCGCCCGCCCACGTCACGCTGGCCAACTGCGCCGCGTCGACGGGCATCAGACCGCGCGCAAGCCAGGACGCCGCGGGCTGCTCAACCAGCCAGCTCACTTCGGACTCCACCACCCACAGGTCATCGCCCTCGTGCTTGAGCCGCCCATAGATCCCAGCGCCGTCGGAACTCGCGGCGCCAAGCTCCACCACGACGCTCAGATCGGGCAGGGTCACGCGGATGATGCCGCGCTCTCCCACCACCGCGTTGGTGTCGGGACTCGCGGCGCGGATCGTGGAGGCGATGCGCAGCGAAGACCACACGGCGTCGACGGCAAGCGGATCCGCAGGACCCAGCAAAGTCTCTCCCTCAAGGACCTGATGGCCGATCGGCCCGGGGACGATGCGGACCACCTCGCCGCCCGGTCGCTGGAACTCAAAGGTCGCGCGCGACGGATCACGATCGCCAAGCGCAGGCAGCAACCGCCGGACGCCCGTACTATCGGAGCGAACGTCGTAGCGACGCGAGCTCACCTGCCAAGGATCCCAGCGGTAAAGCGCCATGCTGGCGATCGCGAGCGCCAAGGTCACGATCGTCGCGGGTCGCGGTGTTCGCCGCCGGCTCGTGCGCCCGCCGCTTGAGCGGGGGAGACGCCCCGACGAGCTGGCGGGACGCGCTGCGCCCTCCGACGGCGAATCGGCGCGCTGCTCCGTGCGCGAAGCCCCGGCGTCGCTCACTGTCGGCGCCTCCACAAGATCATCAGCCCAAGCGCCGCCGCAAATCCCGGCAGCGCGATCAAACAGATCAAGGTCATGCGCTCAAGTTGCTCGGGCGCGAGCACGAGTTTGACGTGCTCACGCGGACGCGGGCGGATCCCCATCAGCGCGTCGCGCTGAAGCAACCAGCCCACGCAGTTGAGGATGAAGTCGCGGCCATGATCGTAGGCAATGTCCTCGCGCAGCAGCGCGTTGACGGCGAACTGATCGCTCGCGATCACGATCACCCGCGTCGAACCAAGCTCGCTGACGGCCGCGACAGGAATCGGCCCCCCGCGATCGGAGCCGGCGTCATAGCGCGACGGCAGGCCCATCGTGATCGCTGCGATATCGGATTCGGCCCAGGAATCTTCGCCAACGCTGAGCAGCGGCAAGGCCTTGCCTTCCACCGAGAGTTCGCGGACGGCGACCATCGAGACCGGGCGTCCAATCAAACTGCGGACCGCCTCGTGATCGCCAAATCCCTCTTGCAGCGTGAAGGAGAGCAGGTCCGAGGCACCGGGCATGGGATGGGGCGAGAGGACGAGCCGGTCTCCCATGCGGATGCCGTAGCGCGCGAGGAGTGGTTCAAGTCCGATCTCCGCGACCCGGTCGCGACCGCGCAAAACCACCGCGCCCGACAGCACCAAAAGCCGCCCACCCTCTTGAACGTACTTCTCGATCGCCTGCACTTGGCCCGTCGGCAGGGTGCCGCTCGGTCCCGCCACCACGAGCAGATCGCAGCCTTCCAGCGCCGTCTCACCATCGAGCTCTGCCACCTTGGTCTCGAGGTTGGACTCCCGGAGGAGGTCTCGCAGATGGGCGTAGCCCGCATAGGGCTCGAGGTTGTCGAACGCCGCCTCGCCGTGTCCCTGCGTGTAGCAAGCGGTCCGACGTTGTTCCTCGCTGACCTCGATGAACTTGCCCAGCAGCGCTTCCTCGCCCCGGAAGGACTCGACCCGTGGCCCGTTCTCCATCACGTCCGCGCCGTTGGCATAGGTCACGAGCTGCGAGGGAAACAGCCAGGCCCGTCGCAGCGAGGTTCCTTCACCGGATCGGATCAGCACCACTCCATCCCCGAGTTCGCGACCGCTTAACCCGTAGTCGACCAAGAGCTGCTCGGCGAGGGTGCGATCACGATCCGGATCGAGGAGGCGCACGCGAAGCTGCGCGGACTCCTTGGCCATACGCATGAGCACCTCACGCAGCTCTGCACGCACCGGATTGGCCCGTCCGCCCCCGAGCTGCGACGGCACGATCACGGTGACGTCGACCGGTCGCTCAAGTCCCCGAAGGATGTCCCCTGCCCTCTCGCTGAGCGTGTAGACCGCTCCCGCCGTCCAGTCGCGTCGCTGCGCATGTCGTCCCGCGAACGCCGCCATCGCCGTCACTGCGACCAGCACACAGGCGGTCTGAAAGATGCGCTGAAGATCTCGTCGCGGATCGATCGCGACGGTCGCAATCGTCAGCGCCGCGATCACCAGTCCTACGTGCACGGCGAGATAGCGGCCATCGACGATGCCGGCCGCCATCTCCTGCATCATCGACAAGAGGCTGGTCCACTCCAGCACCGACGACAGCGTCTCGGACGAGACTTGATCGACCAGCAAGCCGGCGAGGAGGCCAATCGTGCATAGCACCGAACTGCTGATCGCCGCGGCCAGCTGGTTGCGCGCGAGCGCAGACGCCATGACGCCGATCGCGAGGAAGCTCGCGCCGATCAAGAACGTGCCCAGGTAACCTGACGCGATCGGCCCCAGCTCGGGACGCCCACCCGGCCCCTGGCTGGTCGCGCCGAGGAGCAGGACATAAAACACCGAGGTTGGCAGCCACAAAAGCACGTAGAACGTGAGCGCCCCCGCGTACTTGCCAAGCACGACCTGGCTGGGCTCAACCGGCGCGGTCATGAGGGCCTCCAGCGTGCCCATGCGCCGCTCCTCGGCCAGCGTGCGCATCGTCAGCGTCGCGCACAGAAAGATCACCGGCAGCCAAAAGATGAAGAAGCTGCCGCCAAAGTAGAACTGCATCACCGGCCCGGGGGCCGCCAGCGGATCGTTGAGAAAGCGGAGCAGCAGCGAGAAGTTCCAGCCCTGCTCAAGCAGGAAGAGTGTCCCGACCACGTACGCGAGCGGCGTCACAAACAGCGTGAGCACTTCTTTGCGGGCGATCGCCAAGGTGCCGCGCAACCAAGAAAAGACCGCCATCACGGCCAAGAGGCCGGCGCTCGGCTGGCTGGGGCCTGCTGCGTCGGGGACCGGGGGCACGACCGCACGTGGTGCAGCGAGACTCATCGCTCGCCTCCGGTGTTGCCCTCACGCGCCGTGCCAGCGCGAGAAGCCCCAGCGGCGCTGCCCGGCGGCAAGATGCCGCTGCTGAGCGAGGCAGACGCATCGCCCTGTGCACCGGTCACGCGTGCGAAGTGCTCTTCGAGCTGACGTCGTAGGATCTCAAGGCGCACGACCGTCAACTTCGCCGCCGCACACGCGCGTCCGAGATCACGTGCCAAAGCGTCGCCGCCGACGATCACGGCGGCCGCAAAGCGGTCGTCCTCGCCGATCGGGTGGGCGGCCTGCACGACCTCAAAGCTGCCCGGGACTCGGACCGCGAGGGCTTTGAGCACGGCCTCAAGCTCGGCAGCGCTCGCTTCGACCTCGACGTGAATACGCCGGGTTCGGGTCGCGGTCTCAAGGGTCTGGTCGGTGACGATCTCACCGCGCGAAAGGATGACGATGCGATCGCACAGCGCCTCAACCTCGGCGAGAATATGGGAGGAGAACAAGAGCGTCTGGGAGCCCCCGATCGCACGGAGCATCGCGCGGATCGAGAGCACCTGGTTCGGATCGAGGCCCACGGTCGGCTCATCGAGCACGACCAAGGGGGGCGAGCCCAACAGTGCATCGGCCACGCCGACGCGCTGTCGATAGCCGCGCGAGAGGCGATGGATCGAAGTGTCGGCCATCGCACTCAGCCCGGTCATCTCCATCACCCGCCCGACCTCGCGCGACAGGCGTCGCCACGCGACATTCTTGAGACGCGCACGGAACTCCAAGTGCTCTCGCACCCGCAGCTCGGGGTAGATCGGGACTTGCTCGGGCAGATAGCCGACCCGTTGACGCACCGCTAAGGCTTGGGTCGCGACGTCGAAGCCTGCGACGCGCACGGCCGCGTGCCCCTGGCGATCCTGGACGCCAAGGTAGCCACAGAGGATGCGCATCAGCGTGCTCTTCCCAGCACCGTTGGGTCCGAGGAGGCCAACGCGCTCCCCGGGGCAGAACTCGAATGAGACATCGCGCAGCGCCGCTCGGTCGGCGCCCGGGTAGCGATGTGTCAGTCGCACAACTTCGACGGCAGCGGCAGGCATCGGCGGCTCGCAACGTGGGCTTGGCGTGGGCTCAGCGCCGCGCGGCGCCGGAGCGTAGCAAAGTCACGGAGTCGCAGCAGGGCCGGTGTTCTCGCCGGAGTTCGCGTCGTTCGCAGGCTCGGCGCCGCCGCTGGTCGCCGCCGCTGCGGGATCGACGGGCACTTGCGGCGCCTCAATCCCAAGCGACTCGCGGAGCTGGTCGGGCCGGACCGGTGATGCCCCGGGTCGAGTGTCGACGCCGTCGCGCGCGATCTCTGCGAGCGCCCACTTGAGCACCTCGATGACCCCCGCGTCGGTTTCGATTTCGAGTCGCTCCTTGAGAAAGAACTCGTACCCGATCAAGCGCTGGATCCCCATGGTCTCGGCGATGGCGGCACGCACACTCGCTTCGGGCTCGGTGCGCAGGGCGTAGGCGAGCGCGAGCGCCGTGCCGTTGTCACTCGCGACCGCAAGGGCAATTGCACAGCCTGCACGCTCTTGTGCGTCGACGACATAAGCACCGTCTTGCTTGCGCGTGAGCCCTTCCAGCAAACCGCGACGGCGCGTCTCGTAGCCCAGATAGACTTCCTTCGCTTGATCCGGGTGACCGCCCTTAAACTCCATCTCGCCCAGCATGAGCCAAGCCTCAAGGTCATCGGGGACCTGCTGAATCAATGCTCGCTGCTCTTTGATCGCCTCGTCCCACTGGTTGTCGGCGGCCAGCGCCAGCGCAAGCACGGCGCGGCCGCTGGGGTCGTCCGGCGCCAGGACGAGCGCCTGCCGGTAGTAGCCAATCGCGTCCTTGCGCTCGCCGGCCTCCTCGAAGATCGAGCCCAGCAGCAGCGCCGCGTTGGCTCGCATCAGATCGTCTTCGCCCAACTCGGCCACCTCTCGCAGCGAGGCGATCATCGCTTCACGTTGCTCGGGCAAGCGCTCGGCGGCGGCGGCCCAGCTCTTGCCTGCCTCGATGCGAGCGGCACACTCCGCGGCCGCGAGCTTGCGCGTTGCTGCCCGCGGCGAAGCTTGGCCACCGCCAGACGCCGCCGCAGCTCCGCGGGGAGTATCACCCCCGCCGCCGCACCCACTCGCGCCGCCGGCGATGCACATGCCGATCAAGGCGCTGGTCATCGCGAGGCGGAGGCGTCGCAGCGGGAAACTGGGTCCAAGACGAATCTGCGGATGCCGTGCTGCGAGCGCCATGAGGACCTGCCGACCGTAGAACATTGCGAGCGGCGCGGGTTGCCCGCGCCGAACGAAAAGGCTCAGGCGGCCCGGCAGCGACCGGCCCCTCATCTCGCCGCCCTCGTGCCCAAACAAATCTCGCCTAGACCCCGGGCGCCTGGTGTATCGTGTTGGTTGTGGGAGTCTCTCGGTCGCAAGGTACCTCGCTTCGGGCCTTATTGGCGCGCTCGAGTGTACTCGCGACCACAGCTCTAATCATCGGTGGTTGTTCGCTGGACGGTGAGCCGTCCAACCCCTGCCCGGCGATACGCACCGCAGATTCCGACGTGATGATCGAGCCGCCCTCGACGGGGGCAACCTTGGCGGTCACGACGGGCGACAACGTCGCTTGGGTAATCAGCTACTGCGAACACGCCGAATGCGAAGACAGCAAGCTGCGCCTCGATCGAATCCAGCTCAGCGAACCGGCGCTGCAGCTGATGGTGCCGGCAAGCGGTGAACGCATCGTCGCGCGTTCGAGCGGCCTGCTTGTTGCCTATGATCTCGAGGAACTGCACGCAGAGCTGCCACGCGCAGAGCAGCGCCTGCTTGGCAGCGCTCTGCTCGCATCCGGCGTCAATGAGATCGTCGGGTCGCTCCGCTACGGCGACGTCGTGATGTATCGCGACGACGCTGGGCTCGCGGCCGTCGATGCGCGTCCCGGCGGCTCGACCGAGATCTTGCGGCTCGGTGACGAGGATACGGGTCTGCGCGTGATTGCGATCGGGGACCGCAACCTACTCGCGCGCAGTAGTGATCCGGACGGAGAAACCGTGCACCTTGTGCGCGTACGCCCAAGTCAGCGACACGACTATCTCGGAGCCGCCAGCGCCGGCATCGCGACGCCGCTGATTCGCGGGCGAGCCGTCGCCGCCCACTTCGTTCGGGGCCCTTCTCCCGCCGCGTATGGGGATCCCGAGGAAACCGACGCCGATCGCCCGACGGACCTCTTCGCGATCGTGACGGTGGAACGTGATGGTAACTTTGAGACCGCGGTGATCTCGATGGAGCATGGCCGCGTCATCGACCTCTTCCCGGGCGCGATGCGACCCAGCCGCCAGGCCTTGCACTCGACGGCCGGCCTCACGCCGACGAGCCGGGACGGCCGCTGGCTGGCCTACGTGACCCCGCAAGGCAGCGCGGCGCTCCGAGACCTTGAGTCTCAGAGCTCATGCCTGGTGCGATCGGATGTCGCACGGGAGCATGTCATCGTCGGCTTTGGCGTGCGCATGGGTGAAGGATCGGACGGAGCTCAAGGCGGGTCGTACGGAGAGACGCAGGCTGCGAGCGACCCCGCGAGTCGGGTCTATCTGCAGGCGGCACCCGACTCGACCGCCACCCGAGACTTGCTCCTGGGCAGCGTCGACCTCCAGGCGCGTCGCTACGAAGCACTCGGAGACGCCCAAGACGCCCAAGGCTTGCGCGCCCTCCCCTACAGCCCAGCCAACACCTCTGCGCCACGTTGGGCGCTCGGGGTCCGTGAGGGCCTTTACGCCGTCGGCGGAAGTGAGACGCAGCAGGCCGTCTCACGCCTGCCGATCAACCCGCAAGATATGCTGGTACTCGGCATGCCGGATGAGTCGGTGTGGCTCATGGAGGCCGCTCCGCGCGACGACCTTCCAAGCACGTCCCACGCGATGACCCTCTCGCTGCGTAAGGTTGGTTGGAGCGCGGACGAGATGGGCACGCTCGGGGTGCAGACCTCTGCGCCGACCGCGATGCACGCCCTCGGCGTTCATGTTCCATTCACGCTCAACATCAGCGACGGCACACGGCTCTGCGCGGCGCCGGCCCGGAATGGCGGCTGGTCGCCATCGTGCGCAACACCCGATGATCCGGGTCGTTTTCTCCGCGAGGGCCCGCCGTCGAGTGAGGTCGATCCGCTCGATAAGCCTGACCCGTCCCTTCCCTGAGTCGACGCACTCCGTCGACGGACCCGTCGGCGAAGCGAGTCGAGGAACTCTGTCGCCGGACTCGGTCGGCAGACTCGGTCCGCAGACTCGGTCGGCGAACACTCTCGGCGAATCCTGTCGGCGAAGGCGGGCGTGGGCCGTGCGCGGGTATCTTCGATGAAGACCGTGGGGTAGCGTGGCGATCTAAGCCTCTCCTTCCCCCACATGCTCTTTAGCTCCTTCGAGTTCATCCTGGTGTTCTGGCCGCTCGCCGCGGTCGGCTACGCGCTGCTTCGCCGGACGGCCCCCGCCCAGGTCGCGACCGCGTGGCTGGTCTTCGCGTCGCTGATTTTCTACGGCTGGTGGAGCGCCCGCGACCTGGGGCTCATCACGATCTCGATGGGCCTCAACTACGGACTCGCCCGGTTTCTCGGGCCGGACCAAACCAAGTCGCGTCGCAGACTCAGCGTCGGCATCGCGCTCAACCTCGCCGCGCTGGGATACTTCAAGTACGCGGGCTTCCTCGCCGACAACGTTGGCGCCTTGCTCGCGCGCGACCTGCAGATCGACGTTGGCCCGCTCCCTCTCGCCATTTCGTTCTTTACCTTCCAGCAGATCGCCTACCTCGTAGACGTGCATCGAGGCGGTGCAAAGGGCTACGGACCGCTTGAGTACGCCTTGTTTGTCACCTTCTTCCCGCAGCTGATCGCGGGCCCGATCGTGCACCACGGTGAGGTCATCCCGCAGTTTCGCGCCCTGGCGGACGGCACCGCGCCCCCGACTCGGCTCTCGGCCGGTGTCACCGTGTTCGCGATCGGCCTGTTTAAGAAGGCGGTGATCGCCGACGGCCTCGCGCACTGGAGCGCCGAGGGGTTCGGCGCGTCCCTACACGGCCACGACCCCGGGCTTTATCTGGCTTGGAAGGGGGCCTTGGCCTACACCTTTCAGCTCTACTTTGACTTCTCGGGCTATGCCGACATGGCGTGCGGAGTCGGCAAGACGATGGGCATCGAGCTGCCCCAGAACTTCGACTCGCCCTACAAGGCGACCAGCATGATCGATTTCTGGCGGCGCTGGCATATCACGCTGAGCCGCTTCCTCCGCGACTACCTCTACATCCCGCTCGGAGGGAATCGGAATGGCCCGCGCCAGCGCGAGCGCAACCTCCTGCTGACGATGCTCCTGGGTGGCCTGTGGCACGGCGCTGGCTGGCAGTTCGTGATCTGGGGCGGACTGCATGGGCTCTACCTCGCCATCAACCATCGATTCGAGCAATGGCGCGCCCAAGTGCGAGAACGTCGCCTGCCCGCGTCCGATCGCGGCGCGCCTGGTGGTCACAAGGCTCCCTACGAGGGCACCGCCCTGTCACGCATGGCCGGCGCGGCGCTCACCTTCTTCCTCGTCGTGATCGCGTGGGTCTTCTTCCGCGCGCCCGATCTCGGATCTGCGGCCCGCATGCTGCTCGGTATGGCCGCGCTGCGCGGCCCCAGCCGCATCCCAGCAGCACCGGTGTGGGATGGCTGGACAACGCTGGTGTTCGCGCTCTGCTTCGTGATCGTTTGGGCACTACCCAATGCGCCGCAGATCGAGAGTTGGGCTTTCCCTGAAGATCGCGAGAGGGCGCCACGCTATCCCGTGCTGATCGGGACGATCGTCGGTTTGATGATCGCCGCCGCCTTCATGACCCTCAACGATGTGAGTGAGTTCCTCTACTTCCAGTTCTAGCCACGATTCGACTTGAGTCCTCAGCCGCACTCTTTGAATCAGTTGCACACCCATGCCCTCCGACGCGCCACCCGCAAAGCTCGACAGCACGCGCGCAGGCACCACGATGCTAGCGACCGCATTTGCGGTCATGGCCCTCGTGCTGCTGTCGGTGATCTGGGTCAACACCATCGTCGATCACAACGCCAAGGATTTCGGCATCAAGCGCGACCCCGATCGTCGCTGGATCCTTGTCAAGGAGATGCACGATCGCGCGGACTGGACCTGCAGCCACGACAGCGTGATCCTCGGTAGTAGTCGCGTGCGCACGGTGGGACATTTCACCGCGGGCGACCACAAGTTCTACAGCCTGACCGCGCCGGGCCTGGTCCCACGTGAGTTCTCCGCGTACCTCGAGGATTGGGTGCGGCTGTGCGGCCGGGAACCTGAGATCGTGATTGTGGGGCTCGACTTCTACGGCGCGAGCCTGGAGCCCTTCGTTCCTGGCCTTCCTGCAGAGCGGTACATGCAGCGTCGAGTTGCCCTCACGGAGTGGCTTGGCATCTACGAGACGCTCTCAAAGTCTCGCACCCGCGAGAGCGTGGAGGTGCTGCTCAGCGCCAAACGCTCGCGTGCTCTGAGATCCTGCATCGCGCTGGAACTTCGACGCCTCAGCCGTGGACGCCTCGCCGACTTTGCCAAGGTCGCCCCGATGCGCATTGTCCATGGCCGCTGCCTTGAACCCAAAGAAGAGAAGGAGGCGATCGCAACGGTCTACGAGCCTCCTCCAGGCGAGCCTGCGACCCGGAATCTCCCCGAACGACGACTCGATCAAGTGTGCCTGCGTTATCGGCTCGACGTGGCGCGCGACGAACAGATCGCGGTCGCGCGGATTCCTGCCAAGGCCTCGGAAGTCCGACACTACAAGCGATACTACCGCGATTTTGACTACGATCCGAAGTTCCGTGAGTCGCTCACGCGACTCCGTGCCGCCTACCCGCGGACGGAGTTCATCGCGTTGGTCACCCCAGTCACCAATGTCTTTACCGGCATCATGGTGGACGCGAAACGCCTCCCGGAGTACCGGCGCTTCCTCGAAGATGCCGTGGCTAGCTTCGATACCGTGTGGCAGTTCGGTGGACTCAATCGCGTCACCGTACTTCGCTCAAACTTTGTCGATGAAAATCACCTGATCCCGATCGTTGCGGACTTGATGATCGCCAAGGTGTTGAACGTGGATGGAGTCCGGGACGATCCTGATGCTCCGTCGCCCTACGCCTCGCCCGCCGATTTTGGAGAGAAGCTGACCGCACAGACCCTTGCCGCGTACTTCGAACGACTCGAGCGACTTGCGAAGCGACCGAAGTTGCCCGCGACCAAGCGTGAGCGAAGCCAGCCCAACGTCGTGGACTACGCGCTTGTCTCATCGCGGCGGTCCGCGAGCTTCGAGGACGCCCATGACTGCGGCCTCACCGTTCCCCCTGGAAACAAGGGTTTGACCATTCGCCTGCCCAGCAAGCGGCATGACGAGGTGTTTGAGACCGCACTTGAGTCGCGTGTCGCGTATCGCATCGCGTTTCTCAAGGGTAACAGCGAGGTCGGTCACCTGATGATTCCGGTCGTGCAGAAGGCACCCAAGGGGCTCTACACGCGGTCGTTTGAAGTTCCCCAGCGCGCAGTCAAGCCGGGCTACGATGCGATCTCGGTGCGAATGGTGGAGGGCAAGCCCGAACGTGCAGGAATCGGGCACCTCATCTTGAGTCCCGACGCCGACGATCCCTGATCGGCGTCGTGCTCGAACGCGGCGAGGCATCGTCTATTCGTGGCGCGCAGTGCAATGCTGCCCGTCGCGGCGAGCACGAAGGACGACCCTCAGAACTCTCGCAGTCTGGGCGAGGGTGCGGTCGAGGAGGTGCCGTCGGGCTCGATCGTACCCACGGCTCGGGCAAGGTCCCCTGCGGTGGGCGACATGAGCCGCGCTCCGGCGTGCCGCGCCGCGGCGGCGTGGAGCAACAGTCCGCGACGACATGCCGCCACCGCGGAGTGACTCAACATGAGGCTGGCCGCGATGAGTCCAGCCAAAACGTCGCCGGCGCCGGCGGTGGCGAGTCGAGCATCGTCAAGATCAAGGACGTAGGCGTCGCGCGCTCCCGCGACAAGTACGGTGCCGGGACCCTTGAGCACCACGACGGCAGACAGCAGTTCTGCGAGTCGCAGCGCAGCGCCAAGGCGATTCGAAGCAATCGTCTCTTTGTCCCAGCCCTCCGAAGCATCCGCGAGGCGACCAAGCAGACCCAGTGCCTCGCCGGGATGCGGCGTGATGATGCGCAGATGGCCACCGCGTGCGGGGGCGTCGAGGTACGCCAACGCGCTGGCATCAAACACCATCGGTCGCGGATCCTCGTGCCAGAGTTCGCGCACCAACGACTGCAGATCCGTCGTGTCGAGCTCCCCGCGCTCGGCCTGGACATCCGACCTGGTTTGGACGGACACGTCGGATGGCAAGAGCCCAGGGCCGACGACGAGCACCTGCGCCGCGGAGACTCGCGCGTCGTGGCTATACGCGAACATGACCTCCGGAGAGTCGTCATGATTGGGCGTGCGCAGCTCCCCGCCCGCGATCTCGTCGTGCGCGGGCGCGAGCGCCGAGGCCGCGGGCCGCAGCGGCAGCTTAGGCTCCGCCGGCTGCGCGGGCTGAGGGGCAGGCCGCCACACCGTTGCCAGACCGGCTCCGGCACGCAGCGCCGCGAATCCGCACAGGACGGCCGCGCCCGGCGTTGGGCCCGTCCCCCCGATCACGCCGATGTGGCCTCGCTCGCCCTTATGGGCGGCTTGCGCCCGTGGCACGACCGACATCCGTGGCGAGCTTGGCTCTGCGTTTGCGAGGCGCTCCAGCTCTCCGCGTGACGCCGCAAGACCATCCAATGGGCCATCCAATGGACCGATGCGCTGCAGCACGCGCAACGGCATCGCAGCCAACGCGCCATCGGCCGCCAAGGCGGGCGGCAGCGTCAATCCGATGGTCGCCACGGTGACCCCGCCGGCGACGCGCCGCCCCGGCGTGAGGTGCAGCCCGGGTTTGCTCCGCTCAAATGTGACCGTCTCGCGCGCCTCAAAGCGAGCCTTTGGCGGGGCTCGAAAGGCCCCCGTATCCGCGTCGATGCAGCTCGGCAGATCGATCGCGACGCAGGGCGCCGCGCATGTCGCCAACCACGTCATCGCATCGAGCACGCCCCCCTTCACAACTCCGCGCGCGCCGGTTCCCAGGAGCGCATCGATCACGACATCGCAGGCCCGCAGATCTGCAGCCGCGGATGCAACTTGCGGCGCAGTGGCCTCGTCGTCCGCAGCCCAGACCCCCACAGTTCCCTCCTGCGGGGGCCGGGTTCTGGGCGTATTTGGGAGAACCCGGGTCTGCGTTGGCGAGCTGTGTGCCTCCTGCGGCACGCCGTGCACCACACGGACGCCGGCCGCCTTCGCCCAGTCAAGCTGCCGCGAGACGCTACTGCCGTATGTCTCGGCGCAGATCCACGCACGCACACTGTGCCCGCGCCTCGCCAAGATCCGCGCGACTGCCAGACCGTCGCCACCGTTGTTGCCGGGGCCGCAGAGAACTTCGACTCGCGCGGCAGCGCTGGGCCGCGTCCCGTCCGAGTCAACCAGCTCTTGAACGACTTGGGCGACGGCGAGCGAGGCTCGCTCCATCAGCAGGTCGGAGGGCAGACCCAGCGTTTGGATGCTGTGCTGGTCGGCCGCCCGACAGGCGTCGGCCGTCCACAACTCGTGCAGTGCCGCCCACTGCCGTAGCTCTCGGGACTCGCCTATCGGATCGGCGCTCGAGGTGACCGCGCTGCGAGGCAGCGCAGCATCATGTGGTACTGCGACCCCGTGTCCCGGCGCGGATTCTTGCTCGCTCATGCCTCGATCTCGGCAAGCAGGGTGTGCTCCAGGCGGTCGACCATCTCGCCGATCGTCGCTGCGCTGGGTCCCTCGACCATGATGCGCAGCTTTGCCTCCGTGCCCGACCAGCGGACCAAGACGCGGCCCTCGCGTCCGAGTTGGGCCTCACATGCGCGCACCTGCTCCGCCAAGCGCGGCAGCTCGTCGAGCGGCACACGTCGCGCGACCGAAACGCTGCGCAGCACCTGTGGACAGGGCTGCATGACCGCGGCGAGCGTCGCCAAGTCCTGCTGCGACCTCGCCATCGCCGCGAGCACCTGCAAGGCGGCCAGCAGGCCGTCTCCGGTCGTCGAATGCTCGCGAAACACAAGGTGCCCCGATGGTTCACCGCCAAGCGAAAGTCCGTGCTTGCGCATCGCTTCGACCACGTAGCGATCACCGACCGCGGTCTGGTGCACCGTGATCTGGTGGCGCTCCATCGCCTGCATCAACCCGAGGTTCGACATCACAGTCGCGGCAATCCCCCGCTGCGCCAGCCGCTCTCGCTTCGCGAGGTCGATCGCGCACAGGGCCAAGACAGCATCGCCATCCACGACTGTTCCGCTCGCATCCGCAAACACAACGCGGTCGGCGTCGCCATCGAGGGCGATGCCCAGATCTGCGCCCTGCTCAACCACCGCGCGCGCCATCGCCTCGGGATGGAGAGCCCCGCACTGCTCATTGATATTGCGCCCGTCGGGGCGAATCCCCATCGCGATGACCTTGGCGCCGAGCTCCTCAAAGACCGCGGGCGCGACGCGATAGGCGGCCCCGTGGCCGCAATCGACCACGATACGCACGCCATCGAGGCTCAGCTCGTCCGGAAAGGCTTGCTTGAGATGAGTGACGTAGCGGCCCGCCGCATCGTCGATGCGCACGGCTTTCCCGATCGCGGCGCCGCGGGCGAGTTGCGCCTGCGCCAGCGGCATCTCGATCAAGTTCTCAAGCTCAAGCTCGATCTCATCGTCGAGCTTGTAGCCATCATGGGCGAAGAGCTTGATGCCGTTGTCCTCAAAGGGATTGTGGCTCGCCGAGATGACCACACCCGCGTCCGCGCGCATTGAGTGGGTGATGTATGCGATCGCAGGCGTCGGAAGTGGGCCAACGAGCATGACGTCTGCACCCGCCGCGCAAAGCCC
>CAZVEM010000053.1:0-22210 GCA_964626165.1 uncultured Nannocystaceae bacterium
TGGAGATGCACGCGATCCAGACCAGCGGCAACTGCATCCGCAACGTCACCGCCGATCACTTTGCCGGCATCGCGCCCGACGAGATCGCCGACCCGCGTGCGGTCGCAGAGCTGATTCGGCAGTGGTCCACGTTCCACCCCGAATTCGCCGCGCTGCCGCGTAAGTTCAAGATCGCCGTCACTGGTGCGACCCATGATCGCGCGGCAATCCGGGTCCACGACATCGGCATTCGGCTGATCCGTGCGTCGGAGGCCCACACGGACGTCGCTGCAGTCGGTGAGCTTGGCGCCCAGATCTGGGTCGGTGGTGGCCTGGGCCGTACCCCCAAGCTCGCGCGAGTCGTACGCGACTTTGTCCCCTTCGGCGAACTCCTCGGCTACCTCGAAGCGATCTTGCGGGTCTACAACCGCTTTGGTCGACGCGACAACGCATACAAGGCGCGCATCAAGATCCTCGTCGACGCGCTCGACATCGACGCGTTCCGCAAAGAGGTCGACGACGAGTACGAGCAGATCCGCGATCACGCTCCTCACCTCGAAGTCGCGGAGCTTGAGCGCATCTCGAGCTACTTCGCCCGGAAGCTACCGCCAGTCAGTCCCGCATCGGGCAACGCGACAACACCCGCTCGGCGCGTACGCAGCATCACCGGCGCCGCGCTCCATCAGAACCGAAGCTTCGGACGCTTCGTGCAAAACAACGCGTTCCCGCATCGGCAAGAGGGATATGCGGCGGTCGGCATTTCGATCAAGCCCTACGGCGCCATCCCCGGCGACGTCACGGCAGATCAGATGGACGCGCTCGCAGACATCGCCGACCAATATTCCTTCGGTGAGCTGGTCGTCACGCACACCCAGAACTTGATTCTCCCCAACGTTCGAATCAGCAATCTTGAGCCGCTCTGGCATCGACTTGAGGCGATCGGCCTGGGAGCCGCCAACTTCGAGAAAGCCAGCGACATCATCTCCTGCCCGGGGCTGGACTACTGCTCGCTCGCCAACGCCCGCTCGATCCCGGTGGCCCAGCAGATCTCCGCACGCATCGACGAGCTCGGCATCGAAGATGAGCTCGGCGACCTGAGCATCAAGATCTCGGGCTGCATCAACGCCTGCGGACACCATCACGTCGGCAACATCGGGATCCTCGGCATCGATAAGAACGGCGAGGAGCACTACCAGCTCATGCTGGGCGGATCACCTGGAGAGCACGCCTCCTTCGGCAAGATTGTCGGACCCGCATTCCCAGCGGCCGATATCACCGACGCCGTGGAACGCGTGCTCCGTGCCTACCTCGAGCTTCGTATCGACGACGAGGAGTTCTTCATGGAATGCCTCGGTCGCGTCGGCCTCAACACCTTCAAGGAACGACTCAATGGACAACGTGATCAAGCTGCGTGAGCCCCAGCAGGTTGCCGACACCTGGCGGCGTGCGACATCCCTTGAGGAGGCACGCGAGGGCATCGCCGCGGGCCAACGCGTCGTCGTCTCCCCCGAGATCTTGCGTCAGCTCGGCGAGCCGGAGCACTCGGGAGCCGCGCCGCGCTCGTCCGATCTGGGCGTGGAGGTCCCTGCGGAGCTTGAGCTGGCACAACTTGCTGAGGTGTCGAGCGGGCTGGGGCTCGTGGCGCTGCGTGTAGCTAAGTTCAAGGACGGGCGGATCTTTTCGACCGCCAAGCTGCTGCGCGATCGACTTCGCTTTGCGGGTGAGATCCGGGCAGTCGGCGAGATCCATCCCGACTTCATCGCCTATCTCGCGCGCTGCGGGGTCGACAGCGTGGAGCTGCCATCACGCCATCGGGCCGAGATCGCGATTGCGACGCTCGGCGCATTCAAGCACTCGTACCAAGACAACGTTGGGTACAGCGCGGTGCTCCGGGCCAAGCGCCCCTCGGCGGCTCAACACCCCGTAACGGTGAAGTAGCGCTTCCGGCCACTCGGTAGGTCTTGTCAGCGGGGTGCGCTTCGCAGCGGCGCCACGTCGCGCTCGCTCACGGGACGAGGTGGTCGACCGCCACGCTGGCCAAGCCCACGACGGGAAGCAGCACCGCCAGGCCCTCCCAGGCCGGGCGTAACTCTTCACCACGCTGGAGTTCTTCCCACAGGCCGAGCACGGGCTCTGGATCGCCACCGATCCAGTCCACCAACGCGCGCAAGAGCGCAGCCTCATCATCTGGCGGCTCTTGTCCGATCAGCGCGAGGCAGTGGTGAGCGATCATCAAGAGTCGCTCAAGACCGGCGGGCACCGCGAGAGCGGCCTTCTCTCTGCGCGACTCGACCGCGAGCCCGTTGAGCACGCGGTTGCGAAGCTCGGTCGAAAGACCACGGAGTTCGCGCTCGATGCCTTCGCGCAGGTGTGCCGGCTCGATCGAGAGGTCGGTAAAGGGGCTCTTTCCCCACAGTACGCGGTGGTGCGTCCCCCACTCCGCGATCTCCAGCGCGAACACATCGCATGCGCGCTCAAGCTCACGGACGGTGACGGTGCGAAAGTGCAGGCCTGCTTCGAGGTGCCGACGCAGCGCGGTCGCAAGATTCCGCATCTGCGTCAGCTCGATCGCCGTCGCCACAACGAGCAGCTCGGTGCGATGAATGGGCCGCGGACGATCGTGCGCCGCAGCTCCGATCAGCACCACGCTCACAAGTCGATGCGCCAATCCCGTCTTGAGCGCCGCGGTCGCAGACTCCAGCTCGTCTCGAAGTGCGGGCTCGATCCAGTTCGGGACGTCCACGACGCGAGTGTAGTCGCGTTCGCACGCGGAGTGTAGAGATGAGCGGACCGCCTCCTTTGGTCCGAAACGCGGTCACGACGATTTCAGCGGCGCCTCAGTTCGGGGCACGGGTCGACGCAGATCCTTGCTCCGCTGGCGACGCAAGTACTCCGTCAGCGCGAGCGCCAGGCCATCGATGCGGGCTTGGACCACGTGCGCGCGGCGGTGCTGCTCACGCGCCGGCGCATCGGCAGCACTGTGCGAGGCCGCGCCTCGCGTGAGATCGCCGACGACGTGCGATCCCTCGTCCGGGGGCGCGTCTGTAGATCGGCCCCGGTCCCAGGCGACGAGGGCGACCGCGACCATGCACGACCAAGCCTGAGCGCCTGCAGCATCCACGAGGCCGAACGCGATCGCGGGATGGCCCCGCACGAGCGTCGCGTGCGTGCCCTGAGTTCGGGCAAGCAGCGAGGTCGAGGCGTCTTCGATCTGGACGCGACTCGGCACGAGCTGTCGGTCCCCCTCCGCCGCAACCGGGACCGCGGCCGCCCGTAGCCACGCCTCAATCCATCGCTCATAGCGGCCCTGGAGTGACCGGGCATAGGTGTTGGACTCCAACAGGGCCCGCACGAGCTGTTCGGCCAGCTTGCGCCGAGCCGCGACGCGACGTTCCCGATCGGAAGTACCCCCCGCAAGACTATGCACTGGCGCGGATCCAGCCTGAGCCCCGCCGAGTTCGGCGAGCGTCTGCGAAACTTCAGCGGCTCGAGCGGGCGAGATCTGGAGATCACGACGCGCGATATCCTGAGCGGCCTCTTGGGCCTCGCCGGGCAGCCCCGGTGCCTCAATCGCCTGTATCGGCTCGGACCGCGTTCCTCGCAGGGAGCACAACGACTCGTAGAGGTCTTCGCTGATGAAGTAGCTCGGTGCACTGCTCTCCTCGCGGTCCCTGAGCTCACCGTCGCTGCATTGTTCGCGGACGTCGTCATCTTCGGTCAACGCGTGCTGTGTGTCCTGCAGCTCCCGCAAGAGATCTGGTATGGAGGCACCACGCCGCAACGGCAGGGTCAGTGCATCAGGCCGTGCGAGCCAATCGGCGACCGCGACGGGCTGGGCGTCGACATCAAACACCAGAGGTAGCGCGAGAAGCTGCGCCACCACGCCCGGCTGCTCGCCCGCGGGCAGGTTCAAGTCGGCATCGAGGAGCGCCTCCACGGCCCAGGCCTCCGCAAGTGCGAGGTGCAGCCGATCAGGTTCAGACTCGCGTTGCGCATCGGCCTCGATCAGTCCGTGTAACAGTGCCGGCAGTCGCACCGCCACCAGCGCGCGGAGCCGCTCCACCACCTCCACGTCGATTCTGTCCTCCGCATCAAGCTCAAAGTCCTCCACGTCGACGTCGAGCTCGACGTCAAGACGGGCGGGCACGTCGATCTCGCCAAGGGAACGCCCTTGGGAGCTTAGCCGCGCGCGGGCCCTTCCGTTCCGGGCCGGCCTGCGCCGAGGAATCCACACTCGCCCTGAAATACCCGGCCCCGCCAGTGTTACGGCACTCAGCGGACGCACCGCGCTATCGCTCCACCGGGAGGCCATCGCCCGACGCGCCAACCAAGCGCGCTTGCTGGCCTGTCGAAGGATCGCATCGCCGTCTTGGAGTTCCTCGATCCCAAGAAGGCTCGCAATCGCCGCGGACTCGCGTTCATCAAGGAGCAACACCCTCCCGGCGACATCGCCCGCGCCGACTCGTGTCGTGCTCGCGCTCGCGATTTGATCGGGTCCATCGCATGCGTCAAGGAGGCCGCGCAACGAACCGAGACTCCCGTCCGCGAAGGGCAGCCAGCGCTCCTGCAACGCGACGCCGTAGCAGTCGATCAGAGAGCGCTGCCACCAACGCCAGGGATCGCCCTCAAGCGGCAGAGTGTCTTCGACCACCCCCAAGGCTGCGCACAACTGATGCGCGCGCGGGGCCGCATCCTCTTGGGCGGCTCGCTCCAGCCACGCGTCCGCATTGATCGGGTCCGTGCTGAACGCACGCAGGATTCGCTCGCCCTCCTTGACCGCCAGATCGTGGGGCAAGCGGAGAAACAGGCTGAGCATCGCGCTCGCCAGCCCTCGCGATCGTGTCAGGTCGCCCAGGCACGCAAGCACCCATGCGCGCTCCCCAAGCTCACCGCCACGACGGCTCTTGGCCTCTGCGCGGATGACCGCAGCAACGCAACTGCCCGCGGCCGCAATGGCGGCCCCTTGGTAGGTTGAGCTGGAGGGCTCCTCCAGCGCTCGATAGCTGCGATTGAGTCGGACGGAGCGGCGTACGGCGCCGGCGACTAAGCGGAAGCGACCGGCGAATGCCGGCAGCTCGAGCGCCGCGAGCTCTCGGCCCCGCACGATCGGCAGCCGGCCCTCTTGAAGATCGACAGCGCAGCTCGGATCGGCAAGCGCGTCGTCTTCGAGCACGAAGGTCCGCGCCTGTGCCGGCCCCAGCTCGTCGAAGCGAGGCGACGCGAGCGCGATGATGTCCCCGCGTAGCAGGGTCCCGAGCGGGGCATCGACGGCATGCACCACAGCCACCGCAAGGGAACTGGTCGGCTTGGACTCAAAGCGGGCCCTAGCTTCGCGCGATGCGAACTCTTCACTGACATCGACGAAGGGAGAGAGGCTCCACCATCGCGCGATCGCGTCACGCTGTTGCGGCGTCAAGAGCACTGCGTCGCGCACGTTCCATGCCGGCGCCTCAGCGCCCAGTGCGAGTCCATACGAGCCCGAGGCCCCGGCGCTTGAACGCAACGATTCAAGCTGGGAAGGATCTCCCGTCAGTCCTGAGCCTGCACCAGCGCCATCAATCCGCCCGTCGCCGCCCGCGACCACGCAAGGCGTGACTTCACCGCGGCGCCGCGCCAACTCAATGTCGAGGAGTGATACGGGCTCGCCGTGCGCCCTGGGGACACAGTCCACACGCGCGAGCGCGAGCACGCGTGCGCCGGCGAGCTTAAGATCCGTGCCACTGCAGAGGCGGAGCGCGAGTCCCTCGCGGTCCGCCTCTGCAGCGCCCAATGCCGCCAAGACTTCGATCCAGGCCGATGGCTGACGCAGTGCGCAGAGCATCGCAAACACCCACTGCGCAAAGTCACTGCGGTGCCCGGCACGTTCGCGCGACTCTGCAAATTTCGACCAACATTCGAGCGCGCCCTGGAGCATCAGGCAAAGGGCATCCCAGAGGCGCGGATCATTGGGGTCGACCACAAGGTCGGCATCGAGGCGAAGCTCGGCGGCCAAGACCGCCTCAAACGAGATGCCCGGCAAGCGCAGCACGATGTCCGGAAGCGCACAGCCATCCACGACCAAGGCGATCCGCGTGAAGACATCGTCCGTTCGGCGCAGTCCGACCTCGCCGCTGACTCGACCGTGCTCGACGCGAGCAGTCGCCAGATAGAGATCGTGGTCCAGCTTGGCAACGCGAGGCTGACTGCGCCACATTCGATGTTTCTCTGCACGTCGTTCAGCCACGGCGAGACGGGAGCGGCCATCGGTCACGGAGAGGCCATCGAGCCGTCGAAGCCCACGAAGCGCCTCCCCGCGAGGATCGAGGAGCGCATCCCCAAACCAGATCGGCCGCAGATGTGGCGGTATCACCTCAATGCAAGCGATCTCGGGCCAGGACCGCATTTGTGCGACGCTGACCTGACGGCCGTCGAGCGTCTGCCACATTCGAGCGTGCTCGAGGTCGGCGACCAACGCGTGTTGCTCTTGCTGCGCCGCCCACGACAAGGTCGCACGTAACCAGGCTGCATCATCCTCTGGAATCTCCGAGACGACTGACCCGACATGCGGCTGCGCGAGGGTCTCGCCCTTGTCGAGCTGCGCAGTGGCTTGGAGATTGCTTCGCACCCATGCCGCGATGTGACCAAGCAGCGCGGCGCGGAGCTCGAGCATTCTGCGTTCGTAATGTTCGCCGCGCCGGATCTGTTCGATGCCCATCGGGTGCGGCTCAAGGTCGGAGTAGAAGATGACCTCGACGCCCGGCGATAGCAGCCGAGTCTCCTCGCTCTCGACGACGACATCGTCACTCACGTGGTGCACGAGCGCCGCAGCCCCCGGGTCAGGTCGGAGGCGGACGGCGGCCTGCCAATGGCCACCAAAGAGGCCGAATCGTGCGTCGATCGCCTCTCCAAAGTATGGAGCGCCGTTGATCACCACGCTTCGTCGTGAGTATCGCAGCGCGACCATCAGCACCTGCTGCGCCGGGCCTCCATCCTCTGAGCCCGAGAACAGACGCGACCAGATCGAGCGTCCGCCCTTCGCCACCACCCTGCACTGCAGACCCTCGGCGAGCCCCCCCTGCACGGACTCGACCTCAAGCGCGCCCTCGTTGACCGACATCCGCACGCCGGCGCCCTTCCGATCGCCGCTCTCAAAGACGCACTCGCGCGGATGAAAGGTCAACGCGCTATCAAGGCCGATCGCGATGAAGCGAGTTCGCTCGCCCTCGCCAAAGCTCGCATCGGAGAACAAGCGAATCACCTCGGCGCGCCCCATCGGTCGATACGGCACGCCAAGGGTCACGGACGTGGTGTCCAAGCGCGCAACCAAACCGCGATGCACGTCGGCCCGACCGCGCGATGTCATCGCTGCGCTGTCGGGTGCCGATACACTCACCGTGACGTTGCCCGCAGCGTGAAGTCCCCGCGCGAGGGGAACAAGATAGCGATCCGGCGCCGTTAACCGATGCGTCCGAAGGACGGCGCGCGCCTTCTCGAGGTCGAGCGTGAAGCGGCCACGCGTGGAATCTGCATTGGTCTCGCCGAGCTCGCGGATGAGCGCCTCCACGCGCGTGCTCGCTCGGGTCGCTTCCACGGACCCCAAGCGTGCGAGCCGCCCGCGGAATGTTCAACCCGCGGACGGAACACCGCCCTGATCGTCCTCTGCCATCCCCGCGGGCGCCGCGTCGGCGCAGCATCCGATGACTGCCGCGGCTCAGCCGCCCTGCGGGCAGGTGAAGTCGATCGTGACCTGCGCGCCGCTGCACGCGGTGCCGCACAGCGTAATGGCGTTGTAGGGTCCGCCGCTGTTGGTGAAGACCCAGCCGTCCTCGGTGGAGCAGTCGCTGACTTGGGGCGTGGACGAGCCGCCGACGGTGACGTTGACGCTGGCGGTGTCGAAGGGCTCGCTGTCGAGCACGAAGGTGCACTCGATGTTCTGCTGAACGTCCTCAAGGGCCTGGCTGAGCTCGATCTCGTTGGTCGCGTTCCAGTACGGAACATCGCCCTGCTTGGCAACGCCGCCGGCTAGCGCGACCTCAGAGATTGCGACGTGCGGATTGATGGTCGGCGTCGTTCCCATCTGATCAAGGATGTCGATGCCGATCACGTAGGTCGGAATGCCGCTCGCGAAAACGGACGCGACCTGGCTGGGAAGGTTCGAGTCCGCGATCTCAAAGAGGTCCTGCCCCATTTGCTCGGGATCGCAGTTCGCCGCTCCGTCCGTGACCAGCACGATCGCCTTGGGCGACTGGCGATCAAAGCTCATCAGGTGCGTCGAAGCGACCTCGATCGCTTCGCCCGCGGGCGTTCCGCCATAAAAGATCGCGCTGGGACCGGGAATGCCGGCGAGAATCGCCGCGGCGTTGTCGGGTGCTACCGAGACCTCCGGTGTCGTGTTCACGATGCAGCTCGTCTCCGGATCCATGTCGCCCGAGCCGACAAAGGGGAAGAGCAACGCGCCGAACTCAAGGTCGCCCGCCCAGGTGTCGAGCATGAACTCGACGGCCGAATAGAGGCTTGTCCAGCGGCGAATCATCGCGGTGTTGGGATCCGCGTCGTGGTCCCAGAGCTTCATCATCGAGCCCGACTTGTCGAGCACGAGCATGATCTTGGCGGGGTAGATCGCCGGAGTGAACTCAAACGACTTTGGCTCGCAGACCTCGCCGTCGCCGTCGCCGTCGCCGTCGCCATCACCGTCACCGTCGCCGTCGCCGTCGCCGTCGCCGTCGCCGTCGCCGTCGCCATCTCCGTCACCATCTCCATCACCTTCGGTGGTCATGCCCTCATCGTTGGTGCCGGAACCGTCCATGTCGTCGGCATCATCGGAGTCGGTCGTGCCTGCATCGGCGCCCGCGTCGGCATCGGGATCGCGCTGGTCTTCGCCGCAGCCCACGACCGCGCTGACCAACGCCAAGCTCAGAAAACCAACACCGGCGAATGAGGAACGAGTCACCATAGGGCGGCGCATGAGCAAGAACTGTGCACATGCATGTGTGCCCTCGCCGTACATGATCTCGACGGCTTGCTCCTGCGAGCTGAGCGTCGGACGCTGGCATCCGGATCGCGGTGGCTAGTGAAGTGGCCAACCCACTGGCCACCACGGCCCGATTCATGCGCGAATCCGCTCAGATCGGGGGGAATCGGAACCGCAGCACGCATTCCTGGGCCGATTTCGCCAAAGTGAAGAACTGTAGCGGCGGCCGCATCGCAAGACCCGCGCCTATGCGTGAGTCAGACATTCCTCCTGGACCTCGCCTATCCCGGCTTGGTCCCGCCGCGTGTGGGAAACAGGGGCTCAATCTTGCCCCCCGCTCGCACGAGCCGTTCGAGCGCCTGCACCGACGCGATCAACTGCGTGATCCGCTCTTCGACGGCCTTGGAGTCCTCAAGCTTGTCGGTCACCACTCGAACCAGCGGCACCAAGGTGCGCTCGACGATCGCGACCTGCTGCGCCAAGAGTTCCTCGACCGCGTGCGGTGTCTGGACCGTCACCTCCAGATGCGTCGGCTGACTCGCGCGTGCGAGCGCGGCCTCCAGCGCCGCGGAGGTCTTCTGATCGCGCGCGGCAAACAAACTCTCAATCGATTCGGAGGGATGCGGCGACGATCCGGACGCGCTCGCGGATCCTGACGTCAGCGAAGGAGCCTTGGCCGCCGCCGTCGTTGCGGCGACCTTGCTCGCGGCATCCATCACCGCGACCGCCCGATCGATCACGCCGCGAATCCCCTCGAGTTGCCCGCCGAGCGCGGAGACGGCCTCGCTTGAACCGAGCGACTTGCGAATTCCTTCGAGTTGGTCGCCAAGTACCCCCAGCTGTCCGGTCACGCGCGTGACCGGATCATCGGTCTTGCCGCCCATTCGCTGGGTGCGTGCGACGGTTTCCTTGATCCCTTGCCAGCGTGCGCTCTGCTCCGGCGTCAGCTTGCCACGAAGCTCGGCAAGCTTGAGCAAGTTGCTCTCTGCCCCGTTGGTCAGCGTCTGCGACTCGCCCGTGTAGTGATCTACGATCAATCGATCGAGCTCTTCGTCGTTCATGGCGGCGACAATCTTCTCCGCCAACTTGTTCATGTTGCGGTAGCTGCCCTGCAGCTTGAACGGAGGCTCGGTGCGATACGCATCGTCCATGCCCGCGGATCGGATGTACTCAAGGTTGACCTTGAGGATTGTGCGCTGCGCATGAAACAGGTTCTTGAGGACCGCGACGATCTCACTGATCTCCGCGCCTGAGTAACCGTGCGACAATTCAGTCGCCGCGACCTCCCGGCCACGCGCCATATCGATCAGCTTGTAGATATCAGCCTGCTCGCGGGTTGCGAGCGGTGCCAGCGTGGAGTTTGAGGTGATCGCGTTCTCGATGTAGCTGAGCTCAAACGCGTCCAGCGAACCCGACAGCACGTCGCCGAGGTTGTAGGTGTCGGCGCGGTTGGCAAGCATGTCGGGGATCTTGAACTTCTCGCCCGTCTCAGTGTACGGGTTGCCCGCCATCACAACGCAAAACTTCTTGCCGCGGAAGTCGTAGGTCCGCGTGTTGCCGCGCCAGACGCCCTCCACTCGACGCTGCGCGTCGCACAGCGAGATGAACTTCTGCAAGAGTTCGGGACTCGTGTGCTGAATGTCGTCGAGATAGAGCATGACGTTGTTGCCCATCTCGAATGCAAAGTTGATCTTCTCGACCTCCTGACGTGAGGTCGCGTTGGGCGCCTGCGCCGGGTCAAAGGACACCACCTCGTGCCCGAGGCTCGGGCCGTTGACCTTGACGAAAACCAGGCCGAGGCGATTTGCCACGTACTCCATCAGGGTCGTCTTGCCGTAGCCGGGCGGCGAGATGAGCAGCAACATGCCCATCAAGTCGGTGCGCTTGGAGTCGCCCGCCGCGCCCATCTGCTTGGCGAGGTTGTCACCGACCAGAGGGAGGTAGACGTCGTTGATCAGCTTGTTGCGAACGAAGGCCGAGAGCACCTTGGGCTGGAACTCATTGAGCCGCAGCCGCTTGCGCACCTGCTCGAGCAAGAGCTGCCGCGTGTTCCGGTACTCCTTAAAGCCGGGCACCCGCTCGCGGATAAACGAGCCAATTCGTGCGAGGAACTCGTCTAAACGGATCTGGAGCACGCGGTCGACGATCCGCGGATGCTGCCCCAGGAGGCCCTCGACGGGCGCCACCACGACGGCCGCACTTGCGTTGCGATCGACAGAACCCTCGGTGAGGATGAGCGAGACCACCTCTTCGCGCAGGTGCTCGACCGCCGCGCCTTCGCTGCCACGCGATCCGATCCACGCGTTGAGCCAAGCGTAGGTGAGGTCCCACCGCGCCGCGGCGTCGTCGCCGAGCTTGCGAACTTCGTCCTCAAAGTTCGTGCGAGAGCCGGCCCGATCGAGCACCTCGAGGAAACGCTCGCGCAGTGCGATCGCCTCTCCAGAGCTCGTAAAGCGCACGCGCTCATGCATGAGCTCCTCGACCAGGTACTCGGCCGCGACCCTTGCGGTGTGTCCGTCGAGCGCGAGGCCGTGTTCCTTGAGTTGGGACGCCATCCGTCCGGCGAGCTCTTCGACCAAGGCGTCGAGCGCCGCGCTGCGTCCAAACTGCGCACGAAGCCGTCCCAGGCTCCGCGCCCGCAAGTGCCACTGCTCTTTGATCTTCCGGTCCTCAAGGCGCGACCAGAACAGGCAGGCATAGCCGCGCGCCCGCGGTGAGAAGCGCAGCAGCCCCGCTCCTTCATAGAGCACCAAGAGGCGGCTGAGGATCTGGGTCGCGTCCTGGTCGTGGACGCCGCGCTCATGACCTTCATCGTAGCGATCGGCGGCTGCCTTGCGCACGAGCTCTGCGAGGCCGCCCTCGGTTCTCTGGGCGTCGTGCAGGCGCTGCAGGCTGCTGCCGTTGCGCTCTTCCATCGCCTCAAACAGGAGGCTTCCGGCAAGAAATTCGCCGCGATAGACGTCGGCGGTCTCCGAGACGAGCTGCTGCTCCCAGTAGTCGCGGGTCGAGGCAAACGCCTCGTCCGCGATCGGCTCGCGGAAGTCCGTGGGCGAGAGCGTCAGGAGCATCTGCCCGTCCGATGGCAAGAGGCCCAACTCAAGTGGTCGCGTGTTGACCGTGAAACGGTGGCGGCCGAACTTGATGAGGTCTTCACCTTCCGCAAAGAGCTCGGAGCGGTCACGCATCGCTCGCAGCGCGTCCTGACGCGCGGTCTTGAGCTTGGAGGCGACCTCCTCGGCGCGCACGGTGTCGCCGAGCTCGGTCAGCTTCTCGGCGATATCGCCGAGCTTATGGACCATCGGGTCCGCGGCGAAGTACGCGTTGAGCTCGTCGGGCTGCTTGAACGACAGGGCGCGCCGCGCCACACCGCCAAGGATGCGCGCCGCGGCGGTCGCCAGGTTCTCGGCACGGCGCTGGCGCTCGTCAACCAGCTGCTGCTTGCGCTGCCCGAATGCCTCGTAGACCTCTTCGCGCTTGGCGGTCAGCTCTCCGACAAACTCGTCAAACTCCGAGAAGCGCCCCTCCAGCTCTTCAAGCTGGACCAGCAAACGGGAGAGCTGCTCATCGCATCGATCGGGCGTATCTGCGAGCGCGATCGCGGAGGCGATCGACTGCGCGAATAGCTTGAACTGGGCCGCAAACTCGGCGCGCCCCTCGGCCCCCATCAGCTCGCGGCGCTTGGCCTCGACGGAGGCGCGCCCGCGGTTGACCTGCGCAAAGACCTCCGAGATCCGCTCGAGAATCTGCGTGCGCGCATTGGGGTCATCAACCCTGAGGTTGCCAACCACTTCGCTGAGCACCGTGAGGCCTTCACTGGTCTCTGCGTTGCGCTGCGCGAGGGGGGCGAGCGCCAAGGTGGTCTCCACCTTCTCAAGCGCCTGCATGTTCTCTTCGATCGCGCGCTTGAGCGGCTCAAGCGCCTCCTCGTTGAGCAAGAATCGAATCGTGCCCTGGCTGACGCGATCGTAGGCCTCAATCGCCTGAGCCTCTAGCGCATCGACCTCCTTGAGGTCCATGTAGCGCAGCTCTTTGAGGCTGATGAGGTGACCTCGGTGCGAGCGCAGGCCAGTCAACGCGGTCATGTACTGCGCGACGTCCTTGTAGCTATCGGTGCGGAGGTTGTCGATCAGCTTGCGGTGACTCGCGACGGCCTCTTTGAGTGCGTCCGCGGCCCGCTTGCGGATCGCCATCACCTTGTCGAACTCATCGACCACCAGTTCCGCCGTGCGGCGGATCTCGATCAAGGTGCTGCGAAGGTCTCCGACCTCCGACTCGCCGAGCCAGTAGTAGGCATCGACGGTTTTGGTCACGTACGCGAGCAGATCTTCATAGATCTGCCGCGTCGGCGTGCTAGCGTCGATCATCCTTCGCACGCTAAGAGCGTCCGAGATACCGCGCACAAGATCCGCGTTGCCGATCTTGCCAAGGAGGCCTGGCGCGCTCGGTGCTGCCGCGGCGAGGACCTCGGACAGGAAGGTGGTCTTCCAGATCTGGATCTGGTGAACTTTGCTCGCCTCTTCCGCGGCGCGCAGCACCACCAGTCGACCATCGTCAAAGAGCGACCAGCCGGCAGAGACGATCGGCGTTCCGACCTCCTTGCGGATCAGGTTGTAGGTCAAGAGCGCGTAGCGACCGTCAATGACGCGATGGAAGACAAAGAGGACGTCTTCGCCGTTGGGAGAACGGAGCATCCGCTCAAAGCGATAGCCATCCCAGTCGCCATCAAAGAGCTTGTGCTGGCCATCCTGCAGGAAGTAGCCGCCCGGGAACATCACGCCGTGGTCTTCGGGAAGCTGCACGCAGCTCGCCCCGATCACGTCGACGCGCACGACCTTGTGCGTGCGCGTGCCAAAAACGAGGTAGCGCGTGGTCTCTTCTCGATACGGCTTGATGCGCAGCAAGATCAGCGTGCCGAGCTCGGCAAATGCGATCTCGGCGTCATCCAGCGTTTGGCCGGCTTCCTGGACCGGTTCAGAGTAGACGCCCGCGCCGTCTTCCGTGTTGTCTTCGACCTTGACGGTCAGATCGCCGCCGACACACTCCACAAAGACCTTGTCGCGCACCGAGACGTGCGGGTGCTTGCCCTTGACGTGGTCATCGCGCGTGGTCGCTGTCCAGGTGAAGTCGTGCGCGGGCGGAGGTGCGTAGTCCTTCTCGCCACGCGCATCGAGATAGGTCGGCCGACCGCTGGCATCGAGAGCCCAACGAAACACGCGGATATCGGTGACGGACTCACCGATCAGGAAGACCGCCAGCAGCTTGGTCTTGGAGACGACGAAGCGAAGGAAACGCGCGTTCTTGTAGTAACGGAAGAGCTCTGCGAAATCGGCGAGGAAGTTTCCCTCTGCGAGTAGGCCGTAGATGCCTTCGCTCGCCGCGAGATGATCGAGCAGCCACCCCTCGTCGGTTTGCTCGCACTGATGCGCCTGGAGGACGTCCGACGCGCTTCGCTCCGCGCGCAGTCCAAGCACGGTGTTAAAGCCAAAGAGGAGCTGATTCCCAACCGCGACGATGTCGGTCGCCGTCGCGTTGTTCTCGGTCCTCAGTCGTTCATTGCCGATGACCTGCAGTTCGGTGGTGCCAAAGGTCTCGAGTCGCCGCTTGTTAAGCGCGTCGGCACGCTCGCCAAGCACCCGCCCTTGCTCCACCAAGCGCGCGCGGATGACCTCGTAGCTGGTCCCGACGTCTTCCGACGTCGTTGCCGCTCCCGCGGTCGTGACTTCACCGCTCTCTGCCATCGCGACGACTTTCTTTTGGAAGCTTGGGGTGGACTACCGCAGGCCAAGCTCTTGGGCACGCGCAATCAGGGCGTCGAGCTTGCCCTTATCACCGTCCTCGATCTTCGCCGAGAGCGCGCGAAGCAGCGCCACGACCCCGAGGTTCTTCAGCGACTCGGTATTGGCGCCAGAGGCCATCAGCACCTCCTTGATGTCGCCGACCAGATCGCCGTCGCCATCGATATAGTCGCGCAGCACGTGGCGCGCGGTGGCGCTGTGCTCCAACCCGGCGTCGAGCGAAGCCCCCACGCTGACCGCCTTGACGAACTGGTCGAAGAAGCGGCCATCGCCACCCACGATGTTGAGCTTTGCGTTGCCCATCGCGGTCGACATGACCTGCGCCTGGTGCCCGGCGATCTCGCGCTGCGCGGCAACCTTGGCCAGCTCGACCTCGACCATCTTGTCCAGGCGCAGACGGAACTCTTCGTGCTCGCGACCGACGCCCTCGAGCTCCTTCATCGCAATCGCCTTCTGAGCAAGACCCGCGGCCTCTGCTTCCATGCGAGCGCGGGTGGCTGCACCGTGCGCCGCGCCCATCTTCTCGACTGCGCTCGCGTCCGCCTCTTTGCCCTGCGCCTCGGCGACGAGCATCTCTCGGCGCGCGCTTGCCTCGGCCTGGCCCTGCTTGGCGATCGCCATCGCGTCTGCCTCGCGGACGCGAACGCGGGCCATACCCTGCTCTTCTTCGCCCTTGGCCTGGGCCTGCATGCCTTCAAGCTGCACGCGAGCGTGAGCAAAGCCCATCTTTTCGGTCGCAACCGCGTCCGCTTCCTTGACGCGGACCTCGGCAAGGCCCGTCGCGGCGGTCTCGGCCTGCGTACCTTCGGCCAGGCGCATCTTGGCGCGTGCGGTCTTGTCGGACGCCTCGAGGTCGGCTTCGGCGAGGATCAGACGCTGCTTGGCTTGGTGCTTCGCGACGGTCTCAGCAGCCTCGGCAGCCTTGATCTCCTTGACCAGGTGCTCTTGTGCCTCCGCCTCCGCACCAATGATGGTGGCCTCCTTGATGCGCTTGGACTCTGCCACCACGCGCAGGTCCTTGATGTTCTCCTCCTCCTGCGCGACGTTGCGCTCAACGCTGACGCGCGCTGCGATCGTCTCCGCGATCTCCTTGCGCTGGACCTCGAGGGCCTTCTCTTTCTCGATGCGCATCAACTCGGTCTCGCGCTCACGCGAGATAGCCTCAAGGGCGCGCTCCTTCTCCACGCGCTCAGTCTCGACCAGCACCGCGCGCTCCTTGTTCTTGCGCGCAATCTCGACCTGACGAAGCTTGTTCTCGTTGGAGATGGCGACTTCTTCCTCCATCTTGATGCGCGCGAGCTCAGCCTTCTTGTGCTCCTCGGCCTGGACGCGCATGGTCTCCGCGGTCTCCCGGGCCTGAATCGTCGCGATCTCGCGGCCTTGCTTGGCGCGAGCGTCCGACTCCTGGCGCTTGAGCTCAAGGATGGCCTCCTCGGCTTCGACGTTCTTCTTGGTGATCGCCTTGCGCTCGTCCTGCTTGAGGTCGTTGGTGCGGATGTTCTGCTCGGCGGTGATCCGGGTGATCTTCTGGATACCGTGCGAGTCGAGCACGTTCTGAGGATCAAGCGAGGACAGCGGCGTCTGCTCAAGGAAGTCAATCGCGCAGTCATCAAGGGCGTAGCCGTTGAGGTCCTGTCCAATGACTTCGATGATCTGAGTCTTGAAATCGTCGCGCTTGGTGTACAGCTCTTCAAAGTCGAGGCGCTTACCAACCGTTTTGAGCGCCTCTGAGAACTTCGCGTTGAACAGCAACTCCAGCGTGTCCTGATCAGAGGCGCGCACGCAACCGATGGTTCCTGCGACCTTGAGCACGTCGTCAGACTTCTTGTTGACGCGAACGAAGAAAGAGACCTTGATGTCGGCGCGGATATTGTCGCGGCAGATCAGGCCCTCTTTGCCACGGCGGTCGATCTCGATGGTCTTGACCGAGATATCCATGACTTCCGCGCGGTGGATGATCGGGATGACCACCATACCGGTGAAGGTCACCGTTGGTTCAGCGCGCATGGTGTTCACGATCAGCACGCGGCCTTGGTCCACCTTGCGATAGAAGCGAGCGATGATGAACAGGATCGCGACGAGGAACGCAATGCCGATGCCGGCGAGCGTCAAGAACGTGAGGATCTGAATCTGGTCGGGCATGGAACCTGTTGGAGCTGTCGAGGCGAGCTTCTTGAGGTGGCAGAGAACGGAGCCGGGTGTCCACGGCTGCCACTGCGCGAGGTCTTGCGAGCGCTGCGCGAGAGCACGTGGGTCTGTTGGGGGGGCGCCGAGTGTCGCACGGGCACGCGCCCCTGGGCACCCGGGCCCGCAGTTCGCGACTCAGGCCGCACGCAGGGCCGCTCTCGCGCACGACGCGAGTCCGCGAGGCCGCGAGCCTCGGTCATCGGGGCGCGACAGGGGACTCATGCCGCGGGCCGAGTTGACGAGGCCCCACAGACTCGGCCGCGCTCACGCTCCGCCAGATCTGGCTTCCAAGCGACGAACTCGAAACGTGCTTGTTCCTTCGTCGTAGGCGACGAGTAACGCGAGGTCGCCCTTGCGCAGCTCATCTTCGGGCGCGCTTCGGATCGGGAGCAGGTGCGTCTCCGCACCCAGGTCCAACAAACCCTGCCCGGATCGTTCATCCACCACTGAGGTCTGCACAACGACGCTCTTGCCCACCCAAGCTTGGTTGCCCGCGCGCGCGCGGTGAACCACGAAGAGCGATCCGAGTGGCGATGACACCAGCACCGCGACCGGTGCCGAAGCAAGCCCTGCAAGCGCCAGCACGATCGCGCCGACGAGCGTGCTGGGCATCATGGTTCCAAGCGCACCGCCGATGGGTCGGACCAGCAGCACGCAAGCCGCCCACGCAATCAGCACCCAAACGCTGATCACCACACTCGCCGGTGCCCGCCGGATCCTCAGCCAACTGAGCAGGTCGAGCGAGCTCGCAACAGTCGCGTCGCCCTCGCCCCAGCCCGCTCCATCTCCGCCCACTCCCTCCGCGCCGACAGCATCGCCTCCGACGTCAAGACCGCCACCGCCGTCAAAATCAAATCCGCCGATCGTCACGACCACCCAATAGCCAAGCGCCACGGTCAGGAGGAACGAGTAGACGATCGTCGGAAAGCTCAGACAGAGCTGGATGAACTCAGACATCTGCGTGTGTGCTGGTGGGGCCGTTGAGGGAGGATTGCCGAGCAGCCGGCACTCTTGAGTGCGCGCCGTGTCGACGACTGCACCACGCTGCCACGCTTGGTCCGCAATGTCACGGGGCTTGCACAGTTGGACCTTCGCCTCGCCAGGCCGCTTCACTGGAGAGGTCCGTCTGCGAGTGCATCCGTGTCCAAACCTACGAGCGAGTCGATGACAGCATCAAGTTCGCACGCGTGGATGCCGACCACCTCGCGCTGACCTTCGAACACATCGACGTCGATAGTGCGTGGGTGGAGGACTACATACTCACGCGCGTCTCGGAGATGGTAGCGCCCTAGGGCGAAACTGCATAACACAACTCGAAGGTCCGGGGGTCCCTTCCGACAGAGGACTTCGGGCCTTGGAGCTTCGGCATCTGCGCGCCATGAGAGGGAGGGGTCCGGGTACCTGGCTTGCCGCCTGAAGCGGGCTGGCGCCGAGCGACGGCGGTCAGAAACGCTGGCGCGTCGCGACAATCGACTAGACTCCGGTACGGATGAGTTCGCTCAGAGCAGGCACCGCGAGGGCGCGTTGGAAGCGAGTGGCGCTGATCGTGGCGGGTGTCATCGTTTCGCTGATCGGAGTGGTCGTCGTGAGCGTGTGGGTCTTGTGGACACGGCTCACTGCTCTGCCCGACTGGGCGAGTGAGCTTGCCGTTGAAGGCGACGCGACCGGCGAGCACGCGAGGCCCGTGGTTGACAATCACTGGGTCGATGAGCCACAGGGACTCGACGGCGAACTGGACCGCTTGGACGCACTTCGCGGTGCTCCGCCTCCGGTATCGGTCGGCGCTGGGGGCAAGCCATCGACGAAGAGCAAGCAGCTTCGTAACTTTCACGTCCGCAAAGCCCTTGAAGATCCGGTGCTACGCAAAGCGACCCGCGCGTCCAAGGCGGAGTGGAAGGATGGGACCCTTGAGGCCGGCCTCATCATTGACCTTGCGGTCGTGGAGGGTGAGAAGCTCGGCGAGAACGGCAAGCGGTTCTATTCGCGCGCCAAGAGCATCTTTCCCGGTCTGGGCACGACCAAGGTCTACGTCGCCCTCATCGACAAGTGCGTCACCGTAGACGGGTATCTGCAGCTCTCAGATTCGCCAATGATTCGCGTTGGTGACGTCGAGATGAGCTTGTCACGTGTCTCCAAGCGACTTGGACTCGATCCGAGCAAGGTGCGTACCACGCTAAACAAGGAGATGCGCCGACTCGATCTTCGAGACCCCAACGCCAGTCAAACCGCTCCTGTCGTTCCTGACTATGATGGGCCGATCTGATGCAGTGGATCTCGTGTGTCCTACCTTCCCGAGCGTCCGCCTGCGTCCTCGCAACCATGACGTTGAGCTGCACGCCCGCTCGCACGCGCACATCCAACGCGGGGCCGCCTTTCCCGCAGACAGCATCCGAACCTCGTTCTGCATCTGACGGGGCGTCCGATGGGGAGCAAGAGGCACCTCCGTCAGACGACGGTCCGCAGGCGCAAGTCCAGCGAGCCGATGACACGCAAACCATCGAACACTTCGATCGCCCCGACCACTGGCCTCCGGTCCTGCCCACACCTGAGGCCGTGCCCCTCACCAACTCCACGAGCACGACGGGCGAGGCCGGCGACGTTCTCTTGCGTCACTGGGTGCCGCAAGACCGCGCCGATGTAGCGTTTGGCAATTGGATCGACGCGCTCGATGGCGCCGGAGCCATCACCGCCGAGGGGTGCAAGGACCTGCCCGCCAAGGCATGTACCTTTCAGGTTTCCGATCGCAGAGGCCACATGTGGATCGGCGAGCCATATCCGGGTTCGGAGTCGATGCTGATCACGCTGCAGCTTGGTCCGCCCAATCACACGCCGCTCCGCACGTTGCCTGGTAGCTGCGTCACCCCGTCCGCACCCGAACGAGAACTTACTGTTCACGCCGGCGGCATCGATCAAGAAGGCGAGTACAGGTCAGCGTCCACCCTCTGGCGAATCGCGGCGTTCGATGGCCCGGACCTGGATGGCGATGGCGTCTCTGATCGCTTTGTCCCCGCCCGCTCGACCGAGAGTTGTCCCTGGTCGATCCCCTACGACGTCTACATCATGCGCGGCAGCTGCGGACACAAGGTCGGCACCATCGTTGGTCACATCGACGAGCCCACCTACATTGCACCGATGAAAAAGGGCATCCGAGAGGTCCACACTCGCGCCGAATGGGCCGAATACGGCCGCACTCGCCCGGAGCCGATCCATCACACCGTCCTTCGCACCTACGCCTTTGACGGCCACAAGCTCGTGCTCCGCGACACCGACAAGCGAGAAGGCGTCTGTCACCACTGCGGCGTGGCGTCGTGTCGATGAAGGCCCAGCTGTCCTCCCGTACCGATGGCACGGCGCGCGCCATCGTGCTGCACGCCCGCTACGCATCACACTGTTGAGCCTAGGACTTGGGCGCGATCGTTGGCTTGAGCTTGTTGTACGTGAGCCCCGTTGAGATCCCGCTGATGAACAGCGCCACAACGATCGCCTTCACCAACAGGCCGTTGAATAGACTCGATGAATCGAGTGCCGCGGAGGCGGCAACCAGCACGACCCAGATCCCTAGGCCGACCAGTACGGCATTGAGCGGGTCCTTGCGTGCCCACAGCGCCAGAGCTCCGAACACCACACCCAGCCCGAAGGTACCCGCAATGGCGGACGCGTCTGGGATGCCACCTGCGAGGAAGAGGATTCCGCCGCCAACTAGCTGAACCGCGGCAAGCAGCACGAGCACGACTCGCGCCTGCTTCGCAAGCTTGTCGAGTCCGTCCTCCGGCGAGCTGACGATTGAGCCTCCAATCATGTGCGCGAGTCTATCACGCTTGAGCGTCCAGCCTACTTCGGTCGACGGTCCAACAGGGCAACGAGGGGCCAGTTGCCGCGGTGGTAGTCGGTGTGGCCTCGTCCGTATCGCATATGGCTTGGGCTTCGACGTCGCCTGTCATCGAATGACCGAGGGTCCGGGCAGTACCAAGGGCTGCATGTCTGCCCAGCGCGGAGGTCGTCCTGGTACGTCTGTTGGACTGGTCGATGACTACAATGACCACTATCGACGGCACCGCTCCCCGCACGATACGCCGTAGTCCCATACGGATGCGATTCTTCGTAGTGTAATAGCCCTCCAGCGGTCTCGTACTCGTGGCCACACGGACCATGGTCGTGCTTGACCGCGGCCTGAGGTTCTGTACCGTCGACTGCTGCATCCGGCGTGGCAACAAGGTCTTGCACGCGCGGCAACGCCGGTCCGATGTCGAACCCACACGCGCGGCTTTCGAGGATGCGTGGTGCGAGCACGAGGACCTCGGCGTCCTGAGGCTAGCGCGGCGACTCTGTCATGCGCGAACCGGAGCGCGTCGGGTTGGGAGCTGGGAGCCCCGTCTCGACAGCACCTGGGCGTTCGACGCTTCCCGCCCCGGCGCGATCTGGGCGCGGCAGGGCAACTGCTCCGCGGCGTTCTCGATGCATCCGTGCATGGCTCCGCGCGCAGTTCGACCGGGCATCTACCACGCGACCTTCACATGCGTCCGTAGGCTCTACCTGCTCTGGCCAGGGAAGCGCCTCAACAAGGTGATCCGGTATCTCGCGGCGCTGACGTCGGAGCGCTACGGCGTGCTGATCCACGACCTCACGGCGATGTCGAATCACGTGCACCTCGCGGTCGGCGACCAATACGGAAATCATCCCGAGGCCTTCGCGTTCTTTGAGTCGATGCTTGCGCGGCAGGTCAATGCGATGCTGGGCGAGACGGGGTCAGTGTTTGAGCCCTATGAGGTGGTCGAGCTGCTTGATGACGACGCGATCCTCGACGCCGCGGGCTACGTCCTCGCCAACCCCGTGCACGACCATCTCGTTGAGAAGGCGGCGCAGTGGCGTGGCGTGACGACCTGCTCGATGAAGTACGGGGAGCGCGTCGTCATCAAGCGGCCGCAAGTTGGGCTGTGGGCAGACCTGAAGGACAAGGAGCGCAGGTCGATTAAGAAGCGCAAGCCCGACAGCACCGGGCGCATGAAGTATCGCGGTAAGCCGAGCGAGCTGCCCGATGAAGTGGTGCTCGAGCTCGTGCGTCCGCCGGTGCTGCCAGGTCGCAGTGATGAAGAGGTGCGCGCTGAGGTGCTCGCACGTGTGGCCAGAGCAGAGGATGCGGCTCGTGCTGAGCGCAAGGCGACGGGCCGCAAGGTCGGAAACGTCAAGGGCCTCGCAAAGCGACATGCCAAGGACATGAGCGCTGAGAAGCCCAAGAGCTGGCGCCAGATGTTTGGTCGACGGCCTCGCCATGCCGGCGCCGATGAGCTCGTTCGCGCCG
>CAZVEM010000054.1:0-21909 GCA_964626165.1 uncultured Nannocystaceae bacterium
GCGCGACGCGGATGCAGAGCACGCGACCAATCTCGCCACCCTCATCACATTGCGTGATCTCGCCGTCGACCTGCTCGCCAAGCGCATGACCTCGACCGCGCTCACCGGCTCCACATTGGCACCAAACGTCGCGATCGATGAGGCCCGCGTTGTGCTCGGGGCGTCCCAATCGCTGCTCGCGAGCCTCGCGAGCACCATCGACGCGCTTGCGATCGACGGGTTCGTCCGTGAGCGAGACGTCGAGACGCTCGCCGGCATCAATGAGCGGCTCGCCGCGCTCCATGAGAAAGAGCTCGCGATCCACGAGGCGGCGCCGCCTCTTGATTTCATGCCGGACGAGTCAGCCCTCAGCAAAGTGGTCCGCGACCTGGCGACGCATAACGCACTTGAGATCACGCAACTCGAGGATGAGATCATCCGACTCGACGACCTGGTCGACGGCATGATCCTCGCACGGATCGAGGTGTTGGTCGCCCGCATCGAATCCTCGCAGCGCCGACTCATCGATCTGCTTGAGCAACTCAAGGCCGGTGATACATCGGTGCGACCGCGCATCGACCAGCTTGAGCAGCGCATCAAAGACGACCTCCGTCGGCTCACTGAGGCCCGCGCGATGATGAGCCGCGAGATCGGCGGCGAATGGCTCAACCTCGACGCCTTCCGGGCCCTGGAGAAGCAAATGGCGCGAATGGACCTCGCCGCCCGTCTCGACCGCAACGACATCGATGGTGCGTTGCAGGAGGCTCGCGATCGCATGGAGGAGGTCAAATCACTGCGCGGTGCAGTGCAGGATTCGGGCGAAGCAAGCCAGGTGCGACTCAGCCCCGAAGAACGTTCACGCATGAAGATGCTGCGGGAACTTGGACGTTTGCAGGACGAGGAAGGCCAGCTCGCCGAGGACTCGCGCGCGCAGATCAAGAACTGGCGCGACGCGGTTCGCGATCAAGTGGCGAAGGATCCAGCGGCCGCCGGGTCAAAGGCCAAGTCGCTGCGCGAGTCTGTCGAGCAGATCAACGATGCCCGCCTCGGACGAGAAGCTCGCGAGGCGTGGCAGGACGCCGTCGATGCGCTCCGCCGACTCGAGCAGCGCAGCGAGGATGACGCCCCAAGCGCCCTCGATCTGGCCGAGGCCGCCCGCGCTGCCGCGGACGCGCTCAAGAAGGCCCAAGCCGGCGCCGCGCAGGGAACCCAGGAGGCAAGGACGCTCGAGCGATTGGCCAAACAGGCGCAATCCATGGCGCAGAACCTCGAAGGTGAGCTGCCGCTGGAGCGAGACACGGCGGACAGCAACGCGACCGAGAAAATGTCCGGAGAGAGCCAGGCGCAGAAGTCGTTGATGGAGCAACTCGACGCGCTGGGCAAGAGCGAGGACGCGGGCATCGTGCCCGAAAACGGGAAAGCCGCGATGGAGCGCGCGGCCAAGGCGATGCGGCGCGCGTCGGATAAACTCGGTGAGCTCAGTCCGCGACAAGGGCTCAGCGAGCAGCTCGGGGCCTATGACGCGATCCAAGAGGCCATCGATAGCCTTCGCAAGTCGAGCCCGCCGCCACCCAGCTCGAGCAGCAGCGGCGAGAGTTCCACGGAGGCCGAGCGCGATCGCAGTCTCCGCGACGCGCTGATGGAGGCGATGCGAGAAGACGCGCCGGACGGCTATTCCGAGGCCGTCGAGCGCTACTACCGGGAGCTCCTGCGATGAACCGTGCCGTCCCCCGCAGCCCCAGCCCCAGCCCCTGGATCGCCCCTCCTCGCAGTGCTGGCATGTCGCAGCGCGTGACGAAGACACGCCGTCTTCGGGTCACGATCCACATCCGTCTCATCATCAGCGCCACCGTGGCTGTGCTCTTTGGCTTCGTCCACCCCTCCCGGGCAGTTGCGGCGCCTCCGAGCGACGATCAACGCGCGTTCGAGTACGCGATCGAGTCCTGGGATCTTGATGCGGCGCGACTCTTAAGCGCCGCATTCGCAAGCGAGGCGGATCGGGAGCTCGCGCTCGCGACCATCTCGCATCTGGAGGCGAACTACCCGGCCGCCGTCGAGCATCTTCAGCTCCTGCTCGCGTTGCCCGAAGAGGAAGTCCCCGCTTCGACGCGCGCGAGCGCCGAGCTACTGCTCGCGATGAGTTCAGGCGCCATCGAGATCTTTGCCAACGGCACCACCATCACCGACAGATCCGCCAACTTCGAGCTGGTACTCGCCGACAACAAGGACTCGCTTCTTGCGCCGTACTTCTTCGCGGCCATGGATCAGGTGCGGACCTCGCTCGGGGAAGAACTTGGTGTCACGCCGTCGTGGCCGGTGCGCTTTGAGTTGCTCGACGACCCTGCCGACCTCTCGGTGCTCACGACGCTGTCCATCGACGCGGTCTACACGACCGGCACAGTGGGGATCTGCAAGTACCGCCGGGTCATGATGGTCAGCCCCCGAACCATGCTGATGGGCTACGCCTGGCTCGACACCGCCTCCCACGAATACGTGCACTACCTGGTGACCCTTCGAACCAAAAATCGGGCGCCGGTATGGCTCCAAGAAGGCCTCGCCAAGCTCTACGAGACCCGCTGGCGCGATCCCAATCCTGCGGAGCTTGAGCCGGCTGTCGCCAAGCTGCTGCACGACGCCCTCGTCGCCGACGAGCTCGTCACGCTCGAGCAGATGTACCCCTCGGTTGCGCTGCTCCCCAGTCAGGAGCTCGCGGCCCTCGCATACGCCGAGGTCCAGACGATGCTTCAGCTGGTTTGGGAACGCGGGGGATCAAAGGCGATCGGCGAGCTCATGGATCGTGTCGCGGCAGGCGAGGACGCCAAGCAGGCGCTTGCCGCGGCCTGGGGCGGCACCTTCGAACAGTTCTACGAGGTTTGGAAGCGCGAGATGCTGACGCGCAGCAAGCGAGCGTCGGGCAGCAAGCTCAAACGCCACGAGTTTGCGGAAGCCGGCGCCGACGCATCCAGCGATCCCGACCTCTTTGGCGACCCCTTCTCCGAGCTTGGCGGCGGCGTCGCGCGGCAGCACGCAAGGCTCGGTGTCCTGCTCCAACTTCGCGGCCACCTCGACGCGGCGGCGATGCAATACGAGCGCGCGCGCACGACCGATCCTCGCGCCCGAGCACATCCCAAGCTCGCGCGGCGACTCGGTGAGATCTACCTGCAACGCGGCGACGCGGCCGGTGCCCGACCCCTGCTTGAGCTCGCGCTCCGGGCCGAGCCCGAAAATCCCAATCTACTGGCCGCACTTGGCCGAGCACAGCTCGCGCTCAACGATCGCGACGCGGCGATCCGCAGCCTCAATCGCGCGATCGCACAAAATCCATTCATCCCCACGCTCCACTGCGACCTCGCCGAAGTGGCAACCAGCGCGGAGGATCGCGCGCGAGAACGAGCGCTTTGTCGCCGCTAGCACGCTGTCGAAAGCCGCGTGGTGTGCACGGACGCGCAATCGCCATGCAGAACCAAGCGTGAGGATGGAGCGTCCCGGCCATACGTGACCGCCAAGCAACGACGGGCCGGATCGCGAGTGCGCAGCCAGTCGTCGCGCTGGGATCTTCAACTGCGCGCTGGTGCGATGTGCCGCATCTGCCGCTGGCGGTTCGGGCACTGCGTGAGGCGAAGCGAAATCGGGACAGCCCCGAGCGTGTGCGACCTCCTCCTACGTCCTGTCGCCAGCAGGTGATTTTCGCAGGTGTCGCGATGCGCCGGCGTCGACGAGTCGCGGCCCTGTTATTCTGCCCGCCGTGCCTGCACCCCTCACGGGTCGTTCGATCCTCGTCGTCGATGATCACGGTCCGACCTGCGCGTCCTTGGAGTCGCACCTGCAGCGAGCCGGGGCTGCCACGATGGGCACGCAGACGGGGGCCCAGGCGCTGGAGTATCTGACGCAGCGTGCGTATTCGAGTCGACCATTCGATGCAGTGGTCCTCGATCTGTGGCTGGAGCACGAAGACGGCCTTGAGGTGCTGCGATCCGCCCGCAAGATCGCCCCGGACACGAGCTACGTCATGATGTCGGGCGAGAGCAACTTGCGAGCCGCCGTCGAGGCGATTCGCTTGGGCGCGGCGGATTTTGTCGTCAAGCCCTTTGCGCCCGGAGAGCTACTTGAATCGCTGGTACGCGCGATGGCGCAAACCAAGAGCTCGACCAGTGACAGCGTTGAGGTGCCTGAGCTTCGTTTCCGCGATCGCTACGCGCCCGACTTCATCGGCGAGCACGCCCGCGTACGGGCACTCTTTGTCATCGTCGAACGCATTGCCCGGAGTAACAGCACGGTGCTCCTGCATGGCGAGACCGGAACGGGCAAGGAGCTCATCGCGCGAGCGCTGCACGCTGCCTCGGCGCGCTGCAATGGCCCCTTTGTTGCGATCAACTGCGCAGCGCTGCCATCGGGCTTCGCAGAGAGCGTTCTGTTTGGCCACGTCCGGGGTGCCTTCCCGGGCGCGAGCGAGGCGCAGGACGGCCAGGTGATCGCCGCGCACAGGGGCACCTTGTTTTTGGATGGCGTGGCGTCGCTTCCCATGGCGGTGCAGTCTCGACTCCTGCGCGTGCTTGAGCAGCGCGAGGTCGTGCCTCTTGGATCGGCCCAGCCGCGACGAGTCGACATCCGCGTCATCGCGTCGACCCAGCACAATCTCTCCCAGCTCGTCCGGCAGGCCGCATTTCGCGAGGACCTCTATCACCGACTCAATACCCTCCCCGTAGAGTTGCCAGCGCTGCGTGAGAGGGCCGAGGACATCCCGATCTTGGTCGCATCGATGCGCAAGCGTCACTCAGTCCAGCCCGGGACCCTCGCGCCGGAGCTCACCGGCGCCGCGTGGGCGCGGCTCATGACGCATCCTTGGCCTGGAAATGTCCGCGCACTCGATCAGTTCGTCGAGCGGATGTGCGTGCTGCAAGGTGGCGCGGTTCTCGACGAAGCGGCGCTGGCACGGCTCGGCCTTGAGGACTTTAGCCACGCCGAGTTCGGTGACGAAGCCGGTGCACCGGACAAATCGTCGAGCGCATCACCGCAGCGCACCGAGGGGCACGACGAACATTGGACCAATCCGGCACGGCGCGGCCATCTCACGCTGGTCACGCCCGACAATGTCGCCGCGCCACAGCAGCCCCGAGAAGGCGCGATGTCGTCGGCCAACGTGTCCGAGAGCGCCGGACGCCGTGGTGTCGAGGCGGGCGGGGCTCGGAGCGACGCCACCAAGGCCGCGCCCTCGGAATCCGCCGACGTCACGCGAGCACCCTTGATGGCTTCGACGCAGATTCGGCTCAGGCTGCCCGACGCTGGGGTCTCGCTCTACGACGTGCTTGAGGCGATTGAGACCGACTTGATCCGTCAGGCCCTCGATCGAACCAGTGGCAATCGCAGCGCGGCAGCGCAGCTCCTTGGTATCCGACGCACGACCCTGGTGGAGAAACTCCGTCGCGCGCGCGACTCTCAAGGCGACGACTGACGGCGCATTCGACAAACTGCCGGGACGGCCTCTAGCCCCCCTGATGCCAGGTCAGCGCCCAGATTCGAAATCCGCCGACTTCGGGCACCACCGCGACGGTCGGATGAACCGCGAGCCAAAGCTCTGCGCGACGCCCCGGATTGCTGCCGAGGAGTGCACGCATCGCGCCGTCGGGACTCAGTGCGCGTGTCTCGACAAAGACACGGTGCCCTTCCTCCAGGCGACGCAAGATCCAATCAAGCCAGCGCGGAAGATCATCGACCACGAGCACGATCGGCGATCCACGGGGCTTGCCGCGCGTGGCGTCTCCAAGACTTCTCGGCTCGTCCTCATCGACAAAGCAAAGCGGTGACTCGGACTCCACACAGGGCAGCACGGAGTCGCGATGCACGATGCAGAGCGTGCCAGCCTCGACGCCGACAATGGCAGTGCGAAGGGAATCAAACACTGCGCGCGGCTGGCAGCCCCACTGCAGCATCGCAGCGTTGGTCACACCGGTCCCCATCGAGGGTGCTCCGACAGGTCGCAGCACCGCGGTGCCGTGCGGTGCTGAATCCGGCCGCCCGGGCTGACGAGCAAACTGCCCCGTCGCCTGATCGGAATCGCCGAGCGTGCCGGTGGGTCCAGAAGTGGAAGCATCTTCGGACGCACCGCTGTCGCCGACCGCTTTGAGATCGTTGCGGGTGGGCTGATCCGGTCGAGCCGGATCCGGACCACCGGCTTGAGTGTCGACCCTCGCGCGGGGCAGAGGATTCGAGGGCGGCCTGCCGGCACTCGCGGGGGTGGGCGGTGTCGTCGGAACACTCTCTGCGATGCCAGACGCGTTGCCTAAGCTTGCAGGGTCGAGGTCGGGGTACTGCGGAGCTGCGCGGAGGGCATGTTCCGACTGCGGGCTCCGAGTGTGCTTGGGTGCCGAAAATGACGCCGAGAAGGGGTCATCATCGAGCGCGACGGGAACTGCCGTGTCACTGATCTGCCGTCCGCTCGGGCTTGGTACGAACGCGAAGTCGTCTGCGAGCCCGTTCTCGAGCCCGTTCTCGAGCCGGTTCTCGAGCCGGTTCTCGAGCCGGTTCTCGAGCCGAGTGAAGGAGCCGAGGTCGATCGCGTCAGGACCAGACGATCCGGCTCTAGCCCCCGATGGCGTCGGCGCAATCCCAAGTGACGATGCGGCGGGTGCCGCTGGCATCGGTGCGACGTGCGGGGCGGCGGCGTCGAAGGTCAGCTCTGGCACGTCGACACCGGGTCCGCGCCTCGTCGACTTCTTGCCGATCTTGTTGAGTCGGGCCCGCAGCCGAATGCCCTCCTGTCGCGGCTCGCAGAGGACCTTCCACTCGTGGCCAGCCGTCGCGAGCTTGAACTCGATGAGGTTGCCCACCATCAGCTCGACCTGCTGCTGTTCGTCGAGGACCGCCGCCAGGGCATCATTGATCTCGTCGCTGGAGAGCCGCCACGGCTGGATCAAGTCGCGACCGTCCGCCGTGTGCATGACCACCGGCTGATCGCTCTCGATCGTGATTCCCTCGCCCGCAAGTCCTGGAACCTGGGCGAGCAGGCTCTCGAGTTGGCCCATGCGTGAACATTACCAGACCAACTGGGTCGGCGAGTGTCGCGAAAGTTTCGCGTCACTTCTTGGCAGCGCGCACGGAACTCAACGAGCGGGGCTGCAAGAACTGGCGCATCCCGCTCACGCTTCGAGTGTGGCCGAGTCCGGACATTTTCCATCCAACCCATGGGGCACCACCCACCGCGGAGAGGCCTCGATTGAGTCCGACCATGCCCACCTCCATGCGTTCGCCAACCTCACGGAGGGCCTCCCCCTCAGGACCCCACACGCTCGCGCCCAGACCGTAGCTCGACGCGTTCGCGCGTCGGATGGCCTCATCGAGATCATCGTAGGGAGAGATGGCCACGACGGGTCCAAAGGTCTCTTGCTTGGCGACCTCCATCTCGTCGAGGACATTTCCCAGGACGCTTGGGGTCAACCAGAATCCCGGGCCATGCGCCCTGCCCTCGAGCGCGACCGAGGCTCCGGACGCCTGCGCCTGTGCCAGCTGAGCCAACACAATGGCGCGTTGTGATTCGCTTGCCATCGGTCCCAGGTCGGTCTTGGGGTCATTGGGATCGCCCACCACGAGCGCCTTCGCATGGTCGACGACCTTTGCGACGAAGTCGTCGTGCAGGGCTCGCGGCACAAAGACACGCTCCACCGAAATGCAAACTTGACCCGAGTTGCGAAGCGACTCGCGGGCGGCAAACGCCGCCGCAGCGTCCATGTCCGCACCCGGCATCACCACCATGGGATCCTTGCCGCCCAGCTCAAGGACCAGACGCTTCATGCTCGTTGCCGCCTCACGCATGATCCGTTGTCCGGTGGCGATCGATCCGGTGAACGCGACCATCTGCACTGGACCGCGGACAAGCGCGGCGCCCACTGGGCCTCCACCTTGCACCAAGCCAAAGAGTCCATGGGGAAGGTGCGCGCTGAGGACACGGTGGTAGTGCGCGCCGCTGCCGGGCGTGATTTCGCTTGGCTTGAGCACCACGCCGTTGCCCGTGAGGAGGGCGGACAGCACAAGGGTGCTGGGCGTGCTGATCGGGTAGTTCCACGGTCCAATGACCCCAACCACGCCGATCGGTCGCCATTGGACAGTGACATCGATCCCGGCCTCGTGCGTCACTTCATCCGACGCTGCGGCGGCCGCTGCATCGATGAGCCACGCTTCGAACCTCGGCGCGTGCGGTGGCCAGCGGCTTGCCCATCTCATCCGTGATGCTCCGGGCGATGGCCTCGAGGTTCTCTTCGGAGCTGAGCTCTGCCACCGCGCGCATGAGGATCTCACCCCGCTCGCGGACCGATCGCCGGGCCCAAACGAGTGCGGCAACGCGTGCTGCCGCGATCGCTGCGTTCACGTCCGCCTCGCTCGACACCGGCACGGGCGCGAGCGCCTCGCCCGTCGCCGGATTGATGGGACGAAAGAACTCGCCCGACCCAGAGTCCCGCGACACCTGCGTGCCCGAGGACGAGGATGAGTGGCTCGGCTCGTGATCGACCATGGGCGCGAGCATAGGCCCGTCGCGTCGCGGCGCTACTCGGAGGAGGGTCGACCGAGGAGGAGAACGGCAAGGACGGCGCAAATCAGGCACAAGGCGCCCGCCGGCACCAGCAACACCAGGGGCCCGGGATCGAGGGGCCCGTGCCCCCACGCGGCGCCGACAAATCCGGCGCCGATCCCCGCCGCACCGCAGCTACCGCACAGCGCGATCGGCCGGCTCCAATTCGGCGGCACGCGGAGATGAAGTTGGGCGAGCGCAACGCCGAGGTTGACCAAGGCCGCAATGCCGCCATGGGTATGCCCGAGCCGGATCAGATCGCGGCCAAGCTCATCGACGCTCAGCACATGCCAGCGCAGCGCAAGTCCGAGCTCTAGCAACACGCCCCCGCACAGATAGATCAGCACCCAGCACAGCGACAGGCGCAAGTGCAATGCGGGCGAGCCATCCGAAGTGCGCGCATTCATTGGGTCGCGGGACGGCGATGCCAGTCACGATCGCCGTGCGAGGATGCGCATAGCACGAAGTCAGCGAGCTGTGGTGCGGTCCTGCTCGCGTTCCGGCACAACGCACGAAATCCGACGGACCTGGTGCGACGGTCTCTTCGATGTCTCAAGCACGCACCCGCTTCCAAGACGAAGCCGCGCGCGTCGGTCGCGGACCGCGGGGGCCGCGGCACTACTCCAGATCGACCACTGGGAGTGCTGCGGGTAAACCAGTCGCGCCGAGGAGCGCCACGGCCGGGACGGCCGTGACCGTTGCGACTGCCGGGAGGATCGGCACCAAGTGCTCCAAGCTCGGGACCGGAACAATCGTTTCGAGCGGGACAATCGCCCGAGGCGAGTCGCTCCAGCGACGGCCCCGATCGACGATCGCTTTGGGAGGCTCACGGACGTCCCAGACCACGCCCACCGCCGCGAGCGCGCGCAGGATGAGATAGGTGATGTCGAGCTGCCACCAACGAAATCCCTGGCGCGCGGATGACTGATAGTAGTGGTGATTGTTGTGCCATCCCTCGCCAAGCGTCACGAGGGCAAAGAACCAGTTGTTCCGACTGTCATCGCCCGTCTCATAGGCCTGCACCCCGAGCACGTGCGAGAGCGAGTTGATGGTGAAGGTCGCATGCCAAACAAACACCGTGCTGAGGAAGAATCCGACAAAGAGTCCGGACCAGCCAAGAGTCAACCACACCACTACAGCGAGCGCCACGGGCGGCATCCACCAGTGGTTGTTGAGAAACACGAGCTCGGGGTAGCGGCTCAAGTCCCGGATCATGCGCTCATCGGTTTTCTCAGTGCCGTCAAAGAGCCAGCCGACGTGGGAATAGACAAAGCCGCGCTGGCGTGGCGAGTGCACATCCTCGACGGTGTCGGACTTCTTGTGGTGGACGCGATGGTGCGCGGCCCACCACAGCACACCCTTCTGCGCGCTCGACGTGGCGATGACTGCGAGGACGAACTGGGCAACGCGGCTGGTCTTGAAGCTGCGATGCGAGAAGTAGCGGTGATAGCCTGCCGTGACGCCAAACATGCGAATCACATAGAGCGCCAGACAGACGAGCACATCGATCGGTCGCGCACCGGTCCAAAGCACACCCAGCACGGCGAGATGGGCAAGCGCAAATGGGGTTGCGAGCAGAATTTGCCGCCATGGGCGCGGGATACCGCGAGTCAGGTTCTCGACACTGGCGACTGAGTTCACCGACGCACGATGCACGAGGCGCGTCCAAGTTGCCGTCTCCGCCGCGTCCGCGCTCGTCTCGGTTGTGTCACTTGAAGCGTGCGATGGGCTGCACAGCGAGGGCGAATACGGCGATTCGCGCGGGCACGACGATTGAACTCGCGTGTACCCGACCCCGCGACGCGTGCCCTACTCTTCGATCAACCGGTAGTAAGCGATCTTCGTGTCCACGACCTCAAGCTGCGTGACTTGATGCCCAGGTACGGTGATCCCGGACTCGACTGTCGTCCACGGCCCGTTCATGCTGCTTGAGCGCTCGATCGCATATGACTTTCCCGGCCACAGACTCGTCGTGGTCACCGTGAGCGTCATGGTGCCCGCGTCCCAGGCCGTTTGATCGCCGCCCCACGGCCGCGCAAGCGGCTCACCGACGAAGTTGCCCTCCCCCGGCCAGTGCACTGACTTCCAGTACGTCTCGATCGCGGTCGCCCCGTGGAAGTAGGCAGGCACAAGTACGGTGGCGTCTGGGAACTTGTCGAGATAGTTGCAGGGCTCGATCGCGGTGCCGTAGCTCGCGGTCGCACCTGCCTCGAGCCACTTGAGGATCGACATCTGGCCGCTCGTGGGAATCTGGCCGCCGAAGCTCGTCAGATGGTCCGCGAGTGCGCCAGGCAGATAGGTATTGCTCTCGATGTTGCCGACACTTGCGAGACCCGTGAGATAAAACAGCACGTCATCCGTGTTCTCGATCAGGTTCGATCCCATGCCGCCGCTGTTGTCCACGTACTCCATGTTGAGGACGGGATCCCACTGCGACGCGACCGCGATAAACTGCGGGTAGCGCACACTTCGCGCCACATCAGTGGTGCGTACGAAGTACCCAGTGCCGGTGGGATAGGTCGAATCGGCAGCCATGCCGCGGGCGATCAGGGCGTCAGCGTCCTCCAATGACGTCGCAGCGAGGACCATCGCCGGTCGAATCCCAAAGTCTGTGTAGGGTCTCGTCGAGTCGGTCGCGAAGTAAGGCACGGGTGCGGTCGGGAGGCACGGCGGCCCCGCCTGGCAGTACTGCATGTCGAATCCGAGCGCGAACGCGGCCGAGGCCCCCATGCAGTCGACGCGCTGCGGGACCATCGAGGTGAGCACCATTGCCTGGACCCCAGAGGGAAGCGATGCATCGAGCTGCGCCTTGAGCGGGGCGAAGGTTGCTGCAGGCATCGTGCCGGCGGTCCCCAGCGAGAGCTCGACAACATTGTCTTGCGGGATACCGCGCGCGGCGACGTAGTTCGCCGCGATCTGAGCGGACAGGGGATCGTCGAGGTTCACAACGACGCCGATCTCGCTCGCGTCGATCGAGGTGCGAAGGCCGATGAACCCCAGCGGCTCGCCATCGACATCTCCGTCTCCATCTCCGTCTCCATCTCCGTCTCCATCGCCATCGCCATCTCCATCGCCATCGCCGTCGCCATCTCCGTCGCCATCTCCGTCTCCATCTCCGTCCCCATCGCCATCTCCGTCCCCGTCGCCGTCGCCGTCGCCGTCGCCGTCGCCATCACCGTCGCCGTCACCCGTCGCAGCGTCATTGGCATCTTCTCCATCACGACCACCGCAAGCGACGGAACTCGTGACCGCTGCGCTCAACAGCGCGATGCACAGGCAAAGCTTGGACGTGGCGAGTTCCATTCCAATCCATCGACGACACATGACGCCAGACTACCATCCGCGCTTGGGCCCACGCCGTCCGACATTGAACTGTCATTCGCCGATAAAAAGCGCTTGGTCGCTGCGACCAGCTACGAGGCGCTCTAAAGCCTCAAGGTCGTGATCCAGCGGTCCCGGACCCAGCGCCGCGCGAAGGGCTGCGCGTACCCGCACCCGCTCCACGGCAGGACCGTGCGGGTCGTAGTCCTCGATCAAGGTCGCGACGGAGCTCAGCAGCTCACGCGAGAAGGCCTCATCCCCGACGCGATCCCTGACAGCTCTGCTTTGCTCCCGCGCGAGGATTCCCTTGATCGCTCGCCAACTCATCCAGCGAACCGAGGCGTACTCGTCGACGAGCGCGTCGACCAACCAGGCGGCGCGAAGCCGCGGCGAACCGGTCGCGAAAGGCTGGCCCAATGCGTCTGCCGCCAGCCCGCGTTGGAGCGGATCGCCTCCATAGAGGTCGAGGACCACTTGCGGCGCCGCGGCACGAAGCTCGATCGGCGCCCTCGATCCTTTGTCGTGCGCTGCGTGGTCCCGCACGCTCGACCACGCGTCCACGGCCAGTGCCGCCCACTCGCGCGTGCGGTCCACGTGGCATTGCGTGCACGCGTCGGGTTGGTCGTGCCGCCCGACCAGCATCTGAGGTTGAGGAATGCTAATCCGGTGGGTGACGAGGCCTTCCAGCAGCCCGTAGGTCGTCTTGGGCATGTGGCAGTCCACACAACTCACCGACGGCGCCATCACTCGGTGCGCCCCGTGCCCTCCAGCTTCGCGCGCGCCGCTGAGTTCATCGACCGCGTGGCACTCGACGCAGGCCTGATCGCCGCGACGGTCGCGACGCAGTTGTCCCGCCGGCTCGCTTTGGTGCATCGAGTGACAGCTCCCACAGGTCAGCACCTGCTCGCGATCGTCCTTCTGGCCGGCGTGGCCTTGGGCGGTCTCTTCGCGAGAGCCGGCCGCCGAGACACAGGGAGACAACATGAGTCCCTGATACTCGTAGGCCGAAAGCCGCGGCGTCCCGTCGGGCCAAAAGCGCGGCGCGAAGTCGATCTCCGGCCGCCCCGCGAGCTTGGAGTCACGATAGATCGGTCGCGAGCACGCCGAGAGGTCGCGGCCCGCGACGAAGCCATCGCCGCGCTCCATCACCGACTCCAGATCGGCGGAGATGCGCTGACCATGGCACCGACCGCAGACATCCGCTCCGCGCATCGGATCGAGCCGGCTGGTAGCCGTGATGCTCTCGTCGACCTCGCCCAACCACCCGCTCAGCACCCGCCGAAACGGATCTTGATGCCTGGCGACGTGAGCCTTCGCCGGACCATGACAGGACTCGCACGCGATCCCGTACTCGCCGACTTGGGTCGCAAAAGCGCCATCCGCCCTGCGACCAGGCACCGGCTGGGTGTTGTGACAAAAGACGCAGTTGTCGTTCCAGGTGTTGAGGTGACGCAACCAATCATCGAGGTCTCCGTCGACCTCACGCGGCTCAACGAACGCGTCGTTCATGTGGATCCAACGCGCTTCACCGAGGTGCCAAGCGACCGGGAGCCGCACAAGCTCGCCGGCTGCCGTCGCATAGCGCCCTGCTTCGATCTGACCGACGTATTGCTGATATCGATGGCTGCCGACGCTGAGGACCACGCGAGCACGCAGCACCATCTCGTCGCGACGGAGATCGTAGACCGTGATGGTGGGCTGGCCATCCTCGCCTTTGCCCATGACGGCGCGATGCTGTCCGCGGACCAGTGCCTCCCCCTCAAAGGGCGCGGCAACTCCGGCGCGACTGACCTCCTGGGTCATCGTTCGATGGTAGGTCGCGTGCCAGCTGCGGTACTCGGCCAGATGACAGGATGCGCAGCTCTCGCTGCCACTGACCGCGAGGAAGGGCCGAACCACGGGGCCAAAGGCGCCCGGCCGACTGCTTGCCATCAACAAGGCGAAGGCGGCCACGCCGAGCCAGATGAGAGCGGGTGCAACGAGCAGCGCGGTCGCAGCCGGAGACTTGAGGTCACGCAGGCCCCATGCGCCGCGCTCGTCCACACTCATTCGCATTCATCCGCAGTCATCCGCATTCATCCGCATTCAGCCGCATTCATCCACAGACGACTCGGAGCGACTGGTCGTACAAGACAACGTTGTTGCCCTGGGGCGCGGTGCTGAGCACCGCCGGCTCGCCCGCGGTGACCTGCTGTCCCTCAAGTCGAGTGCCGTTCTGGCTAAAGAGATCACCGATCCAGGCGCGACCGCGATGGCGATAGATCGCAGCGTGCATCCGGCTGAGTCGCGGCGAGGCGAGCACGTACTGACAGCGCTCATGCCGTCCGAGCACGATGGGCCCGTCTTTGAGGTCATAGGGGACGACGCCGGAGGGTCCTTCAATCACGAGCGCGCTGGACTGCGCCTCGTCATAGAGCGGACGCGGATAGGAAGGCTGATACCAGACCCCATCGGACTGCGCCGCGACGATGAACGCCGACGCCATCTCCGCCGCGCTCGAAAACCGGGCCTGTGGCGTCTTGGCCATTGCCTTGCGCATAAAGGCATCCAGCGCGGGCGTTGGCACGGGGCGCTCGCTGTCGTGCATGGTCGGTGCCCGTGGCTCGACCGGCTTTCTCGGAATCAACCGGAGCGGCGGCACGGTCCCCTCCACATGCTGTCGCAAGAGCTCGGGGAGGCTGCGCCCGTCAAAGGGGAGACGCCCCGTCAAGAGCTCGTACGCGATGACTGCGAGCGCGTAACGGTCGGTTGCGGGGCCGACGTGCTTGGCGTCGCGGAACTGCTCTGGACTCATGTAGTGTGGCGTGCCAAAGACCGAGCCGGTGGCGGTCGCCTCTTCCTCGGAGAGCCACTTTGCGATCCCGAGATCGATGATGACCGGCTCCCACGACAGATCGACCGACTCGCGGACCAGGATGTTGTCAGGCTTGAGATCGCGATGGACCACGCCGACGCCGTTGAGCTCATCGAGACTCCGCCCCACGCCGTCGAGCAAGCGAGCGATGCTCCAGCAGTCCCCGGTCTGAATGACATGCGCGGGGTTAAAGCCGTCGACAAACTCCATGGCCATCCAGGTTCGGCCGTACTCGTCGACGCCGTAGTCCTGAACCTGGATCACACCTGCAAAGTGCTTGCCAGACATCAGCGCGGCCTCGCGGCGGAATCGACTCGCGGCTTCGCTGTCTTCGTTGACCTCCGCGCGGAGCCACTTCACGACCACGAGGCGACGACCCTCAAGGTCGACGGAGAGATGCACGTCGCCAACGGCGCCTTCGCCCAAGGCGCGAATCCGCTTGTAGGGACAGGGGCGCATCCATCGAGAGCGTATCAGCACCGTGGCGCGCCCAGGCCCACGGGTTGGCGTCATCGGCTCCGATCGGGCGAAAAACTTCGGTCCCGACCCTGTCCAAGTGGCTGGTCGATCGGCTCCGCGCGCGCCGCCCGGGGTAGATCGAGCGCGGCCGATCGCTTCTCTCGCTATCCCGCGGCATCCGAGCCGGCGGGCACGAGGCATCCAAGCGGTCTTCATCCCGGGTTCAGGTGATGGGCCGCACGGATCTGGGGCAGATGGTTCCGACGGCTCAGTGGGTGCACCCGAAAGGCCGTCCGGAGACTTGGCGGACGCCTCGATGTGGCATCGTCATGCGCCTCAGGTGTCCCCGCAGCACAGTACGACGCACGCGTCAGAGGCCAGGGCCCCACGAGGCTGGCTCATCGCCCTCGCGCTGAGCGGCCTTGCGTGCGCGGTCCTCTGGGCAGTCACATCGTGGGGACCCCGATCGCCGATCGTCAGCGGAGACGGCTACTACGTCTACCTCACGGCGCGAAGCATCGCCTTCGACGGCGATCTTGACTTGAGCAACCAATATCACTCGCTTGGTGATCGCTGGGGCCTGGGACGCTGGCCCGCGGACGATGGCACGCGCTTTCCACCGCGCGAGATCTTCCCGAGCGCCCTCATGGCGCTCGGTCTGTGGCTCGGGCGACTCATGCGCGCGCCCCAGGGACTCGACCCGCTCTTCGCCTGCACACCGATCTCGGCGCTCTTGGGTCTCACGTATGCGCTCAGCGTCCGACTCGAGGCGCGGGCCGCCACTGACCGCAACCCAAGCGCGGAACAAGAGGCGCCTCTCGCCATGTCCGTGCCCGTCACGCCGTCGGTGACCGCAGAGCAACTCGCCATCGTCGCGTCGGTGCTGCTCGCAACCCCGCTGCCCTTTTATTCGGCTGTGCAGCCCGCGTATAGCCACGCCGCAGATGCGTTTGTGTGCACCTTGCTCGTGCTCGCGATCTGCGGGTGGCGCCGACACCCCCAGCAATCCAGGAGCGAGCTGTACCTCGCGCTCGCGATGACTCTCTGCGTCCTGACACGCCTGCAGAACCTGCTCTGGATTGCCTGGCCGCTGACAGTGCTCGTCCTCGACGCCCGTGCAGAGCATCGTCGTGCGGCAGCGCGCGCAGCAGCGGCAATGCTGCTGGGCGGCGCACTTGGTCTCGCGCCGCAGGGCGCCCTCGCGTTGATGCATCCGGGTAGTGCAACGGGGCCGGTCCGATGGGGGCTGGACTTCTTTGACCTCTACGATCTCCCCCGCGATCTCGCGACGGTCTTGATGGGAACCAACGGCTTGCTCGTGCACAGTCCTGTGGTCGTTCTCGCGCTGCTCGGCCTACTGTCCGCCGCAATACCTGCGGCGAGTTCCAAGGAGCGCGACGAGCAGCGGTCGGCTGCCATCGCATCACTCGCGACTGTCGTCGTGTTTGTCGTGCTCATGGCGCTCGTCCGTGACCCTGACGGGGGCGCGAGCTTTGGCGCGCGGCGCCTGTGCGGGCTCACGCCCATCTGGATTCTTGGGATCTCACTCGCGCTTGATCGCTTGCGGGTGAGCCGGCGTGTCGGTGGACGACTCGCGGCGCGCAGCGACGTCGGTCGCACGAGCGACATCCCTGCTCCGCCACCGCATGCGCACGATCACGATGCCACGACGGTGCGTCAGCACACAGAAGACCGCCGAAGCGATCGCGAGTGGGATGTCTCGACCGCAGCGCGGTCCGTTCGCGAAACAGTATTCTTCGCGGCGCTCCTCGTGCTCGCCGCGGTCAACCTCATGCAAGTCGCTGCCCAACGAGCCGGGCCCGCATCAAGAGCCGATGCTGCGGCTCCGGTCAGCGCAACGCACAGTCAGCGCGCTGCGCCTTAACTCACGCGACTGGAGGGGGTCCTGCGGCGGAGCGCGCACGCTCAAGCCCGGGTACGCTGCGCCCAACGAATGTCCCTGCTTGCCTCCACAGATCCGGTCAACCTCCCCGCGGTTGCACTGTCGAGCGGCGCTGGCTGGTTGATGTTCCTCTGCCTCCTCGGGCTTGCCACGTTTTTTGTCGTCCATCGCGAAGATGTCCGCAACCTCCTGCTACGGCTGGAAGATCCTCGCGCGACCGGCACGCTGCGCATTACCTTTGGTCTCGCCGCGCTCTGCAACATCAACGAGCTGTCCGAGCACTTCATCTACTTGTTCACAGACGAGGGGCTCTTTCCGACTGCGGTCGCGAGACACTACCGAGCGCGAGAGCAATTCGCGGGCTTTGGCGACGGCATCGTCTCCAGCGACCCTGCCGGCTTTTTTGACTACCAGGCGGTCCTGACCTGGCTCAAGGGGCCGAACTACTCGCTGCTCTTGTTCGATAGCTCGCCGAGCTTCTTTTACGCGTACCTCATCGTCTTTGAGATCGCGATGATCATGTTCATCGTTGGATTCCAGACGCGCTGGGTGAAGTGGATCGCGTGGTTCCTCTATCACGGACTCCTGCTGCGCAACCAGGTGTTTTGGGAGGGCTCGGAGAACGTCTACCGCACCGTCTTTTTCTACCTTTGCCTAAGTCGCTGCGACGCCGCCTACAGCGTTGACAACTGGCTGCGCTGCCGACGACTGCGGCGTCAGGGACGTCTCGACGAAGGTGGTGCCGCTGCACCGCGTATCGCGGCAGCGGGCGCTCCGCCGGGCGTCGCGGTGCAAGAGCCGATCTACCGGGCGATCCCGTTCTGGCCGCGCTTTCTGGTGATCCTCCAGCTCGGAGTCCTCTACATGGACACCGGCGTGGTGAAGAACGGGTCGATCTGGACCAAAGGCGATTCGTTTTACTTCGCTCTCAACCTCGATCACTTCTATCGCTACCCGCCCCAACAGCTCTCTGCGATCTTTGGCACCAACCTGTTCCGGCTCAACACCCACGTCGTGCACTACTGGGAATGCTTCTTCCCGGTGGTCGTGCTGGGTCTTGTCGGCCGTTGGGCGCTCAAGCACCGCGCGAAGATATCGCCGACGCAGACTCTGGTTGGAAGATTGGGCTTGGGCCTTGCCGGCCTGAGCTTCCTCTCGATGGTGATCTGGCTCTATCCGGTGCACTACACGCCCGAAGCTACGCCTGAGGAGATCTTCAAGATTCAAGTCTTGGTGGCGGCAGCAACGGCGTTTGGGTCGCTGTTCATCATCACCCTCGCCCGACGGCTCTACTACCAGCCCTTTGAGATCCGCCTGCCGCATCGCTCGGTCCGCATCGACCTTGAGTTCGTCCTGCGCTGGCTGATGGGGCGCCGACTGTGGCTCGGCCTGGGCATCATGTTCCACGGCCACCTGCTCTTGATGATGAATATCGGCTGGTTCACGCCCGGACTGCTCTCCTGTTACGTCGCGTTCTTCAACGGACGCGAGCTCGCCGAGGCCTTTGCCGTCGTTGCGAGATTCCTCGCCGACCGTGGCATCCCGGTCCCCACCTCCTGGACCAAACCACTGCCCTACTCGCAGCCGACGGCGGCGCAGCAGAAGATCGACGCGTACCCGCTTCCGCTCTCTGTCATCGCCGCGACTGTCACGACGGCGGCGCTCGCAGTACCTGCCTACGTCATGAGTCGACCGGGCCTGGTGCTCGACACGCTGTCATTGCTCGACCGAGTGGTCGGACAGCGCTGGGCGCTGCCCAACCTGCCGCCGCTCCCCAAGCAGGTCGAGCTGCATCACTTGCTCGCCTGCGCCGCTGCCTATCTGATCGTGGTCGCGATCCGGCTGCAACGCTCTCGTCCGCGAGACACCTCCGAAGGCGTGCCACAGCCCGCGCCGGGCGGGACGAGCCAGCTCATCTCCCGGTTCACTCCGGCGTTGCTCCCCGTCGTCGCCGCGATCGCGGCGCTGCTCCATCGTGCCGACACAGTGCACGCGCTTTGGTTTGTGCCCCTCTGTGGCGCGCTTGGCCTGCTCATCCAACGTGATCCCGCGGCTGAGCCGTCCCAGAAGGCCGCCGAGCCCGAAGCGACGGACGCAGCGCATGCGCTCCCCTACCCGCCCGAGCCACATCGCGTGGCGTACGGGCCCATCGGTCGGGCGCTGGTCGGGACGATGTTCTTTTGGCACTGCGCCGCAGTGGGCATCTGGCTGCTCCCCGATAAGCAGTCGGTTCTGCCATTCCGTGAGCCCGCGCGTGAGCTCGTGAAGAATTGGCTCTCCATCACCCAGACCAGTCAGGGCTGGGCCATGTTCGCTCCCAATCCGCCAAAACGAAACGTCTTCATGCGCGCCGTCGTGACCGACGGTCAGCGTCAGTCATGGGATCTCCACACGGACGTGTACGCGTGCTTCATGCCCAATGCGACCAAAGAGATCTGCGACTCCACCTACCCAATCCCGTGGATCTGGTACAGCCGCACTCGCAAGATGAATCGCCGCGTGATCGGGAGCGAAGGAGGCAGCGGCGCGTGGTACGGCCGTTGGCACGCCCGCTACCTTTGCCGCGAATGGGAGCGCACCCACAACGGTGAGCGGGCCAACAAGGTCGAGCTCTTCAAGGTCACCTACCCCGTGCCTGAGCCCGAGGAGGTCGCAAAGCGCGGCCCCTATGATCCAAAGACGCAGTACCACCAGCACGGCTCGGAGTCATTGCAGGTGACGGTCTACTGCGAGACCGACCAAGAGGCGCAGCTCACCAATGAGGTCAGGGCCCGGCACGGCCTTCCGGCAGTCGATCCACAGAGCTACCGGCCGTTCCAAGAAAAGAAGTGCCTCGCTTGGGAGAAGAAGCTCCTTGAGGCCGCACGGGAGCGTGGTGAGACCGTCTCGGCGGATGATCCCCGCTTCAAGCGCTGCCTGAATGATTCCCGCTCGCGCAACGACGTGCCAGAGGCGGAGGTCAAGAGCGGCCGCCGACCCGGCGCAGACGCAGCCAAAGATGGAGATAACCCATCCGAGGTCGTGATCGACGACTAGCAGGCTGTCGAAAACAGCCGACACCGTCGCGCCTCGGTCGCAACTGGCCGGCAGGAGGACGTCCGCTCAGAGAGCGACGCTGCCGTGGATGCAGGTGTAGGTCGAGCCGCCGATCCAAACCTCTCCGGCCGCGTCGGCAACCGCATGGACCCGCCCCTGCCGACCCAAGCAGGTCCCTTGACTGGCAACATAGGACGAGGGCGCAAGCCCTGCGCCAATGAGCCACTGGGCGAGCGCGGCGTTGAGGCTGCCCGTCACGGGATCCTCGATCATGCCCGCGCTGCCCGTGAAGAAGGCACGGACCTCGAACTGACACGGCGCCTCCTGGCCGGACCGTGCTGCCCATCCCTCGTCGGTCCAGGGGCCCACGATCCCCAGATCCCAGCCTGCGATGCGCTCAAGTCTAGGTTTGAGACTCAACACGAGTTCCGCCGATTCGAGCATCAGGCCGCGCCATCCGGGCCCGTTGTCGCACCAAGCGTGCGCCCGCACTTGCTCTTCCGCCACGCCGAGCGCCTCGATGGCGCAAGACAGATCTTCGTCGCTGAGCGGTCCGCTGCGCTGGAGTTTTGGCGCTTGAAATGCCAGCAGGCCGGCCTCCCGACGCAAGCGCACCAGACCGACGCCGCACTCCTGGACGACCACGTCCGATGCACCTGCGGCGTTGGGAACTCCGCCGTCCTCCAGCCACGCATGACAGCTCCCCAGCGTTGGATGACCCGCGAAGGGAAGCTCGCGGCCGGGGCAAAAGATGCGGACGCGATAGTCCGCATCGGACGTCGTCGGCGGCAGCAAGAAGGTGGCCTCGGAGAGGTTGGTCCAATCGGTGAAGTCCTGCATCTCCTCCGTCGAAAGCCCCGCGCCATCCATCACGACGGCCAGCGGGTTCCCCCGGTAGGCGGTCCGACCAAAGACATCCACCTGACGGAACGCCCGTGCTCGTCTCGCCATCATGCGCCCAGGGTAGCAGCCATCGCGCTCGGTCGCGGGGTTCGATCCGCGAGTCTCAAGCTTCCTACCCTCAACGCACCACCTCGCGTATGGTGCACGAGGGAGCCACGAGGATGTGCTGTTTCTCAGGCCGGGTGAAAAGTGTCTCGGGCACTCAGATCTTCGCACGGCATGAGGGTGCAACCCAGGTCCTCATCTATTCGATGCACGTCGACCTCGATGACGAGGTCGCGATGGTGTTACCCCTGCCCACGCTGACAGACGCCGTCGAGTCGCAGGTTGAGTTTGTCGACCTGGAAGGATTTGACCGTTGCTTTGATCGACTCGACGCACTCTTCCCGATCTCACGTTCAAAGTCGCTTGGCGCCCTTCGCATGGCGCCACAGAGCCGAGCGGCGCTGCGCGTTGTCGAGGTCGGTCAGTTCGAGGCGAGCTTTGTCCCCTCGGTGCGTGACTTCGACCGGCTTGACGCCCGCTTTCGGATCCCGGCGCAGTCCTGGTCCGCGGCGCCGGCCGTCCGCGACTACGGCTTTGCGGTCTTCAAGCTGCGCAAGGGCGCGGCGCGTGTGCACCCCATGGCGCTTCGCTTCCACACCCGTCTGCAGGCAGCGACATTTTTTCCAACCCTGCACCTCCACGACGGGAGCATCCATGAGACGGCAGCGTTCGATCACACACTCTACCTACAGACGGCCAACGCTCCCGCCGAGTGGGCGGCAGCGCCGATTCATCCCCCAGGTCTCTTTCGCCGACTCATCAACGGCACGCTGAGCTTCCCCCCACGCAGTTGGGAGGCGGCTGAGTTCCTTCCTCAAACGGAGATTGCGTCCGCAAGTCGTGGTC
>CAZVEM010000055.1:0-21904 GCA_964626165.1 uncultured Nannocystaceae bacterium
GCGATGCACGTGTGGGCCTGCGCCGGTTCGGAATCGACGACCCGGCTGGCGGCTCGATCTACACAAGAACGGGTCGTCCCTTCTTCACGAAGCGGGAAGATGAATTGAGCTGCCTCGCGCGGCTCCGTGCGGCCTGTGACAAGGCGGATCTTTGGGGCCGCCTCAAGTCAGCCTGGGTCTGCCTGGACACGGAGATCTTGCCGTGGTCCGCCAAAGCGCAAGAGCTACTGCGGCTACAGTACGCACCCGTTGCAGCGGCCGGGAGAAGCAGCTTGACCGCCGCCGTCGATGCCCTGTCCGCGGCTGCCAGCCGCGGCATCGACCTGGGTGGGTTGCTTGAGCGGCACGTTGAGCGCCACCGTTGCATGGAGGCCTACACAGCCGCATATCGCGGCTACTGCTGGACGGTCGACTCCACCGACGATCTCCTCTTTGCGCCCTTTCACATCCTCGCTAGTGAGGGGCACGTGCACGACGAGCAGGATCACAGTTGGCACCTACATACCATCGCGTCACTACACGAGGCGGATCCGTCCTTTGTAAAGGAGACGGCGAGCCTGGTCATCGATCCAGCAAATGAAGATGACATCGCACGGTGCGTGCAGTGGTGGACCGACATGACCGAGTCTGGTGGCGAAGGGATGGTCGTCAAGCCAATCGATTGGGCGCGCGGCCCCGCCGATGCCAAGGTCCAGGTCGCGCTCAAGTGCCGTGGGAGGGAGTATCTCCGGATCATCTACGGTCCCGAGTACACGCTGCCCGAGCATCTCGAGCGACTGCGGAAGCGAGGCCTCCGCGCCAAGCGGTTCCTCGCCAGCCGCGAATACGCCCTGGGCATGGAGGGGTTGCGCCGCTTTGTTGGCGGAGAGTCGCTCGCGCGTGTGCATGAGTGCGCGTTTGGTGTCCTTGCTTTCGAGACGGAGGCGACCGATCCGCGGCTCTAGGGGGCAGCCCGAAGTGCAATGACGGAGCCGCTCAGACTTCGACAAGATGGGAACGATCCAATGCGTGAATCCGCAAAGACCTCGGCCAGTAAGTTCTTGAGCCTCGTGCTTCGCCACCAGCCCGAGCTGATCGGAATCTCGCTCGACGCATCGGGCTGGACCGACGTCGACACGCTCCTGCGAGCCGCCGCCGGTAAGGGAGTCCGCATGACGCGAGCGGAGCTGGACGAGCTGGTCGCAACCAATCCCAAGCGGCGCTTCGCATTCTCCGAGGACGGCACGCAGATCCGAGCCAGCCAGGGACACAGCGTCGAAGTCGACCTCGGCTATGCGGTCTCAACACCCCCCGCAGTGCTCTATCACGGCACCGTGCCTGAGGCGCTTCCCTCGATTGAGAAGGACGGTCTCCTGCCGATGCAACGGCATCACGTGCATCTCTCGGTCGATGTCGCGACGGCCAGGTCGGTCGGCGCCCGACGTGGCGCGCCGACGATTCTGCGAATCGACGCCCAAGCGATGTATGCCGACGGCTGCGCCTTCTTTGTTTCTGCCAACGGCGTGTGGCTTGTCGATGCTGTGCCGGCGCGATTTATTGCTGTCCATACCTCCGATTAATCTGGGACCTACGCGTAGAGGACGGAATGCTCGGTCGTCACGAGCCCCTGATGGCCGAACGACCAGGTTGCTGCGCCGCGTGCCTCAGCGGACCGAATGGACGACGCGGAGCAGGAGTTCGTCGACGTAGGCTCGATCGATGTCCGGGGGAAGCTTGGTCGACTTCACGGCGAGGGCCGCGGCTGTCTCAAGGGACTGAGCCATCTCTATCAGGGCGTCGTAGTCAAATGCCCCATCACGAATGGCGACGAGCTCCACCGCGTCACTCCGCCGGACATGAAGTTCACCGGTCTCAAGCGCTTCGACGCACATCCGCATCAGCCGAATGAGATGCATTCCGTGCTTCGTGTCGTAGCCAAAGCGCCTCTCGAGCTCCGCGCGGGCCGGATTGCGATGCGTCAGCCACGACTGATAGGAATCCCACTGCTTCATCGCGGCGCGGTAGCGCTTCTCGGCAGTTAATGCGGCAATGACGGCGGGCGGGAGGCCAAGCGATTCCATCGCCACGGCGCCTAGACGCTCGTCGAGACGCTCCTCCCCGACACCGAGCACATCGCATTGAAGAGCGACCAGTCGTTCGTGGAGCGCCACACGTGTGGACTTCGGCATCTCAAGCTCGTCGATCTGGTAGCTGCGAATCTTCTCGCTGATACTTTGCTCCACACGATTCTGGTCGTCACGGCTCAATGCGGAACCATGAGGCGGCAGGCCAAAGTCTTCCCGTGCGGGCGCATTGCGAGGCGGTGAGATGAGCCACGAACGATGGCTCTTGATGCGCTTGAGCTGTGCCGTCGCATAGCCCAGGAAGGTCTGCTGGATCCGCTGGCAGAGAAACACGTGCCGTTGCTGATGCAGCTCGCGCCACGTTGGTGTCGCGACCACCCAGTCGCGCTCATCCGTGAACAGGATTTCGAGCGCGTTGGGGTTGGACGCTGCGCACAGTGCGAGAAACTTCGCAATCTCGAAGATCACGCATTCGGACTTCACGTCGGCTGCCGCCACCGCGTCGGCTGCCGCGGCATTTCCTTCAGCGTAGCGCTCGAGTGATTCCGCCAGCCCTGACGGAAGCACACCGTCGAACTGTTCAAAGTTGCGATGAAGGGAGAGACGGACATCGATCGGCGCCACACACACACCGCGAAGGTCGAGGTCAGACCCAACGCGCGCGGTTCCGTGCGCCTGGCTTCCCGCCACGGCAAGAAAGATGGTCGCTTCCTCAATCGGAAACATGACCAAATTCCCCGTCGATGGTCTTGAGCCGCGTTCGAAAGACGAAGTCGTCGAGCGCGGCGACCGACTGCGGCTCATCGGGAAGCGAGCTCGTGGCATGGGCCTCATGCAGTTGGCCCTCCAGTTCGTCGAGCAGACGACCGTTGATGGCGAGGTCATTGGCGTCCAAGGCCATCTTCTCAGCGCCGAGTCGTTTGCGTTCGACGAGCTCGTCAATCTCCGGCAGACGGAACTCAAGGTTGAGCGAGGGGAGGTTCGAGTTGACCTCTCCAGTCCGCATGAGGTGGATGCCGCTGAGCAGTACGCGATATGCGTAGAGGAGGTGTTTCACCGTCGGGGACGGTTCGAGCAGACGCTGACGGCGACCTCGTGCAAAGCCGAGATAGTGCCGCACTGTAGGCCGCGTGACACAGCCCCGACCAAGATCCATCAGCTCATCGTGCACCGGACTCGTGACGACGCGAAGCGGAGAGTAGAGCTGCTCCAGCGCGTAGCCGTTGTGGTTGATCATCATGCGCGCGAACTTGCGAAGATCATGTGCGACCCAGTCAAGATCGATGACTGACTTGTCGACGATCGTCACGGTCTCGTCGGAGGGATGAAGCCCGAGCAGGCTACGTGCCGAGAGAAGATAGGCTCCACGCAAGTCTACATCGCTGTCTGGCGACGCAAAGCCGTACAAGTGCGCTCCGCTGATGGTCGCGAATACCGGCGACGGTCCTCGATTCGCGATCTCGCTCAGTTGCTCTCGATCAAGCGAGTTCCAGACCTCTGCAATGTGTTCCGGGCTCATCGTGGGCAGATTGCCGTTGCTCGGCCTGACCTTTTGGTGAAGATAGCGGACTCACGTCGGGTGGGATGTGAAAACCGGTCCGCGATCCCGGAATACCCGTGCGCGCTCAACCGCCACCTAAGACCTCACCGCCTCGCCCCACCCTTGCGCGCCGACCGACCGGCACTCGGCGACTCCGCCCGCTTGGTCCGACGCATGCCTTCGCGTCGCGCCTGGCCAAGCTCGGCCATTTCGCTCACCAGCCTTAGGTAGTGCGTGACTCTGGCGGGGTCGAGCTTGCCCTCGTGGACGGCTTGCTGGACGGCGCAGCCGGGCTCGGCGTGGTGTGAACAGTCACGGTAGCGACACTCGGCGGCGACTTCGACGACTTCTGCGAAGGTCTCGGCGACGCCTTCTTCGCCGTCCCACAGTCCAAGCTCACGCATGCCGGGGGTGTCGATGAGGAGCGAGCCACCCGGGAGTCGCATGAGCTGCCGCTTGGTGGTCGTGTGGCGTCCCTTGCCGTCGCGGCGCACGGCGCCGGAACGCAGAGACTCTTCGCCAAGCAGTCGATTGATCAGGGTCGACTTGCCCACTCCGCTGGAACCCAGCAGGGCGTAGGTGTGACGGTCGACGAGCGCGTGCCGGAGCTCGTCTACGCCCGCGCCACCGAGCACGTCGCAGGCAAAGATTGGCAGGGAGGGAAATGCGGCGCGGACGTCCTCGATGATCTGGGCTGCGTTGTGCACCAGATCGATCTTGGTCAGCACCAGCATCGCACCGACTTGGGCTTCGCTCGCCAGGGACAGGTAGCGCTCGACGCGGCGCGCGTTGAGGTCGTGGTCCACGGCGGTGACGATCATCACCACGTCGATGTTGGCGGAGAGGACTTGCTCGCGGACCTCCTGCCGCGCGCGCCGGCGTGAGAACGCCCCGCGCCGATCGATGACAAGGTCGATCGTCGGCGTATCGCCTTCACGGGTGCGCACGCGCACCCAGTCGCCAACGACGGGACGTAGTCCTTCGCCCCGTCGCGCGTCGCGGAGCAGCTCGGGCTTTGCCTGGCAGAGCTGCTCATCCTTGACCCCCTCGGCAGGCATGCCGTGAACGAGGTACAGGACCCGTCGGTCCTCGCCGACTCGCCCGATCCACCCGATCCACCCGTCGGAGCAGCCTTCCATGGCGGCGATGACGGCGGGTTCTTGTGCAGATCCAAGACCGAGCTCGCGCAGATACGCGAGCGCTTCGTCGCGCGACGCAGGGCTGCGCTCAGGCAAGGTCACGCCTCATCGCGCCGACCTTAGCGCAACGCCGGCGCGCAAGCACGTGCGTGCGCAGGGCGGCATGTCTCGGCAATGGCAGAGGCGGACACCTGCGCGCCGATCCACCGCAGAACTCCCGCCACGCACACGCTCAGTACACATCCAAATGGTAGCGATGGCCCTTGTCGAGCGCCGTCATGTAGGCGTGCGCAGCGTCGGCGCCAAGTCGGTCGGCCACGATCGACTCGATCGTGGCACGGACTTGTGGGGCCATTTTGCTGGCGTCGCCACAGACGTAGATGTGAGCGCCGCGCTCCAGCCACGCGAAGATGTCGTCTGCGTTGGCGCGCAGTCGGTCTTGCACGTAGCAGCCCCCCTGGTCGCGTGACCACGCGAGATCGAGGCGTGTCAGCGTGCCGCTGGTGACGAGCTGCTCAAGCTCGCTGCCGTAGAGCGCATCGCAAGATTGGTTGCGCGCGCCAAAGAAGAGCCAGGTGTCGCCGCGATGGCCGAGCTTGTCGCGCTCGAAGAGAAAGGAACGGAAGGGCGCGACGCCGGTGCCCGGGCCCACCATGATCATGGGCACATGGGGGTCGGCCGGTAGTCGGAAGTGGCCCGCGGGGCTGATCCCGATCCGCAACTTTCGTTGCTGGCCCATGCGGTCACAAATGTACGCAGAGGTCGCTCCGCGTCGTGTTTGCTCCCCGACTCGGTAGCTGAGGATGGACGCCGTCAGATGGATCTGCCCATCATGCGCGGCCGGACTGCTGCTGATCGTGTAGAGGCGGGGTTGGATCGGGTCGAGCAACGCGAGCAGTGCATCGACACTCAGCGGCAGCGGAGCGTAGGTCTCCAAGAGATCGAGCACGTCGTGCTCGCTCATCCAGCGCGTGAGCTGCTCGCGGTCTCCGTCGAGGATCGTGTTGAGCTGTGCCGCCGCGTCTGCGTGTGCTGCTGAGTTCTTCGCCAAGGCGGCAAGCCGCTCCACGAATCCAAGGCTCGGTAGGCTCAGCTCGAGCACCAAGCGGGCGAGTGCGGCCATCGTGTCGCGTTGGCCGTGCACCTCGCCGATCTCTTTGCCGCTGAGACCCGTGAGCTTGAAGAACCGGCGCGTGCGCTCGGGGTCGTTCTCCGGCCAGATGCTGACGCGGTCTCCGGGCTCCCAGGTGGGGCTTGTGCCAAGGAACGCGAGCTCGATGTGGCGAACGTCGCGCGTGGACTCCTCTCCGGTGAGCTTGCGGTTGGCGACCACCTCGACTTCGTAGCGGAGGCCCTCCACCTCGCTGTCGATCTGGCCGCGGGCGTAGGCATCCGGTGGGACCGACGCAGACTCCAGCGCGTCGGGGGACTCGAGCAGGTCGGTCAATGCCTCCGTCCACGCCTCAAAGGGATCCTCGGGGTCGCCATCGCAGTCGACTCGCGCGAGGATTCGCCGTCCGCCCAGCTTTCCGAGCGCGGCGTCAAAGTCCTTGCCGCACTTGCAAAAGTTCGCGTAGGTGGTGTCGCCAAGGCCAAGCACCGCGAAGGCAAGATGGGAGAGACCGGGGGCCTGATCGCTTTGCAGCTCCTTGAGGAACTTGCGCGCATTAAAGGGCGGGTCGCCGTTGCCGTAGGTGCTCGTCACGACCAAGAGCAGGGTCTCGTCGGCGAGCATCGCGGCGCTGTAGTCCGACATATCGGTCGCCTCTGCGTCGTGACCCGCGTCCTCAAGCGCCTCTTGCAGCCGCTCTGCAAGGTCCTTGGCGTTGAGGGTCTCGGTCCCGTAGACGATCCGCACCAGCATGGTCGGTGGTGTCATGCACAAGCGCCGGATCTGCAAGCCGTCTCGTGCCTCGCGGGGCGTGCGTTGGCCGACGTGCGCACCTGCGCCGCTTCACCAGCGCAGCGTCCGACCGAAAAGGACCCAAGGCCCCGGCATCACTAGCTCACCAAGAGGCGCGCGAATGGGAGCTTTTCACCGTTCGCCTTGAGCTCGATCTCGGCTTCCTCGACCTTGACGCCCTCTTCGAGCACTCGCGCGCGCAGGCTTGCGTCGCGCCATAGCTCACGGCTGACCGCGACCTCGCCGGCCTCCGCGCCGGCCTGCAGCTTGGCGGCGAGGTTGACCGTGGTGCCAAAGTAGTCGATGCCGCGATTGAGATTCACTGCGAGACAGGGTCCTGCGTGCAAGCTGATGCGAAGACGGAGCGGGCTCTTGGCGTGGTCGGGACCAAATACGCGCTGGATCTCGATCGCGGCCATCACCGAGTCAGTGGGATCTTCAAAGGCCGCCATGACGGCGTCACCGATCGTCTTGACCACCACGCCGCGATGCCGCTCGACGATCTCGTGCGCGAGGATGAAGTGCGCGCGCACGGCCGCGAACGCGGCGGCGTCGCCCTGTTCCAGGTACATGCGAGTGGAGCCGACCACGTCGGTAAACAAGAGCGCTTGCACACCCACGTCGAGTTGAACGTCGACGTTGAGCGATTCCTCCGCGAAGAGATCGCGAAAGTCAGAGAGTCCAAAGAGTCTGCGCGGCCGCAACGCGAGCTGATCGGGACTGACCGACTCAAGGACGATCGTCACGGCGCCGTCGGCCTCCGAGCGCAAGGCGACTTGTCCATCGGGCGCGAGCTTGAGCAGCGTCTTGTCCCGGGGAGGCCAGGTCGCTTCGACCCGCGCGGGTGCGGCCGCATCGATGGCGATCATGAGCTCGGCGGTCGATCCCTTGGCGCGGATCCGAAAGTCTGCGTTGGGCGGCACGAACTCCGAGATAGCCGGAGCTTGCTCGGCCTCGCGATCGCGTGCACCTCCATCGCTCTGCGCTGAATCCTTCTGCGCTGGCGGGGCCGTCACGCGCAGCTCAAGGACCTCCTTGGGGGCGACGACGCGCTGCGCGAGGATGTGTTGCTTGGTTGCGGGCTCGGCCGCACACCAAAGTCGCGCTTGAGTTTTTCGGATCGAGGGGTGGGCGCGGAAGGTCACCTCAATCGCGCCCGGATCACCGGCCTCAAACTCGAGATCGCAGGCCTCGCAACTCCCATTCTTGGGCAGCTCGCCCAGGTGGTCCAAGGTCTGTCGCACGCCGCGACAGTGCGGGCAGGTCAACTCCCAGGTCAGATTGAGCATGCCGGCGCGCGTGGCATGGAGCAGCGAGCCGAGGAACTCTTCGTCCGGAAAGCTCCAGCGCCGCGCGAGCGATAACGGGCGAATGCGATGGAGCTCGTTCTCGTCCGCGCTTCGCAGGTAGGACGCGATCTTCTCGATGTGCGCGGAAGGACAGCCGCCCTCGATCAGTTCGCGCGTCAGCGCATCGAGCCTCTGCGGCACCGCAGGCATCGCCGGCCCACGCGGTGGCGCCGAATCACGCCAAAGTAGCTCTGCCTCGTATTGGGTCAGGACGTTGGCGTAACGCGTCTGGGTGCTGCGGAGTGCCCTCCCAACCAGCCACTTCATCAGGGCATTGCCGACGACGGCTCCGACATAACCGTGCACGCGCGTCTTGCTTGGACCCAAGGCCTGCAGCACCGTGACCGTGCGCACGACCTTGACCGGACCGCGATCGTAGACGCGGTCGTATCGCATGAAGAAGGGGGCCTCCCATTCCCACGGCGACTCGACCCAACTCAGGGTCGAGAGTCCGGCCGCCTGCTCTCCGTGCACCTGACCGTCCCGCTCCACCAAGGTCATGGGCGCAAGCCCGAGTCGGCGATTGGTCTCCGAGGTATCGGAGACCTTGCGCCACAGCGCGTCGCGGCCGACTTGAAGATCCCAAGACCAATGTTGCTCCAGCGCGACGCCCTGCCCCCGCCAACGCGCGTCCCAAGGCCAACGCGCGACAATGCGCGCCAAGTCCCAGTCCTGGTCCCAGCCGACGCGCAGGAGCTGTCGCGCAGAGCTTTCGGTCGTCGGGTCGGCCACGAGGCGCCAAGGGTAGCAGGCTCCGCGGCGCGGTCCCGAGCACGCCAACGGTCGGCACACCGGGGCGCAATTCAATCCAGGCGTGCGACGCCATGGCAGGCAAGCTCGCCGCGCGAGACAAGCGCCGTCGCATATGGACCTTCGTGGCGGTCTGTGGCAACAAGCGATGCAGATGCCGTCCAACATCTCGTCACGTGGAGCGCTGCTCGCTCTCGCGTTCGCTCCCGCTCTTGCCTGCGGACTCCTGGTCCCCTACCCGGGCGGTGGCGACCCACTGCAAGCCTTCACCAAGGCAGGCTCGGGCATCCCGGGCGCGGAAGATCCCTTGATCGATCCTCCCACCGACGATTCCGTTGCGGTCGTCTCGGCGCTCGTCGCGTCGGTCGCGGTGCCCGGCGCCGGCTTTCCGATCGAGCTCGAGTTCGTCGCGCAAAACAGCAACGTCGTCGGCGGCGGGATCCGACTGCCCGGCAGTGACGAAGTCCAGTGGACCCTGATCAACGGCGTGCTCGGGCAGAACGCGGGGACCCTCTCCTTCTCGTACGTCCTGCCCGACGACGCGTGCGAGGGCCTCACCAATCTCTGCCATCCGATTCAGACCGAGCAGTTCGCGGTCGTTCAAGACTCGGTGACCAACGAGCTCCGGGTTTCGGAGCCGGTCGAGGTCAAGGTCGTGCTTCAGTGTGCCACCTGCGACAGCGACTCTTGCATCGAGGAGCTGACCGACATCGGCGAGATGCAACAGCAAGCGGTCTGTCGCACCTGCGCGTGGCCAGAGGCCTGCCAGACCCTCAATGAGCAGTGCTATGCGGAAGGCGCCCCCTTTGCGGGCACCGACGAGGCGGAGGTCTATGAGGTGTTCATGGGGCCCTACGGCATCCTGTGGACCAGTATCGATGGTTGCGTCTCGGGCGAGCAGCTCTGCGAAGAGATGCTGTTGGAGGATACCTGTGAGATCTAAGTCGACATCCATGCCGTCGCAGGGCACGAAGATCTCGACGCGGTGCGTCACGGGCATGCTTGGACTCTCGCTCGCACTTGCGTCGTTCCCGGCGATGGCACAAGGTCCGTCCGACCCGCTGACGCAGCGACTGAGCGTGGGCGTGCGTGGCTACGCGCCGCCAAGCGACGGTACGACCGCGCCGGCAGGGCCCGCGGGCGCGCCGAGTGAGCATCCGCGCGACGACTACGGCGATGTCCTTGGGGCAGATGGCGGCGGCGAGCCCAGCGCGGAGCCGGCTCCCAATCCCGACGACGAAGTCCGCAGCAGCGCCGCGGAGGCCTTCTTTGCGGGGCAGCGCGACTACGACCTTGGACGCTACGACAGCGCGATCGAAAAGTTCGAGCGCGCCTGGGAGCTGAGCAACGAACCCTCGATGCTCTTTAACCTCGGCCAGGCCTACTGGAAGCGCTACAAGATCAAACAAGATCTTGAGGATCTCCGGCGCGCCCGTCAGATGCTTGAGAACTACGACAAGGCGATGCGCGGCGAGGCCGACTACGAGTCGCGCGAGATCGAGATCTATCTGACAGCGATCGACGCCCAGATCGAAGCCGCAGAGGCTGCAGCGGCCGCGCGCGACCGTGGTGAGCCCGCGGGTCCCAGCTCAGAGGAGCTTCGCTTGCAGCGTCGACGCAAGATCACGCGCGACATGGATATCGCGGGAACGGTCTTGATCATCGCGGGTAGCCTCAGCGCCGCCGTCATGTTGGGCGGCCTCGCCGGCCGAGCCGGCACGGGCTTCATGCTTGACAAGGCCGGTGGCGGTGAAACAGGGACCTCCAATCAGTTCACGGCCGACGAAGACGCTCAGCTTCGCGACGCGTACGAGGCGACCGGCAAGACCGCGTTCGCCGGGATCATCCTGACCTCTGCACTCCTGCCGATCGGCATCACGCTCAAGGCCACCGCCAGCGTCCGCGCCAAGGAAGACGGCAAGGCACAGAAGGCCAACGAGGAACGCGAGCAGCGGCTGCAAATGGGCCCGCAATCTTCGCTGATTCGCGTCGTGTTTTGAGCGTGGAGATCTCAGGCTGCGAGCTCGTGGCCTCGTGTGACGCACGGGGCCCACGAGCGACGTCTGAGATCTTCACTGTCGCGGCGGAATGATCTCGTGGGGAGCCATACCTCCGGCGAGTGGCATGCTCGATTTCGCACGGATCGGCGGTGGCTGGCGGCAGGGCCACGCCGAGAGCAAATCAGGGCGCGTGACCAAAGATTGGGGCGGACGCATCCCTTGTGACCCGCTGGAGACAAGACGTGCGCTGCCTCCCCTTACGCCGTGAACATCTCCTCGTGGCCAAGCGTCTACGTCCGGCCCTCACTGATAGAGTCCACCGCCATGCCATTGCCGCTCAGCCCGACAACTCTCGCGTTGATCTCCAGCCTGTTCTTCTTCCCGCCCCCGACCGAGAGCCCCCCGGATCGCGGTGCTGGCACGAAGTCCCAGCCCAAGAAGAACAAGGGAGTCCGTGCGGCGATCAAGCTTCCGAGTGCACTCGCCAAGCCGGCACAGATCTCCAAGCAGTCGGCGGTGGTGAAGGCCGCCGGTGGCAAGCCGGCACGTGGTGGGATCAAGCGTCCCGAGGCAAAGGTCGACTCGCCCAATCCTCCGCGCGGCGACATCTACAAGCAGCGTGAGGCAAAGGCGAACAAGACGGTCAAGAAGGAGCTCAGCACGCTGCGCGCGACCATCAAGTCGCAAAAGCTCAGCTACAAGGTCGGCTACACCGAGGCGATGGATCGACCGATCTCCGAGCTTGTCGGTCTTGAGATCCCCAACATCACGCCCAAGCAATTCAAAGCGCAGCAAGAGCGCGCCAAGAAGGCGCTCAAGGGCCGCAGCCTGATGTCGATCGCGGGCGTTCGGCACGGCCGCGGCAGCCTGGCCAAGAAGCCGGGCGGACTCGGTGATGCACCCGGTGCCGGTGGCAAGGGCGGAAGCGGCGGCAGCAAGGAAGCGCCTGGCGTTGGCTCGGGCGACGTGTGCTCGCCGTCGGCGGGCGCCTTTGCGTGGTCCGACCACCTGTCCCCGGTGCGCAACCAGGGCTCGTGCGGCAGCTGCTGGGCATTCTCTGGCATCGCGGCCTACGAGGCAGGGCAGAGCATCCTCAACAATCACAAGGCCGACCTCTCCGAGCAGCACGTCGTGAACTGCACCGTGAGCCCAAGCTCGGGCTCCAAGGGCACCTGCAGCGGCGGCTGGTACTCGTGGATCTACGAGTGGGTGGCCGACAAGCCGAATCAGGGCATCGCGACCGAGGCGGAGGTGCCCTACGCCGCATCGAACAACACTTGCTCGGCGTCGGCCGAGCAGCCCTATCAGGTGGAAGCCTGGGGCTGGGTCGGACAGCAATGGAGCTCCACGCCCGCGAGCCCCGAGGAGATCAAGGCCGCGCTTTGCCAGTACGGTCCGATCAATACGGCGGTCAACGCGACCTCTGGCTTCATCGCGTACACCGGCGGCGTCTTTAACGAGAACGACCCTGGCCTGGTGAACCACGCCGTCAACATCGTCGGCTGGGACGACTCCAAGGGCGCATGGCTCATGCGCAACTCCTGGGGATCGAACTGGGGCGACGGCGGCTACATGTGGATCAAGTACGGATCGAACCGCATCGGCTCGTACTCGGTGTGGGTGCTGCCCAAGCTCGACGAGTCACAGAAGGGCAAGGGCGGAGATGAGGGTGGCACTGACCCGGTCGACGCGACCTTTGACGAGCGCTACCTGTCGGTGACCAACGACAGCACCGGCTCGGTCGAGGTTCGGCTGCAGTTCTTCACCGACCGTGACGGTGGCACCAAGTGGGTGCCCAGCGTGCCGGGCTCCAAGAACGCCAAGATGCTGAACTACAAGCTCGCGGCCGGTCAGACCCTCAAGCTGGACGACCCGACCCACGCGCCCTTCCTGCTTCAGGCCAAGAAGGTCCGCGTGTGGGCCTACAGCAGCAAGAAGAAGGGTCGCGTCCGCTGGAACGACTACAAGGACAAGGACCTTGTGCTCGCGGCGGGCGACTACCAGGCGGCCGACCAAGAGATCTTCGCGATCAAGTTCGAGAAGAACGGCAAGACCACGATCACCGATCCCGGTGGCGGCGGAAAGAAGAACAACGGCGACGCGACCTCTGCCTTTGATGCCGCGTATGACCTGATGGACAACGGCAAGTGGAGCGAGGCGTACGACGCGTTTGCTGCATGGCGCGCCGCGTACCCCAACGACGACCGTGCTCCGGTCGCGATGTTCGCGATGGGTGTGTCCAAGCACCAGATGGGCGAGTACTGGGCGGCCGTCGACCACTACTACGAGTTCTTCGACGAGCACTGGGATCACCCGTGGCTGCCCTACGCGCTCTACTGGGCGGGCATGAGCTTCTCGGAGCTGGGCGAGTGCGGTTACGCGTTGCCGTTCTTCGAGCTCGTCGCGTACGGCGACTACGAGGGTGCGTCGGAATTTGCGTCTGCGGCCAACGACGCGATCGAAGCGCTCAACAACGACACCGGCTCGATCTGCACGAGCTGGTAATCCCTCCAATGATGACCTGAGCCCCCGCTCAGGTCGTCAGCGAACACGATGCGGCGAGTGAGGTCCGATGAGGATCTCGACTCGCCGCTTTCGCGTTGGCATTTACGATCGCGGCCGCGGCCGCGTCGGAGGCCTTGGTCGCTACGGCCGATCTGCCGGCCTGCCATCCGGAGACGGATGTGTCCGCGGCGCCGCGTCGTCCATTCGGTCGAGGGCGAAGAGTGAACGGAAGTAGGCCGCGCAGGCGAGCACGACCAGCACGGTGCCGCCACCGCCGTAGACAATGCAGGGTACGACACCGGCCCACTGCGCAACGACGCCGGACTCAAACTCCCCGAGCTCATTCGATGCGCTGATAAAGAGGAGGTTGACGGCGCTCACCCGCCCGCGCATATGAGGCGGTGTCGCGGTCTGCACCAAGGTACCGCGCAGCACGGCGCTGACCATGTCCGCGGCGCCTGCCAGTGCCAGCAAGATCAGCGCCGCGGGAATCGATGTCGACGCTCCAAATGCGATCGTGCACGCACCAAAGACCGCAACGCTGACAAAGAGCGCCGCGCCGACGCGCGCCTTGATTGGATAGCGCGTCAGGACGAACGCGGCGAGTGCAGCGCCAACCCCAGGTGCGGCTCGCAAGAGGCCCGTGAGCTCTGGGCCGCCGCCGAGCACGTCGCTCGCAAAGGCGGGGATCAAGGCGGTCGCGCCGCCCAAGAGCACGGCGAGAAAGTCGAGCATGAGCGCAGGAAAGAGCAGCGGATGGGCGGCCACAAAGCGCAAGCCCTCGAGCGCCGCAGAGATTCGCGCGCCGAGGTTGCGATGCGGATGGTCCTGCGGGGCGCCCGGCGTCGAGGTGGCCGTATGATGCGTCGCGACCTCGGAACCTGCGCTCGACTTTCCGGCAGGCTGTCTGGCCGCCTCTCCGGCTGAGAGGTCGCGCGCCGCCTGATGACGCGTAGCCTCCTGCCCAGGCGATTCCACGCGCCGCGCAAGTGTCCCCAGGATGAACGCCGACGCGAGCGCGGTGCCACACGCAACGGCGTAGACGACCCCGGAATGTCCGGCGACCCCGTAGAGGAGTCCGGCGAGGGCGGGACCGCCGATGGCCGCGGCCTGCCAAAAGCCCGACTGAAGTGCCACCGCCTTGGCGAGGTGAACTTCACTGACGGTTTGCGGAAGGAGGGCGGAGATCGCCGGCCCATAGAACGCACGCCCAATGCCGAAGAGCACGAGGATCGCGTAGATGACAAGCAAGGGCACACCACCGACGAGCGCGGTCGCGAGCAAGGCCGACGCGATGAATGCAAACAGCACGCTCGCGTTGCGAGCCGTCGCCGCTCGATTGAAGCGATCTGCCACCTCGCCTCCCGGAATCGCGAGGACGAGCATGGGCAGAAACTGCGCGAGCCCGACCCAAGCGAGATCGATCGGCTGACGCGTTCGCTCGTAGATCTCGATACCCACGGTGACCGAGGTCATCTGGTAGGTGATCGTTGCCAAGAAGCGCCCCGCGATGAAGCGCGTCAGCATCGGATGCTCGCGCCACCACGCCGCGTCCTTGGAGGTCTTGTGCCCGAGCGTCACGTTCCTTGGCGAAGTCGTCGCGACGCCCCGAGACGTGGTCTAGGGGGAGTCGGCGACCGCGTCAACGCGGCCGCACTCCGCCGTGTTCGCTGCTGGCCGGACCTGCCTCGGGCTCACGCGCCGCGGATCACGATTTTGCCGACGTGACGACCCGAACGCAGCGCGGCGTAGGCCGCCGGCGCCTCGTCAAAGCCGAACTCCGCCCCGATCACGGGTGCCAACCCGCCTTGCTGCGTCGCCCGAACAAAGCGAACGAGCGCGGCGCGCGATCCCACGAAGGTGCCCTGGATCCGGATGCCTTGCATGAGCGCGGGGGTGAGATCGACCTGTGCGGACGAACCGCCGAGGATGCCGATGAGCGCGATATGGCCACCCGGTCGCGTGACCTTCATCGACGCGGCCAAGGAACCGACACCGCCGACCTCGATGACGTGATCGCAACCATCACTCCCAACCAGCTCGCGAACGCGACGCGCCCAATCCGGATGCTCATTGCGATCGACGACTTCGCTCGCCCCAAGCGCCAAGAGCTGCTCGGCTTTCTCCGCCGACGAAGTCGTCGCGATGACGCGCGCTCCGTGCATACGCGCAATCGCGAGCGCAAAGACCGATACGCCACCGCTGCCTTGGACAAGCACGGTCTCGCCAGCGTGGACGCGACCATGCTCGACCAGCGCCGTCCATGCCGTCAGTCCTGCGCACACCAGCGTGCAGGCAGTCACGTCCGAGAGTGCCTCGGGTGCAGCCACAACACCCTGTGCATCGAGCAGCATGTACTCCGCGAGAGCCCCGTCGCGAGGGCCCCCAAGCGTGGTTGCCAGTGCCGCGCGCGAAGGGGCGCCATCGAGCCAGCCTTGGCAAAAACAACCCAGCACGCGGGCCCCAAGCAGCCGCGCGTCGACACCGTCCCCCACTGCCTCGACCACGCCCACGCCATCAGAGACGGGGATCAGCGGCAGCGGCTGACGAGGGTTGTAGCGCCCCTGTAGCATGAGCTCATCGCGGTAGTTCAGCGCGCAGGCCCGGACGCGGACGCACACTTGACCAGGTCCAGGCGCAGGGATCGCACGATCGACACGAACCAAGCCAGACGGACCAAACTGCTGAATCTCGAACGCTTGCACGGGCCCGCAAGCCTGCCGACTCCCTCGCGCCCCGGCAAGCAAAGGTCATACCTACACGCGCAGGCGGCTTCGCGTACGCGCCGCGCACACGCGTGTTTTGCTGCGCGCTTGCGCAATTCCATGCTTGTGCCATTCCTGTCGCGTGCGGGGAGCAAGTCCAGGGCGCGACATCCTGACGGGCAGAGGCCTTCGTACGCCGGGGCTGCTCCCTCCGCAGGATCACGGCCTGCTGCAACGGGTCGCGTTGGCGGAAGGGGATGCGTCTCGTGTGACGGTGCGCTGCGAGGGTTTTCGAACGACCGGAGGGATCGCCCGATTCGCCCTCTTCGCGAGCAGCCAGGGGTTCCCGGAGGTCCGCGAGCTGGCCGTCCGCATCGACAGCGCTCCGGTGCAAGGCTCGCGGGTCGACTTTGAGCTCGAGGCATTGCCGCCGGGGCATTACGCCATCGCGGTCTTGCATGACGGCAACGGCAACGGTCGACTCGATAGGAATCTGCTGGGGATCCCACGCGACGGTTACGGTGCGTCGTTGGTGCGGCGCTACGCATTGCGAGCGCCGACCTTTGACGAGTCGATGTTTGAGCTCGGCCAACACGAGTGGCTCACCGTGCCGGTGAAGATCCACTACATGCTGTAGCGGCTTGAGCGTTCGCTTCGGTGACGTCCTATCGGGACGGCGCGAGACTCTCGCGAGGGGCCTACGGTTCAGCCGACGCTCAAAATCGCGCGCGAGCGCATGTCGGATAGACCGAGCGGTTGGACGTCTCGCGACGAAGCCGTCACACGACGAAGCCGTCACGCGACGAAACGGGCGTACCGAGTCGAGCGGCGATGCTGTGTCTGTCGCGCCGACAGCAATCTTTGATCGGAGCGTGGACGAGGACCTGCGGCGCAACTCGCTTGACCGCTCGGGTGAGAGCTAAAGCGTGAGAGAGACATGCGTTCCAACGCCCCACGCGCTAGCTGTGGCCCGCGGTGATCGTCATGCTCGTGGTGATGGATACCGGCAAGAAGACGATCGTCATTACAGGAGCTGCCTCCGGCATTGGTCGTCTGATGGCCCTGGAATTTGCACGTCGTGGCCATCGCATTGCCGTGCTTGATATCGACGCGAGTGCGCTGCCGGCCCTCAAGGAAGATCTGCGTCGTGCCGGAGCGCCGGGCGTTCACTGCGAGCACTGCGACGTCTCGAAGCCCGACGCCGTGCGATCTGCCGCGTTGGCAGTGCGCGACGCCCTAGGACCCGCGGACATCCTCATCAACAACGCGGCGGTCGTCGCCGGCAAGCGCATCCTTGATCTGAGTGACGCGGAGATCCAGCGGACGTTTAGCGTCAACACGCTCGCGCTCTATTGGACCACGCGCGCGTTCTTGCCAGAGATGATCGAGCGTCGACGTGGTCAGATCGTGACCATCGCTTCCGCATCGGGATACATGGGGATGGCAAGACTCACCGACTATTCGGCGAGCAAGTGGGCGGCCGTTGGCTTTGACGAGAGCCTACGCCTTGAGCTGAGGACGACCTGTGCGGAGATCCGGACCACCGTGATCTGCCCCTATTTCATCGACACGGGTATGTTCGATGGCGCGCGCTCGCGTCTGTCCTTCATCTTGCCCTTCCTCAAGGAGGACAAAGTTGCGAAGGCGAGCGTGGCTGCCATCTTGCGCGGCGACGCCCGCCTGGTGATGCCGTGGATGGTGCATCTCGCACCGCTCGCGCGCGCGCTCTTGCCGGTCGCGTGGATGGATCAGTGCGCCGACTGGGTCGGCATCCCAACCGCCATGGACACCTTCCACGGTCGGCAAAGCAACACGACGACCACCGCCGCGAATCAAGATCAGGCCAACGACTCGGCCACACGTGAAGCGCGGGCGAGCTGATGGAAGACGGCCTAGCGCGGACGGTAGGTGATGCGACCGCGATGAGGATCGTAGGGCGAGACCGCGACGACGACCTTGTCACCGAGCACGACGCGGATCCTGAACTTACGCATCTTGCCAGCGAGGTGTGCGATCACGTCGTGGTCGGGGCCAACGTTCACGAGGAATGTCCCGCCGGCCAGGACCTCGGTCACCTTGCCCTCGAACTCGATCAGATCGTCTTTGCTCATTCGCGCGCACGTCTAGCACATGCCAGCGAGTCGAGCGGCGCGTGAATCGACCGCCAGGCCGTGAGATCGCCCAACCGTGACGCAACTTGGCCCGAGTGGGCCGCTCCCGCGCGCAGCAACCCAAGACGGGCCGCGGAGGATGCTTGGTTCGGACGCGAGCGATGCGCGCACCCCGGCACATCGCGGTCCCAGCAAGCGATCTGGGGCGCGCGGGCGCGGCATCCCGCGCCCAGGACGGGATGAAACCCACCCGATCCGCGACGTACTCTGGCGGCGTGATCGAGCCGCAACACGCGCCCGCAGAGCTCTCGATCGAGCGATGCGACGAGCTGGAGGAGCGAGAGGATCGCGACGTCGCCGTGCGTCTCCGTCGTGCGATCGTCAAGCGTCGGATCGGCCCGCGGGTGGTGCTGGGCGCCGAGTGGAGCGAGCCTATCGACATCGTCCCCAGAGCCACTGTGATCCTCGTGCACGGCTTCGGGCAGAACCATCGCACGTGGCGACTCTCCCGACGTTCCTTCCCCGCCTTCTTGGTCCGCCACGGCTTTAGCGTGCTCAACCTCGATCTCCGAGGACACGGGCTCTCATCGGAGGGCTCGACACCGGCCAAGTCCGTCGCCGAGTACGTCGACGATCTCGTCCGGGTCGTCGGCGACTTTCAGACCCCACCCTTTGTCGCGGGTCACTCGCTCGGAGCGGCAGTGGCGGTGCGGGCAGCGTGCAAGGTGCCAATGGCGGGTCTCATCCACTGGGCGGGGGTCTTTACCTTCGCGCAGTCCAATCGTGCGTTGGTCGCGGCGGCGCGTGCGACCAAGGTGATCGACCGCGTGATTCCGCCCGGGCAAGGAGTGAGCCTACGTCCCTTCGGACGGGCGCTGGCCTTGATCCCGTCTCTCGGGGCCAGAGGCGGCTCGGTGATGGGTGTCGCGGGCTGGACCGCACGCGGGATGGAGCGCGATCTTTTGCAAGAGCGCCTTGTCGATGGCTTTGATGTCGTTGGCCGCGGGGTGTGGAGCGAGATGCGGGGCTGGGCCCTGGGCAGCTCCCTCGACCCAGACCGGGAGTTCTCTGCCGTGGATACGCCACTCCTGGTCCTCACAAGCGACGCAGACGAGCTGGCTCGGCCACAGGATGCGCGTGCGTGCTTGAGGGCCTCTGGCGCGAGCGACAAGGAACTGGTGGTGTTCTCGCGTCGCGTACACGGCACCGCGCTGGGCCACATCGATATCGTGACGGGCAAGCAGGCCCCGAGCATCGTGTGGCCCGTCGTCTCCTCCTGGCTCACCGCGCGATCTCGATAACTCGAGATCGCGAAGGTCCCCGCAACGAGCAGGCTGCTACTCGCACTTGCCGTCGTCTTCGAAGCACTTGCCCACTTCGCACTGATTGCGCACGAAGGCCCACTCCTCACAGCGCGAGCCGTCCGAGAAGACGCAGACGCCAAACTGACCGTCGGGGCTGTCTTTCAGCTCGACCTTGCCGCCCTTATCGATGCAGTTCTTGGAGGCGGGGTTGGCAATCGCGACCGCATCACCACCGCCGCCGGTGCCGCCCTTGGTGTCGGCCGGAGTGCCCGTGGTCGCGCCCTTCGCAGGCCCGTCCGTACTCTTCCCGTCGCCACCGTCGGCGGCCCGACCTGCGCAGCCGGTGGTGAGCACGAAACAAGCGGCCATGAGCACGAGAGGGAGTGTGAGAGCGCGGCGCATCGACTGATCCTAGCAGTGCTTGCCGCGTCGATCGCCCCCGCGAACCTTGCAGCAGCGCTGGCTCCACCTCGGTCGCGACGCGCCGGGACGAAATCGTTCGCTGCGACTACCTAGGGCAAGCGACTCTCCATATTCGTCGGCTGTCCGAAGTCGCAGCCAGGGCCGCCCGCGCGCGACTCAGCGAGGCTCGCCGCCGCATCCCGCGAAGTCCCGAGTCCTCACTGCCGTGGTTGTCCGGGTGAGGTGTGGCACGGAGACGCCGGATACGACCGGCGCCAATTCGCGCAGATCGAGGACGGCCACTCCGCGGCCACTCCGCGAAGGTATCTTAGATGACAAAAGTGGCGGCTAGGCCACGCTGCAGCGCCCTCAGATGCATTTCATGCCTCCGCTGCGGTTGCACTTGGGCGCTGCGCGCGGCACCCTGCTCTAGCACCCATGTCGTTGGGTGCTGGGGCGCTTCGATGGCGATGTTGCGAACAGGTCGGGAGCTGGGGCCCTTTTTGATCCACGAGCGCATTGCCGTGGGCGGCTTTAGCGAAGTGTACCGCGCGCGGGACGAGAGAAGCCGCGCAGAGATCGCGCTGAAGGTCCCGTCTCGCCGTGGAATCCGACAAGACCGCGACGGCTACAAGCGCGAGCGCAAGCTCAGCGCCGCACTGCATCATCCCAACGTCTTGCCGATCCTCGACGCGGGTGTGATCGACGGCCAGCCCTTCCTCGCGTTTCCCCTCGCCGATGGGCCGCTCTCGCTACGCATGCGGCGTCCGGTTCCGCTGCCAGTGGCCCTCAACTGGCTCACGCAGATCATGAAGGCGGTGGCGTACGTGCACGCCGAGCGCTTGATTCACTGCGACATCAAGCCCAGCAACATCTTGGTGATGCCCAACGGGCACCTGTGCCTCGCCGACTTCGGGTCGGCCCGCCGCGGCACGCGGACGGTATTCGGAGAGGGCAGCGGCACGGCGGAGTACATGGCACCTGAGCAGCGCCGGGGCCGTCCGTGCCCCCGTTCGGACCTGTACTCGGTGGGTCGCATTGCCCACGAGCTGATCGCGGGCGAGCTGCCGCCCCGAGGCTGGCCAGAGCACGGCGCTCGGGTGCATCCGCGGCTGCGCCTGCATGGTCTTGACGCTTGGCTGGCCAAGGCACTCGCCGAGGACCGCGAGCAACGCTTTCGCAGCGCCGAGGAGATGCTCGAGGGGCTGCGAGCCGTGCGTCGCAAGAGCGCGCGGGCATTCGCTTCAGCCTCCGCTCCCCGCCCGATGTACGTCTCGCTGGCGGGCTAGTCCGCTTCGATCGCTCGGGCTGCGAACTGCCGCCTGTCTTGCCGCGCAAGCTGTCCCCGATCGCCGATCCGATGCGAACCATTGGCGTGACCGGGACCAACGGGAAGACCACCACCGCGTGGTGGATTCACCACGCGTGCGGCGAGCCCCTCACCCCGACAGACATTCCGGAGCGTCGACCCCTCGCGGAGCGTCGACCCCTTGCGGAGCGTCGACCGGCTCACCCACTCGAGGTCCAGCCGATTCGGTGGCTGGTCTGCAGTGTCGGGAGCTTTGTCGGCGCGCGAGCGCTTGGCGTGCTCTCGGGCCGCGGCCAGTTCGACGCGCACGCCTCGATCGCTGCGGGGATGGGCGCGGGCGCGGCGACCATCGAGATGACCTCTGCGGCACTCTCCGCAGGGTTCGCCCAGCACTGGCCCGCTGAGATTGGCGTGTTCACCAATCTTTCCCACGATCACCTCAGCCAACACGGCTCGCCCGAGAACTACCTCGCCGCCAAGGCGCAGCTGTTTCTCGCCCTCAAGGGAGACGCACCGTGTGCGGTGCTGCCGGTCGATGATCCCGCGGCTTTGCTGATCGCGGAGCTCTTGCCGTCGACTACGAAGATCGTGTGGTTTTGCGCCGACTGGAATCGCGGACCGACAGGCCACACCGCTATTCGGCCCACGGCGTCGAATCTCGCCTGGCTCGACCGGGGCAGCGTCGGCTTGCATGAGAGTCGCGCGTCGATGAGCTTGGCCCATGACGGTCGGTGCATCACCCTCGATCTCCGGGTCCCCGTCGCCGGCCTGCACTTTCTAGAGAATGCGGCGGCGGCCGTGCTCGCCGCCGCAGCGTGGGGCGT
>CAZVEM010000056.1:0-21852 GCA_964626165.1 uncultured Nannocystaceae bacterium
ACCGGGCACGATGAAGGGACGATCCCTCTCATCCACATCGCTCATCAGAAGCTTGGCGGAGTCCGCGTCCGTTCGGGCGACGAGCACCGTGGGCACATCGCAGATGTCGGCCGCGAGGCGGGCGGCGACCAGGGTGCGAATGAATTGCGAGGTCGCAACCAAGACCTTGCCACCCATGTGACCGCACTTCTTCTCTGCCGCGACCTGGTCTTCGAAGTGGACGCCTGCGGCACCCGCCTCGATCATCGACTTCATTAGCTCGTGGGCATTGAGCGGACCGCCAAAGCCAGCCTCCGCATCCGCGAGAATCGGCACGAGCCAGTCGCGCTCGTACTTGCCCTCCGCGTGATCGATTTGGTCGGCACGCAACAGCGCCGCATTGATCCGTCGGACCACGTTCGGCACGGAGTCGACCGGATACAGGCTCTGGTCGGGGTACATTCGACCGGCCGTGTTCGCGTCGGCCGCAACCTGCCAGCCGGAGAGATAGACGGCCTGCAGCCCGGCCCGCACCTGTTGCACCGCCATGTTGCCGGTGAGCGCGCCGAGTGCCTGCACGTAGTCCTGGGTCGTCATCAACTCCCAGAGCTTCTCCGCGCCGTGGCGCGCGATCGTGTACTCGATGGTGTGACGACCACGCAGGCGCTCGACATCCGCCTGGCTGTAGGGACGCACGATGCCCTTGAAGCGCGAGGGATCGCTCGTCCTCGTCGTCGGCGTCGTGATGCGGTCAGATAGGGTCATGTTGCTCATGGTGGTCGTCCTCGATGGTGGGTGACTTCAGACAATCTGCTGGTACGCGGGCAGCGTGAGGAATTCTTCGTAGGTCGGATGGATGCACAGGCGATCGAACAACGCGCGCGCCTCGGTGAACTTGCCGGTCTCGAAGGCGGCGCCGACTTCATCTCGGATGCGCACGAGTTCTTCGTCGACGATGTTGGTGTAGCGCCCCGCCGTGAGCGGGCCGTCGAGCCCCTCAAGCGAGACCCCCTGAGACAGCCACTGCCACACCTGCGCTCGACTGATCTCCGCGGTCGCGGCGTCCTCCATCAACGAGTAGAGCGGCACACACCCCTGACCTCGCAGCCAGGCTTCGATGTACTGGATCGCAACGCGAACATTGTGGCGCAGCCCCTCCAAGGTGCGCGTGCCGGAGGGTGGCGCGAGGAGGTCCTCCGCGCCGACGGTGACCGCAGGGCGCTTTCCATGCTGATTGGGCGTTGGCATGTGCTCGTTGAAGACCTCGAGCGCCACGGAAACCAGACCCGGGTGCGCCACCCATGTGCCGTCATGACCATCCGTCACTTCGCGAAGCTTGTCGGCGCGGACCTTGGCGAGCGCGGCGTCGCTCTTGGCCGCGTCGTTCTTGATCGGGATCTGTGCCGCCATTCCCCCCATGGCGTGCACGCCCCTGCGATGGCAGGTGTCGATCAGGAGCTGCGAGTAGGCCCGCAGGAAGCCCTTGTCCATCGTGACCTGCGCGCGGTCCGGAAGGATTGCGGTCGAGGAGGCGCGGTGCTTCTTGAGGTAGCTAAAGATGTAGTCCCAGCGCCCGCAGTTGAGACCCGCCATGTGATCGCGGAGCGCGTAAATGATCTCGTGCATCTCAAAGGCCGCCGGCAGCGTCTCGATCAGCACGGTGGCTTTGATCGTGCCGACAGGCAGCCTGAGACGATCCTGCGCGTGGAGAAAGACGAGATTCCAAAGCTCGGCCTCCGACGCTGCCTCCAGCTTGGGCAGATAGAAGTAGGGCCCCGAGCCACGCGCCACGAGCTCGCGCGCGTTGTGAAAGCAGTACAAACCAAAGTCAAAGAGCGCGCCGGGGATCGGTCGGCCATCAAGAAGAACGTGCGCCTCTGGAAGATGCCAGCCGCGCGGCCGCACGATTAGCGTCGCGGTCTCTCGGTTGAGCGCATAGTGCTTGCCGCCCTGCTCGAAGCTGATGTCCTTACGAATGGCGTCTGCCAGGTTGAGCTGACCGGCGACCAGGTTGTTCCATGTCGGCGCTGTGGCATCCTCGAAGTCCGCCATGAACAAGCGCGCTCCCGAGTTGAGCGCGTTGATCACCATCTTGCGATCCACCGGACCGGTGATTTCGACCCGACGATCGAGGAGATCCCTGGGCAGCGGCGCGCAAGTCCAGTTCGATTCCCGGATGTGCCGGGTCTCTTCGCGGAACTTGAGGATAGGTGCCCCGGCGCGGACCCGATCATCCATCTCGGCCTGCCGCGCCACTCGCGCCGCGAGGAGGGCGTCCACGCTTGGGCGGAACGTCCGCACGAGGTCGGCAACGAACTCCAGCGCTTGCGGAGATAGGATCTGGGCGTAGGGGCCGATCGGGGCGGTCAGCTCGAGCGAGGTCATGAACAGTTCCTTGACAACCCGACTTTGACAAGCGGCCCCACGAATATCAATCAGAAGGTCACTAGATACCTGTTATCGGTGAACTAAGACTGTCAATGAAACGCTGTCACATATTTACTGTTGTAAATTCTTGATCATCTCTCTAGCCTCGGCGGATGCGCGAATCCGCGAAGAGAGCCGACGGCACGATGAAGTTGGGGGCCAAGGTCCGTGGGCTCCGTCGTCGCGAGAACCTATCGCAGGTGCAGCTCGCCACCCGGCTGGGCATCTCGCCGAGCTACCTCAACCTCATTGAAAGTAATCGCCGGCCGCTCCCGGCTCCGCTGCTGATCCGCCTCGCTCAGGAGCTGCGTGTCGACCTCACTGCCTTTGCGAGCGACGAAGACTCCCGCCTCGTGTCTGATCTCGTTGAGGCGTTTGCGGATCCATTCTTCGAGGAACACGGTCTGACGTCGACTGATGTCAGAGAGCTCGTGCAGTCGAGTCCAGGCGCGGCACGGTCCGTGCTCGCCCTCTATCGCAGCTATCAGGCCACGCGCGGGATGATCGACGAGCTCTCCTCGCGCTTGAGCGAAGGCGAGACGGCGCTGGGTCTTGAGCGCTCGCACATTCCTTCGGAGGAAGTCAGCGACTTGGTCCAGCGGCGCATGAATCACTTTCCAGAGCTGGATCTTGCCGCCGAGCGACTGTGGCGAACGGCTCGGCTCGATACCGACGAACTCTACTCCGGCCTGGTACGCCACCTCGATAAGACCCACGGCGTCGCGGTGACGATCGTGCGGTCCGCCCTGGGCGAGCGCGCGGCGCTGCGACGCTACGATCCGAAGTCAAAGACCCTCTATCTGTCCGAGCTGTTGCCAACGCGCAGCCGAACGTTTCAGCTCGCCTACCAGATTGCGTTGCTCGAGCAGCGTGAGGCAATCGAAGCACTGGCGGCCGATCCGAACCTCACCATCGAAGAATCTCGCGCGCTCGCCCGCATCGCACTCGCCAACTACTACGCAGGCGCTGTCCTCATGCCCTACGAGCGCTTCCTCGAAGCGGCAAAGCAGCAGCGCTACGACGTCGAGGTGCTGGGCAGGCGCTTCCGCGTTGGCTTTGAGCAGGTGTGCCACCGCCTCACGACGTTGCGCCGCCCCGGGGCGGAGGGCGTGCCCTTCCATATGGTGCGCATCGACGTGGGCGGCAACATCTCCAAGCGCTTCTCCGCGAGCGGCATCCGTATTGCGCGGTATTCTGGTGCTTGCCCCAAGTGGAACATCTTCGCCGCATTCCAGACGCCGGGCATGATCAGAATTCAGGTCTCACAGACGCCGGAGGGAGCCCACTACTTCTGCATCGCGCGTACGATCCAGCGGGACAGTGGCGGATTTCATACGCAGCAGCCGGTCATGGTTGTTGGCCTTGGTTGCGCTCTCGAGCACGCGCGCGATCTGGTGTACTCGGATGCGGTCAACCTCGAAAGTCCGGACATCTACGTCCAGGTCGGCACAACCTGTCGAACCTGTGAGCGCACGGACTGCGATCAGCGAGCGCTGCCCTCGATCAAGACTCCGCTGGTCGTCGACGAGAATGTCCGGGGCAATTCGCTGTTCGCGATGCCCTAGCAGGCTGTGGAAAAATCCCGATGCAAGGTCGGTCCACGTCCCCGCGATCCCGCAGGGCAGGACAAGCGCGGGACCCAGCCAGCTCCGGGCCGCAGTCGCGCTTCACTCGGACGCTCCCCACGGCTCGCCCCCTCGCGATGTCTCGAGCGCGGCCCTACCGCCACCGTGTGATTGCGTGCTCGTCGGCGCGACTGCACGACTCGCGCAGTCGAGTTGGCTCTTGGCCCGCGGGGCGAAGCGTCATGTCTCTGGCGGCGAGCGCAAGGCGCGAGGCGACCGGGTCGTGGATCGAATACGGCTATCTGGTCAGGCCTAGCTTGCAACACACGCACGGTCTTCGAGGGCGCAATGTCACCGACAGGCTTCGGACGCGCGCATTCTTTGGTCGAACACTGGTGGCAATGACCTCAACCGCTAGGCTCGTGGCATGTGTCGAAGGCTCGCATGGGCGGCGGCTCTCCTGCTCGCGAGCGGTGGATGCAATCGGCTCAACCCCGCCTTCGACCTCGACGGCGACGGGCTTGCGGACGCTTCCGGGGACGGAACCGCGGGTGATGGCGACGGCGACGGTGACGGCGATGGTGACGGCGATGGCGATGGCGATGGCGATGGCGATGGCGATGGCGATGGCGAGTTCTGCGGCGACGGAGAGAAGAACGCGGACGAGGAGTGCGACGAAGGCGAGCTCAATGACGACTTGGCGAGTTGCACACGCAACTGCAAGCTCGCCACATGCGGAGATGGCTTCACCCAGTCCGTGATCGGGGAGGAGTGCGACCTCGCGAGCGCCAACGGCGACGGCGGTTCATGCACGGGTTCGTGCAAGGAGAATGTCTGCGGCGACGGCTATCTTGGCCCCGGCGAGGCATGCGACCCCGCCCTTGAGCCCGATTGCTCGGGCGAATGCACGCTCCCAACCTGCGGCAATGGGGTGGTCGACCCCGGCGAGGCTTGCGACGACCTGAACGACATCAACACCGACGAGTGCACGAACGCGTGCACGGAACCGGTGTGCGGCGACGGGTTTAAGCAGCCTGGCGAAGAGTGCGACGACGGCAATTCGAGCAGCACCGATGCCTGCCTGGCGGATTGCACCACCGCCGCTTGCGGCGACGGATTTCTCTTTGAGTCGGAGGAGGACTGCGACGGAAACAATCTCGGTGGCGCGACTTGCTCCGACTTCGACTTCCTCGGCGGTCAGCTGAGCTGCTCGGAGTGCGCCTACGACACCGGCGACTGCCTCCTCTGCCTGCCCCTGGGTGAGCCCTGTTCACTCGACACGGATTGTTGTCCCAACGCCGGAATTACGACCGCGTGCATCCTGTTCGTGTGCGTGGGCCTCTGATCACGATTTGCCACAGGAGCCGGGGCGCTCACGGTGGCGGCACGCACGACCAGCCCGGCACCACCGTGGCGCGGCGGCTTGAGCGCGGATACGCTACCCAGGTGAGCGCGCTCAAGCTACCGGCCAGTCTGTGGATGGCCCTCGGTCTCTTGGCCGCGACGGCCGCCTGCAGCCGCGAGAATCCAGCCTTTGACATCGATCGCAGCGACGCGGCGGACACCGACGACTCGACGGGCGACGGTGACGGCGATGGCGACGGTGACGGTGACGGTGACGGTGACGGTGACGGTGATGGTGACGGCGATGGTGACGGTGACTACTGCGGCAATGGAGTCGTCGGCCCGGAAGAGGAGTGCGACCTCGGTGGGGACAACGACAACCACGGCGCGTGTACCTTGCGCTGCGAGTACGCAAAGTGCGGCGACGGCTACATTCAGGACGTCAAGCAGGAGGAGTGCGACGACGGCCGGTTCAACGGCAGCGGCGGTTCCTGCACGGCCTCGTGCACCAACGACTACTGCGGTAACGGCTACGTCGGCCCCGAAGAGAGCTGTGAACCGAGCGTCAATGAGAACTGCTCGGATGATTGCACGCTCAGTTCGTGTGGCAATGCGATCGCCGATCCTGGGGAAGAATGCGACGACGGCGACGGCGACGATAGCGACGAGTGCACCTCGCTGTGCAAGCTGCCTGCTTGTGGCGACGGGGTCATCCAGTTGTCCGAACAGTGCGACGATAGCAACTCTTCGAACAACGACGACTGCCTGGCGGACTGCACATTAGCGTATTGCGGGGACGGCCACATCAATGGGGGACAGGAGGACTGCGACCTTGACAACGTCGGGGGCTACAAGTGCACTGACCTGGGCTTCGTTGGCGGCACACTGCTGTGCAAGGAGTGCGTGTTCGAGACGAAGCAATGTCTTGAGTGCATCCCAATCGGCGGCGGCTGCAGTATCGACAGCGACTGCTGCCAGGATGGCGGAATTGAGACCCTCTGTCTCGGTGTCTGCACCACGTTCTAAGCCCCACGCTGCTGAGCTTGGGGCCAGGGGTGTGCACCGCGCGAAGAGCCGACCTACATCGTGACCGCATGAGCGTCCCCGCAAGCCGACTTCTTCAAAGGCAACTGCTGGCACGCGGCTCCGAACCGGTCGCAGCATGCGACGGCGTTCAATGGAGCGGTGCCGCGTTGCTCTCGGCGGCAGCGCAGTACGGCCCGAACTTGCTGCGTTCGAATCGGGCACTCCTCGATGTCGTTCGAGATGACCTCGACACGCGTGAGCCGAGTTCGCTCGCACCACGGGTCGTGGTGCTCTGTCAGGCCTCGCTCGCTGCCCTTGCGGTCATCGTGGCTCATCACGTCGCAGGATTTGTCCATACACCGCTCTCCTCCACATGCACGGAGCACGAGCTATTGCACGTCCTCGACGATGCTGCGCCGCTTGCCGTGGTCGTCGACGATGCGGACGAGGACCACATCGCGCAGCTACACGAGCTGCTCGTAGCCCGAAATCAGGGCCGCGCGTCTTCTGCCGATGTCCCCGCGACAGGCGTGGTCCCTCCCTGCTCGCTGATCACGGTCGGCCTCCATGCCGACGGTACGCTACGGTCGGAGGTGGTCCTCACGGCGAGTGGCACCGCGACACGGGACTCCCGGTTGGCGCCGCATGACGGCGACAACTCCGAGAGCGCTCTTTGGAGCGACCTGGTCGAGAGGCAGCGTCGCGACGAGGCCACGACGTTGATGATCTACACGTCGGGAACCACCGGCCGGCCGAAGGGCGTCGAGCTCTCCTACCGAGCCCTGGTGGGCGCAATGTCTTCCCTCGGATCGCTTTGGGGCTTTTGTCCGCGCGACCGTGTGATTGTCACCCTGCCCCTCTTCCACGTTCACGGCCTAGGCATCGGCGTCTTCGCCAGCCTTCTGTGTGGCGCGCGGGTGCAGTTACACGCCCGATTCGCTCCGGACAAGGTGACCGCAGCCATCGACGAAGGAGGGACTGTCTTTCTCGGTGTGCCAACCATGTACGCCCGACTCATCGAGCACATGCGCGCCGAGCCCAGCGCGGCCAAGCAGCTCGCAAAGGCTAGACTCTTTACTGCCGGCAGTGCCGCACTGGTGCCGCAGCACTTTCAGGCCTTCTTGGAGCTGACGGGTCACCGGATCCTCGAGCGCTACGGAATGTCGGAGACCCTGATTACGCTCAGCAACCCGCTCGACGGCGATCGTCGAATCGGGAGCGTGGGTCAGGCCGTCCCCGGATTCGAGGTGCGCGTCGTTGACGAGGCCGGATCTGACGTGCCTGACAACACCGCGGGCGAGCTCTGGGTCCGCGGTGTTGGCCTCATGAACGGCTACCACGGTCGAGCGGAGGCGACCGCAGAGGTCATGCGAGACGGCGGTTGGTTTACGACGGGCGACGTGGTGGAGCGCGATGCGTCCGGCTACATCCGGATCCTCGGTCGCAGCAGCGTCGACATCATCAAGAGCGGAGGGCTTAAGATCAGCGCGCTGGAGATCGAGGATGCGCTGACCGGTGCAAGCGGAATCCGAGAGCTCGCGGTGTTTGGGATTGAGGATGAAGACTGGGGGCAGCTCGTATGCGTCGCGACGGCTCTGAGCGATCTTTCGACCTCGCCCGCGGAGCTGCTCGCGGCGCTGGTCGAGCAGTCTTCAACGCGACTTTCCAAGTACAAGCTGCCGCGCGCACTCGTTGTCCTGTCGGCGTTGCCGCGTAGCCCGCTGGGGAAGGTACAAAAGCCCGAGATCCGTCGGCAGATCGACGCCGGCTTGCTCCCGGTGCATCGCAGCAAGATCTAGTGCCCATCCATGCGCGCTGCACGGGTCCGTTCGACAGCCTGCTAGGTCGCGCGCGGCGGTAGCACAAGCTGCTCGGCACTCGCGACCATCGCCAGGCTCGTGGCCAGTCTGGCGGCCAAGCGCTCGCGCCCGGTAATCAGCCCTGAGCGCATTACGAAGAGACCGAAGACTGCACCGATCACGCCAACCGCGACGCCCGCCGCCAGTAAAATTCGCCCCACAAGAAAGACCGCGACCACGGTTGCAATCCACAGGCTGACCGCAGTCCGCGTCGAGTCCCAGACCATGCCGAGCGCGCGCACGTGGTCACCGGCGATTCGGAGCTCGAAAGAGGCGTCATGGACTCGCAGGGAGGTGTGTTCCTTCGCCACGCCCATGAACTGCAATGCCGGCTCGAGTAGCTCAAGCAGCTCGCTTTGGCTCAACACGGTCCTACCGCGCGCGACGAGCCCGTGATCGAGTGGGTCGTCAAGCGTCATGGCCGACATGAAGCCACGGGAGTACGACTCAAGCTCGATCGCAGACGGGTCGAGTCCCACTTCCTTGGCGGCCTGAAGCGACAGCGCATGCTCGTCGCCAGTCCAACCATCGGCACCATCTGCATTCGCCCGGACCAAACTGGCCGGCTCGCTCGCGTCGTCACGGCGCGCCGGCAGCGAGTCCTTGGGTCCGTCGCCGCTTCCTCGTGAGCTGTTCGATGCCACTTCGCACTCCCCGTGTTCACTATACGACCGAAGCTCAGGCTACCGACCTCTCCCGATCGGTGACGCGGGCATCGGCGACAAAATCGCAGTCGATCGAGGAAAGACCCGTTAGTCGTCGCCCCGTGAGCTTATGGCGTCATCGCCTCGCGCTGCTCGCTTCTTGAGTTCCTCGCTGACGCACGCCGGAACGTAGGAGTCGAAGTTACCGCCGTGGAACGCGATCTCTCGCACCAGCGAGCTCGACACGAATTGCTGCTGCGGTTGGGGCAGCATGAAGACGGTCTCGATCTCGGGCGCGAGATCGCGGTTGGCGAGACCCATTCGAAACTCGGCGTCGAAGTCGCCGACGGCCCGCATGCCGCGAACAATTACGCTCGCGCCGCGCCGTCGACAAAACTCGACGACCAAGCCCTCAAAGGCCATGACCTCGATGTTGCTCAGGTGTCCCGTGCTTTGCCGCACGAGGCGGACGCGATCTTCGATCGACAGAAAACCGCGCTTGGTCGGATGCGTGCCGATGGCGACGATGACTCGTGAGAAGATCCGAGAGGCGCGTTCCGCGATATCGACGTGGCCCGTGGTGATCGGGTCAAACGAGCCGGGATAGACGGCTATCTGCGGTGCGGAGCTTGTCTGTGCCGCTGACACTAGCGCAGTATACTCACCCGATGCCCTCTTCGAGGCCACTGAAACTTCTTGGTTCGCTCGCGGTCACGCTGGCTCTGACCGCTTGCAACCAGCCCGCTGCGCCCGCACCGACGGCCGTCGACGGCAATGCCAGCGCTGTGGAGCGACCCCGCCGTCCCACACCCAAGCCAGGCTCGCGCCTTCAGCCCCCGGAGGGTCGCTTTAATGATGAGCTGACGGCGAGCGAGCTTGAGGACGCGCTCGCAGCTGCGGATGCCGCGCATGCGGAGGGAAATGTGGCACAGGAGATCATCGCGCTGCGTCGCTGCGGCAATAAGACGCCCGGCAGTGTCCGCTGCGATACGCGACTCGGTGCCTTGCTCGTCCTCCAGCGGCACACCAAGCCCGAAGGTCGTTACTACCTTGACGCCGCACTGGCTCTGGAGAGCTCTGATGGCGATGCCGCGACCTATGTCTTGCTCGGGGACAGCTTGCGAGCGCACGGCGCCTACGACAACGCTGCGATTGCTCATCGTCGCGCCCTCGCGCTCGCAGAGAACCTCGACACGCTGTTAGCACTCGCTCGTACCCTACAGATGATCGACGGCGGCCAGATCGAGGCCGCCGAGCTCCTGAACAAGGCCGTGCTGATCGATCCCACACGCACAGACCTGATGTTCGAGCGGTCAGTGCTCTTGGGCCAAGTCTCTGGTCACTTCTTGGAGGCGGCCGATGCGATGTCCGCCTGGCTTGAGCTCGAGCGCAGCAATCTTGCACCTGAGAAGGTCGCGACAATTGAGGGGCGGATCGCCCAGCTGCGACTTTGGGGCGAGGTCGAAGCCCGCGGCGAAGTGCTCGCTGTCGAAGGCATGGAGCTCACCCCGACCGCCGATGGCAAGTACAAGACCTTCAAGAAGGTCCAGCCAGGCCAGCCAAGCCAGCCAGGCCAGCCAGGCCAGCCAGGAAGGCTTCCCGAAGACGAGGGCGCGAGCGCGGAGCAGCCGCCCTCACCGAGCCAGTGATCGTCACCGCGAGCGCCGCGAGCCCTGCTCACGCGACACGCGATCGAAGCTTGAGCGCGCGCACCAGCGCGGACTCGTGCAATTAGGAGGCGAGGGCGTCGATGATGGCGCGTCGCTCTTTCGCTCGCTTGCGAAACGCGAGGTGGAGGGCAAGCTGCCGACTTGCACGCGCCAAATTGTGTTCGCCGCGGGCCGGAAACTTGCTTGAGTCCCAGCCAAAGTAGCGCTCCTCGATAGCGTCGGTCAGGAAACGTGCCGCGAGCTCAAGGCTGATCCAGGTTGGCCCGCGCGAGATCGCATCGCGCTCCGCAGTACTGAGCGAGCGGCCGAGTCCCTCGCGATAGCCTCGCATCGAGGCTGCGAGCACTTCGTGGTCGATGCTCTGCTCGGTGGCGTGCGGACCATCCTCGCCCGCTCGGTTGCACCACGACCGCCACATATCTCCCAGTTCGTGCGCGAGCGCGAGAGGCCCGACCGTGTCGAGATCGAGCAGCGCATACGCGTTCTCGCCGCTGGCGTCGAAGCGCAAGTTGTCGAGCTTGAGGTCGCCATGCCCCACCATCGGCGGCAGCTCTGGAAGCGGCGCGAGCGTGGCGTGGCTCGCGAGAAGCTCGCGTGCGAGCCCTTGGACTTCGCGCTCCAAGCGATGCCCCGGACTGAGAGCTAGCGCGGCATCAAGCCGCTGCAGATGCCTCGGGGTATCGTGCACCCCTTCGCGCATGCCAACGAACTCATGGCGAAGATTCGCCATTGCAGCATGAAAGCGACCGACCAAAAGGCCGGCGCTGCTCGCCCGATGTGCGTGCTCGAAGGTGGAGAAAGATCGACCCGGCAGGAAGGTCCAGAGCCGCCAGCGATCTCCGCCGTCGCGCGCGAGGACAGGTCCGGCGTCGGTATCAAGCAGTTCGGGCGTGGCCAGGCCGGCGTCTCGCACCGCACGGGTCACGGCGCGAATATTCCCGTGAATCTCGTCGGCGAATACCGGATTGACCCACTGCAAGATGAACTGGCCCGCGCTGGCATCGACTCGATAGGTCCGGTTTACGAGTCCACCCTCAAGAGACTCAATGGAGGCCACCGCCCCCAAGGCGCGGGCCCAGTGATCGGTGAGGCGCAGCAGCCCATCATGCTCCGAGTGCATTGGCCATCGTGTCGAGAGTCGGCCGCGCGTGCAAGGCCATCGCGCGCCGCGGGCGGCTGATACCCTCGCGGAGTCGTGACCGCGCTCCGTCCCCACGCATTTGAAGGACTGCTCGCACCTCCCGGCGGGGCCTGGCAGCAGGCGAGAGACATTCACGATCGCTGGCTGCGTGAGCTGGTGGAGGACCTGGGTATCTGCCCCTTCGCGCGAAAAAGTCGCGAGCAGGGGCGCGTTCATCGGGTTGTCTTTCACGGTGCAGGGACGCCACCGACTGCGGTACTGGTCGCCGACGCGATCGCGAACACCTTCGCGACCCATCCAAGCACCGAGATCGTTCTCCCCACCTTTCTCGTGGAGCCCGGCCACCCCTGGCATGAGCTTCGATGTTTCGAGTCCTTCGTCGTCCAGGTTCGCGAGGCGTACGCCCCGATCGCGGCCGGTCGTGACGCGTACATGGTCGCATTTCACCCAAAGTTCCTGCCGCTGCCCGAAGAGCGAACGACCGCTGACAACCTCGTACCGCTGCTGCGACGCACACCAGATCCCGTGATCCAGGTCGTCGACGCAATGGTGCTGGCAAAGCTCCGGGTTGCAACTCAGCAGCGTGCGCGTGAGCGCTTGCTGCAAGACCTCGCAGCGCTTGAGCCTGCCGTTGCCGCCCTCCTACGCAACAGCGTGCAAACCGATGCCGAACTCGGCGAAGACATCGCGCGTCACAACTTCAAGACCGTCGGTCGCGGCGAAGGTCGTCGAGACTACGAACTCAAGCTCGCGGCACTCATAGCCGAGCGAGCAAAGCTCGAAGCAGCGCTCGCCAGCGCGCGCGCAACACTGCTGCACATGGAACGTTGATCTCGGCCGCTCGTCGCGGCGGTGCGGGCCCCATCGAGCGCCCGCGGACGATTCCGCCACGAGCGCAGCTGCGTCGCGAGATCGCGCACGTGTCGCGCGACGCGCTCGCCAGCGCTAGTATTCCGCGTCTCGGGACCGTCGCGACGTGAGTGTTCACGCGGGAAAACGACGTTTCGCGTTGGATTGAACCTAGGGACCGGCGCGTCAAGGGTTGCTCCGACGCCTGCCTTTGGCATTCTGCGTCGGTCCTTGAGCACTTGCTGCGACGGGATCGCGAACACCGAGTTCACGCGCTGATGACCGGCCTCAACATGCAATCCCCTCGCGACGCTAAGCCAGCGCGACGCCGTCTTCGCACCGGCGTGTTGGTGCTCGGCGTCTCTGCGTTTGCAGGCCTCGCGCTCGCGCTGTTCGGCGGTAGCTACGAGGCTCGTGGAGCCTGGTGCCCGACCGGATACGAGTCGGAGGTCGTCACGGTTCGAGCCGGCGACACGCTCAGCGCGATTGCTGCCCGCCATGGGATCTCCGTCAAAGAGGCGCTGCGCACCAATCCAGGCGTGGAGGCCAACAACATTCGTCAAGGCCAGTCGCTGAGCCTTTGTGTGCCGACTTCAAGCGCGTCCTCGGGCGCTTCGAGCAGCAGCGCCAAGCCATCGTCGAAATCAACGTCGAGCGCGAAGTCGAACTCGAAGGCGAAGTCGGATACGAACTCAGATTCTTCGAAGTCCACCTCAAGCTCAGGCGCGCCGGGAAATTTCGGTCGGAACACCGGAAAGTCGTGCGGCAGCGGAGGCAGCATCTATTCACACGAGGTGCTCAAGGGCCAGACCTTGGCCAAGATCGCGCAGGAGTACGGCGTCACCAAAGACTCCATTCTCCGACGCAACAAGGAATTGGCGGCAAATCCCGCGAGCCTCAAAGTTGGACAGACCGTTGCGGTGTGCGTCGAGCGAAACACTGCAAAGAAGAGTCCCCTCTGCGGCAACGAGACCCCGCTCTACGTTCATGAGGTCATTCCCGGCGAGCACATCAGCGACATCGCGGCGCGCTACGGTATCCGCCGCAAGGATCTGCTCAAGCTCAACAAGCAACTCGCGAGCAACCCGAACCTGATCCGCCCGGGGCAAGAGCTGCGGGTTTGTCCCGACATCGCACCTCACGTCCGCGAGCGGATCACGCACGAAGTCTCCTCGGGTGAGACGCTCAGTGGGATTGCGGCCAAGTACGATCTCTCCGTGCGCGAGCTGACCTCGTATCAGCAGGGCAAGCTCGACACCTCCGAGTATCTCAAAGTCGGCACCCGCCTGGTGGTCTGGCGCGACGGTGACATCGCCCCCGGCTTTGGCGGCGTCGACTACGACGACGACAACGGCGTATTGCCCCACGGCGTGCAGATGCCGGTGTCGCGCAACTACGTGGTCAAGACGCCCGCGTATGCCTGGGGAACCGCCAAGACGATCGACTTGCTGCAAAACGCGATCAACCGCTACCGGAAAAAGGTTCCGACCGGCCCAAAGGTTCATCTCGGCGATATCAGCCGCAAAGGTGGCGGACCCTTAGCGCCGCACAAAAGCCACCAGCACGGTCGCGATATCGACATCGGCTACGTCCTGCTTGGCGAGGCGGGCGACGAGACCCGTTTTCTCACCGCCAATGCAAAGAACCTCGATGTCCCGCGCACGTGGGCGCTCATTAAGGCGCTGGTCGACACCAATGAGGTGCGCTACATCTTCATGGATTGGGGACTCCAGAAGCTCTTGTACGACTACGCGCGCGAGAAGGGTGTCAGCGAAGACGAGCTCTCAGAGATCTTCCAGTATCCGCGCAGCCGCAAGCGCAGCGCGGGCATCATTCGTCACTGGAAGGGCCACGAGAACCACTTCCACGTCCGATTCCACAAGTAGCGAAGTGGTTCGGTGCGAACTCAAGGCGCCGCAACGTCCACCTCCACGGCCCACCTGCGCGTGAGCCGGCTCAGCTACCGGTGGCTGGCACGTCGTTCTCGTCGTGCCAGCGCTTCATCTTGCGCTTGATGATCTCTTTCTTCACCAGGCCCACGAGATCGATCATCAGTCGACCGGTGAGGTGATCGTATTCGTGCTGGAGCGCGCGCCCCATGAGCCCGTCTCCGTCAGCCTCAAACCAAGCGCCATTGACGTCTTGAGCGCGAAGCTTCGCCCAGCGCGGACGCTTGATCTCGGTAAAGACACCGGGAAAAGACAGGCAGCCCTCCTCACTCACGGCGTAGCCCTTGCCGGTCTCGACCACCTCAGGATTGATAAAGACCAGTGGCTCGGAGTCATCTTTGCCGGTGACGACTTTGCCGTCGATGATGAAGATGCGCTCAAGCCTGCCGACTTGGATCGCAGCGATGCCGGCGGCGTTCTGGGCATACATCGTGTCGATCAGGTCCGCGACAAGGGTGCGCACCGATTCGTCGATCTCCTTGACCTCAAATGTGGGCTCACGGAGACGCGGATCGGGAAACTTGACGACTTCGAGCACGGACATGGCGCAGGGCAGCGCAGTGGCTGCGTCCGCGGGAGCATGGCAGCGACCGGCGGGCTTTGCCACGAAACCGTAGGTGTCGCCGAGGGCGCGCCGGGACGCCCCCTCGTGCGTCAGGTGCACATTCGCCCGCCCACGCTCGCCAGGGGCGCTGCACGGGGGGCCTGACGATCCCGCGGATCGACTGCTACACGGGCCCCGCGTGAGGGCGCCGGCAGTCCGAGGCGCTCGCCACCTCAGACGAACGCGACCATGCTCACAGCACCCGTCGCGACCTCCGCACACCCAGGCGCGCACTCATCATGTCTCAGCTCAGCGAATCATCGGTCACGCAAGCACTCGCTGCACTCCGCGACCCCGCCACCGAGCGCGAGTTGATCAGCAGTCAACAGCTTCGCGTTCGCAGCGTGACCGCCACACACATCGAGCTCGACGTCGACATGATCTCGCCCGGATTCCCAATGCGAGCCTCGATGGACGCAGCGATCCGTGAGGCGCTCGCGACCTTGCCGGCGACGGTCACCTTGCACTGGCATCTCAAAGTGCCACGCAAGCCACCGCGCGCGGATCTGGATCGGGTTCCCACCGTCAAGCACGTGATCGCCGTCGCTGCCGGAAAGGGCGGCGTGGGCAAGAGCACGGTCTCGGTCAACCTCGCCATGGCGATCCGCCAGCTCGGGGCGACGGTCGGCATGCTCGATGCGGACATCTTCGGACCCAGCTTGCCCAAGATGCTCGGCACGCCGTCGCGTCAGGCCGGCAAGTCTGAAGACGGTCAGCGCATCGCGCCGGCGATCTACCGCGGCATGCCGGTGATGAGCGTGGAGTACTTCGTCGAGGCCGGCCGCGCCGTGGTGTGGCGCGGACCGATGATCCACAAGCTCTTGCAGCAGTTTCTTGAAGATGTTGACTGGGGTGATCTCGACTACCTCATCATCGATCTCCCACCGGGGACTGGCGATGCGCAGCTCTCCCTGGGCCAGCTCATCCCGCTCTCGGGCGCCGTGTTCGTGACAACTCCGCAGGAGGTCGCGCTCATCGACGTGCGCAAGGCCGTCGACATGTTCAAGAAGCTTGAGATCCCGGTGCTCGGCGTCGTCGAGAACATGGCCTATCACGAGTGTCCGCAGTGCGGCTTTCAGGATGCCGTCTTCGATAGCGGCGGCGGAGCACGTCTGAGTAAGGAGATCGGCGTCGAGCTCCTTGCGTCGCTACCCCTCGATCGCCGCGTCAGTGCCGGTGGCGAACGCGGTGTGCCGGTCGTCGAAGCGGATCCGGATGGCTCTCACGCCAAAGCATTTCGTGAGCTCGCCGCCCAAGTGACGCTTCAGACCTCGAAGAGTGCGGCGACGGGTCCGCGCCGCAGCAGTCTGCTGCGAACGATCTAGCGCGCTCGTGTTGCGCCGCGACCCGCCCGGCCACGGCGTGCCGCGGCCGGAGTTAGTTCATCCACTCCGCCGGCGTCGCGGCGACCTCGATGCCGCGCAGCAGCGCCTTGCAGCGTTCGCTGAGCAGCGCAACTCGATCCTCGGGCGTCGCCGCCTCGAGACAGCGTTGCAAGAACGAGATCCCTCGCCAGATTTCGCGCGGATCCGAGCCGACACGCGGATCCCCCAGCTCGATACCCATGATGAGCGAGGCTGCCGCATAAGAGAGCACCCTGGCATCGCTCAGCGCGAGCACGGCTTCCACGGGATCGGCGTCCAGTCCCTCGATGTGTTCCCCCAATCGCTCGAGTTCCTCGCGGAAGCACGACAGCGTTGTCGCGCAGGCAAAGTCGGGCTCGGCGAGCGCCTGGACCTCCACACTGCGAAACAGGCGCTCATCCTCAAGCTCACGGATCACTTTCACGCGCCCGATGCCATCGAGACGGATGAATCGGCGGCCGTCCGGCAACATGCGATGGAAGCTCAGTCGGCCGATCCCAAAGATCGGCTCGAACACCGGACGGCCGCGGGCGTCCAGCGCACCTGGTCGGAGCAGCGGCACGCCGATGTGGTCGCCACCGCGCAGCACGTGATCGACGAGCGCCAGGTAGCGGGGCTCAAACACGTTGAGCGGCAGCACCATGCCCGGGAAGAAGACGACCTGGGGCAGGGGAAATACCGGAAGCGCGGCCAAGACACTCGGCGCTGGGCGCTGCTCGGGCTCCAACATCTGCGGGAGCGTAGCGGCATGTCGCCAAGCGGCACGCGGAAATCCGCCAACCGCGCGGAACGTCGAGGTTGGCCGATCGCACCGACCCAGGCGGGGGAGAACCCTGCTCGGGGCTACACAGGCCCGCCCGCGGCAAATTCGTTGCGATCGTGGGAGGCCCGGGCCAAGTCCCGACGGCCGGCACATTTGGGGTTGATCCCGTCCAGGCCCTCCCCTATACCCTGCCCTCCCCATGTCCCAGGCGAGCGACGAGTCCCCAGCACTGCAGATCACCAATGATCACGTCCCCATGCTCGGACGTCCGTTGGAGGTCAAGGTTGACGACCGCGGTGTCGAGCGTGCGATCCGTAAGCTGCGCCGCCTGATGGCGAGCGAAGGCATCCTTCGCGAGATCAAGCGTCGTCGTCACCACGAGAAGCCCTCGATTGCCGAGAAGCGCAAGCTTCGTGAGGCGGATCGTCGCCGCAAGCGTCGCCTTCGCAAGGCGAAGCAGATGGTGCTCAACACGCCGCCGCCGCGCGAGCGTCTGGGCGAGTAGTCCCGCCGCTGGAACGCGCAGGGTGACTGGCCCGATGCGCGTTGTCGCAAGCTCGGACTTTCCTGCCAACAGGATGGCCACGCCCGTTACCGGTGCGTGGCCATTTGCATTGAAGAGTCGCTAGGATCCCGAACATGGCGCGTCGAGCTTCGAAGAAGCGAGGCGATCGACGCGATCGCGGCGGAGCTATCTCCCGCTCGCTGATGCGCCAGATTGCCGCGGGTCGACTGCTCGTCCCCGTGCTGGGCATCGTGCTCGTCGCCCTCTGGTGGATCTTTGGCCAGGGTGTCCGGCATCAACTCGGACTGGGAGGCACGAGTAGCTCAGGCGCTCGTCCCGAGGCTGCGCTACGCGTGGCCACCTGGAACCTGCGGAACTTCCCGGAGGCGGACGAGAACCTTGAGCTGCTCAAAGGCAGACTCCAAGAGATCGACGCGCAAGTGTGGGTCTTTCAAGAAGTCGCGTCTCCGGCCGCGCTCGAGCTCTTCCTCCGTGACGCGCTGCCCTCCTTCGAGCTCGTCACCAGTGAGCAAGGGGGAGCGGGCCGGCAGCACCTCGCGATCGCTTGGGATTCGCACCGCGTTCGAGCGCTTGAGGGCGCACAGGAACACCGCGGTCTCACGATGGGGGGCCGCGTACGTCCCGGGCTGAGCGTGCACCTGCGCGCCATCGGCAGCGAGCTGGACTTTCAGGTCATGGGCGTACACCTCAAGGCGATGCCCGATGGCTACGACCTCCGACGGCAGCAGTCGACCGTCTTGCTCGAAGTGGCACAGGCGCTTCTTGAAGTGGATCGCCAGCTGCTCATTGTGGGCGACTTCAACGTCACGGGCGCCAAGGGAGAGCCGGCGGAGCAAGAGGCGAGCGTCCTGCTCGACGAACTTGACGAGATCTTGATCGCGGCGCGCCATCAAGAGGCCTGCACCGCGTACTGGGATGGCGAACGCAGAGATGCGTGGAAAGAGCCGTCCACGCTCGACTGGATCTTCGTCGCAGGCCTCGAGCCCTGGCTCGGCAGCGAGCCGGTTGCCAGGGTCGGAGCACACTGCGCTGCACACCGCTGCGAACCGTTGCGCTCCACGGCGGCCTACCCAGAACCGGACCTCGAGGGCATCAGCGATCACTGCCCGGTGTTCGTTGATCTCGATCTGGCGGCAGCTGCCGCCAACTCGGGCCTGTGACAAGCACGCGACGTTGTGGCGACACCCTGGCCGGCACGGGCATTCGTCGGCCGAGCGTTGCAGTGAGTTCCCTTGGCCGCAGCCATCTCCATTCGATGGCGTGCGTGCTTGGCTTCGACTCTCCCCCAGTTCGTGCGATCCTCGCGGCATGACTCAGCGGCGCGCGAAGATTCTCTGCACCCTTGGCCCCGCGACCCGAAGTCCTGAGGGAATCGCCGGCCTTCTCGATGCCGGCGCCAACGCGATCCGACTCAACTTCTCGCACGGCTCGCACGAGGAGCACCGCGCAACGCTTGAGATGGTCCGCGAGCAATCGAGCTTGCGCGGCAAGGCAGTCACGATCTTGGCGGATCTCCAGGGCCCAAAGATCCGCGTCGGCAAGATCCCCGATCCCGGCATGGTCCTGAGCAAGGGGTCGATGCTGATCCTCAGCGTCGACCCGAGCGCGGAGTCGGACATCTCCGGCAAGCCCTTTCGGACCTCGATTGATCTGCCGACGCTGGCGCGCGAGGCCGAGGTCGGCGATCGCGTTCTCATGGACGACGGGGCGCTCGAGGCGGTGATTCGCGAGATCTCCGGAAGCGAGCTCCACCTGGAGATGCTCAACGGCGGCGTGCTGACCTCAAGAAAGGGCGTAAACCTGCCCGGAACCAACCTCAGCCTGCCCTCACTCACCGACAAGGACATCGCTGACCTTCGCTTCGCGCTGGAGATCGGTGCCGACATGGTCGCGCTTTCCTTTGTGCGCAGCGCGAGTGATCTGGAGAACGCGAAGGAGATCATGCGTAAGGCAGGCAAGGTCGTGCCGCTGGTCGCGAAGATCGAAAAGCCGCAGGCCGTTCGCAACCTGGAGAGCATCGTCGAGGTTGCGGATGGCCTAATGATCGCGCGCGGCGACCTGGGCGTGGAGATGGGTCCGGAAGAAGTGCCGATCGTGCAGAAGCGGGCCATTCATCTGTGCAACGCGAAGGGGAAGTTGGTCATCACCGCGACGCAGATGCTCGACTCGATGATCCGCAACCCTCGACCGACCCGCGCGGAGGCCTCGGACGTTGCCAACGCCGTCCTCGACGGCAGCGACGCGCTCATGCTTTCGGGAGAGACGGCCGTCGGGGCCTTTCCCTTCTCCTCTGTCGAGACGATGCATCGGATCATTTCGCGAACGGAGCGGAGCGAGCCTTATCTGGACTCCGAACCCATCCCCGACATGGACCTTGGCCACGCACCTAATGCCATCGCGCGCGCCGCGGTGGCGTGTTCGGCCTCGCTTCATGACACCCAGGCGATCGTGGTCTACACGGGCAGCGGTGGCAGCGCTCGGCTGATCTCCGACTACCGACCGCAGGTTCCGATCCTGGCCTTCACCCCGGACGCGAGCACCTACCACGCCCTCGCGATCTACTGGGGCGTCGAGCCGCAGCTCTTCTCCCCGTCCACGCCCGGCGGCGAGAACATCTTCATCGACTTGGACCGCGCGCTGATCGAGCGAGGCCTGGTGGCGCGCGATGGCCGCGTAATCATGGCGATGGGCTATCCGCTCAAGGCCCGCGCCTCCGCGAATCTCATCAAGCTCCACACCGTCGGGGAGAGCTTGCAGTCCCCATCGCGGTTGTGATAAGCACCGCTCCCCCGCGAAGGTGGCGGAATTGGTAGACGCACCAGACTAAGGATCTGGCGCTTCACGGCGTGAGGGTTCAAGTCCCTCCCTTCGCACTTCGGAATCCGGCCCTCGTTGAGGCGCCGGATTTCGTGTTTGGGGCCGACGATGTTTGGCGAGCCCGTGGCGCGTGGCGAGCCCGTGGCGCGTGGGCGAGTCCTTGCCAGCAAGCCTCGCGCTAGCGCGGTGCGCTGGCAGCAAACTCTGGCCAGCGTTCAAAGCGGGCACGCACGTGGTCGAAGCGGCCGCCCAGTGACGCAACGGGATAGGTATTGCGAAACATCATCCAGTCGAGCGTGCAGCACAGCGAGAGTTCCGCGAGCCCATCCACGCCACCAAATCGGCCGGCGCTCAGCTCGTCGCCGAGCCACGCAAAGATCGCGTCCACGCGTGCGCGTTGCCGCTGCGTGTACGCCCACGGGTCCACGTCCAGTCCTTCCCGGCGCAGATAAAAGACGCTGATCGCACTGTCGAGCGCGGCATCGATCGCGTGGAGGATGTTCTCGCGAGGGATTCGAGAGAGCGCATCAGCGGGCTCTTGGTGCAGCCGACCATGGCCATGCGTCTCGAGTAGGTACGCAATGATCCCGCGCGAATCAAAGACAATCTGCTGCGTCGATCCGACGGTCGCGACGGGCACTTTCCAGATCGGGGAGACCTTGAGCAGCGCTTGCTGGCCCGCCTCGGTCGCAGTGTCGACGATCTCGTGCTCGACGCCGAGCATGCTCGCGACGACCTTCACACGACGAACGTAGGGAGAGGTGATGGTGCCGTACAGCTTCACGGCCGCATTGTGCCGCGATCGCGTTCATCTGCCACCTCAATGCGCGACCCCTGCAGCACCACCGCTGGGCCACGGCTGGTGATGTAGTGCATGTTGACGAGGTTGACGACGAAGTGCGCGCAGACGGCAGCGCCCAGGTTGCCGGTCAGCAAGGTCAGGCAGCCAAAGAGGAGCCCGATCAGCAACGAGCTGAGGGTCCACGGCCACAGCTCGCGACGGGGCGGAAGATGCAGGAGGCCAAACACCAGCGAGCTGAGCACCAGCCCCCACGCGTCGAGCATCGCGCCCCGGAACAGAATCTCTTCCCCGAGCGCACTGGCACCCGCGAACAGCACCAGTTCGTGCGCCTGAAGCTGGCCAAACACCGCACGAAACTCCGCGTGCAGTGATGGGATCCACGATTGTCGAAGCTCAAGCCAACGAAAGGCGGCCACGATCCCAACGCCGACGAGAGCCCCCAGCAGGACCGAACCAACCAGGACCAGCACGCTCGCCTGGGGGTCCTGGCGCCAAACGTCATTGCTGTTTTGTGCCGCGCCAT
>CAZVEM010000057.1:0-21762 GCA_964626165.1 uncultured Nannocystaceae bacterium
GGACAACGCTTCCGAAGGTCGGATCCAAAGTCGAAGTCGTGCTCGACGCAGGACCCGACCCGCTGCGCGTTGTCGGTGTGGTCTCATGGGTCTGCGAGCCCATCCCCGAGCCCGCTTCGCCAGCGCCAGCGGCAAGCGATGACGCGCAGAGTCTGCCGCGGTGGGGCACGATGGATTTTGGCAGTGGTTCGCTGCGAGCCCCGAACTCGGCCGACCGTTCGACCGGATTCCAGACGCAACAGCAGACGCAATGCGCTGCACGTGGCTTTGGCGTGCACTTCCGTCCCGGCGATCGCGAGACGGCGCTTCGCCTTCTTGAGCTCGTCAAGCGCCACGACTCCGGCCCGATGCCGGCTGCCACGCGGTAACGAGGCGCCTCTTTCCGATGCAAAAGGCATCGATGAGATCGTGCGCCGCCCCATCGACATGGGGCGCTCGCATCCGGTCGGGTGTCAGCCGGATGGCGTTGCGACTCGCGTCCCGGGACAGAGCAAAGGCTCAGCGTGCGTCGACACCTCGTCGGTCTCTTGCCGTTACCGTCCTCGGCCCGAACCACGTCTTGGGAATCGGCGTCGCGATCGGAGTTGCGCTGAGCTCTGGCGGGCGCAACGGCACTGTCGCGATCGCAGCACCTCCCCCGAAAGCCGCAAAGCCCGTACCGGCGCTGCTCAGCGTCGAACTGCTCGGCGATGACCAGCATCGGAGTGCCGCGCTTGCTCGCGTTGCCGCGGGCCTTGAGGTTGCGGAGCTGGGCGGCATCCCGCGTGCACAAGTTGGCGGCGAGTTGGTGGGGCGCGTGCAAAACATGCGCGAGGCCCTTGCCTGGGTCGCGACGCACGCCTTCGGGTCGGCGACGTCGCCGACCCGAGATCTTGGCGCGATCATCGAACGCGACGCGCCTCGACCGGGCGGCGAACTTTACGAGGTTGATCACCTCGCGCTCGTGAGCTTGCTTGTCACTCCCTTGAGCGCAGACGGCAACAGCGTCGCGCGCGAGTGGCCCCGCGACTGGCGGGAGAGCTTGCCAGCGGACCTCGCATGGTCGCACGGCCACACCATCGCACTGCGAACCCCGCTCTTTGCCGCGCCTGCCTCGAGGGTCCCCGCAGCCGCGGAGCGCTTCGCCACGCTGAGCGCGGACACTGAACTGCTTGTGGTCGACGTGGTGGATCGCTGCACCGACGAACCAACCCGACAATGCCTGCGCTGGCAGCAAGTGATCGCCCGCGACAAGAACCGCCTGCATGCGGGCTACGTACTGGGCAGCGATGTTGCGCGGGACGACGACTGGCGCCCGCTCCGTGAGGGCGGTCCGCGACTGCAATACGTCCCCGTCGCCCACTTTGGCGACGCTGCCGTTTTCCTGGTTCTGCTCGATCTCGGTAGCGGACGTCCCGCGCGACGACTGGTCCGTTTGTCCGCGGAAAGAGACCGGTACCCAGAGCTCGCCATCGCGTTGTTGGGTGACCGCTTCGAGCTCCGTCCACTTGGACGCGACGGCGCGAGTGCGGTCACCCTCCCGCTCACACCAAACTTCGCGACGCCGGTGCCCTCCCCCTAGCTGGCCGTCGAAGAACGCCTGCAATCGTCTTTCCGCACTACTGCATCGAGCAAACGAGCTGCTGGAGGATGTGCTTGCGCTGGTTGGCACGATCGTACGCTGCGTCCGCAGCCTCGTCGGCCTTCGCGTCAATCTGCGTGGCCGCGGCCGGATCTAAGCGTCGAATGATGTCGAGCTCAAAGTAGCCCTCGCGGGTACGCTCGGGGCTCGTCCATCCCGGCTCTCCGTCTGGATCTCGAACCTCTCGATCGACTTGGAGCTTGCGCTTTGGCCCCGCCTTGGTCGTTTGCACGATGAATCGAACCTCGGATTTGGTGTCTCCGAGCGCGCTCCAGCTCGTCTCGTCGGCGTGCCCCTCTTCATTGAGTGTGACGAAGTGCGTGTCCCCAATCGTCGCACGGATCCCGTCCTCGACCGCATCCTCAAGAACATCGAGCGAGACGTCATGCTGAAAGTCTTGAACCTGCGCGTCGGTCAGCGTGTCCGCCTGTGACGCTGCGAGTTCCTTGAGCACCGCGCGTTCGACCGCGAGGTCGCGCGTCCGCACCGGCTCTTTCCAGCGCTGCTGCTCACGATTCTGCCGTTCGAGCTCGGCGCGCACGCGCACCGCCCCATCCTGCCCCATCACCTCGATGCGCATGCGGTCGCGCGAACTCTCGGATCCGCGCCACGCGGTGGTGCGCGCGTCCCCCTCAAAGGGGCGATCGAGGGTCCACTCCGTGTCCTTGAGAGCCTGGTCGACGGCATCGAGGACCTGAGCTCGGGTCGCCTTGTGTACGTAGTCCGCGGTTTGTGCTTCCACGACTGTGCGACGGGCATTCCGGGCGGCAAGCTCAGGGCAAAAGCAGCTCTGGGAAAACAACGCGCCGACCATCAAGATTGCCGCGGCGATCTTGCGCCTGCGCGGCGGTGGCCGATCTGGTCCTCCGGCCCGCTGCATCGGCTCGGGACGAGCCAGCAGCGATTGGGAAGGCGACGAGTGACGCTCAAGCTCGTGCACCGCCTAAGGATGCACGATCGCCGTAACGCTCGACACCGTGGCCACTCACCGCGGCGAGATCAGCCTGCTAGGGAGCGTCATCTGGATCCCACGGATCTTCGAGCGTCCCCGTGGCCGGTTTGCTCTCGGTCCTACCGAGGCCCTTTGGGCCGGACCGCGAAGGGTCACCGCCTGCGGGTGTCTTGGAGGGCGTCGCCTCGGGGCTTTGCTCGCTCGTCGAAGTGCCGGCGCTGCGGGCATAGGACGGTGCATCGTGGAGGTCTTCGGCGAGTTCGACAGCGTAGAGCGTGCCGATACCCGAGACGAAGTAGACGCGGTCGTCGACGGGATCGTGCAGCAAGGGCGCATCCAGTCCGTGGCCGACGTCGAGCCGTGCCAGCACCTCGCCGTTGGACAGGTCGATCACGACCAGACCAGATTCGCTGTGCGGCAGCAGTACCGTTGATCCAATGACAACGACGGCACCGATCGTGCCGGGATCGAGCTGGGTTCTCCACAATACGCGTCCGCTGGGCTCAACGGCGCGCACGCCCTCCAAGGACGACGCAACGACGATGCTGCCGTCAGGCGCGAGCACCGGCGATCCGCCGGCACGCATTGGAAGGCTCCAGACGATCTCACCGCTCTCAAGTTCCAGCGCGTGTAGGCCGGTGTCTTGCGACGTGACGTACAGGCGCTTGGCAACGGGATCAACGGCCGGCGTGCCATCGGCGTCCGCAAATCCACCGCGCGCCGGGCGAGGCAGCCGCGAGATCCACTGCGCCTCGCCGGAAAGCGCAGAGAGTGCAACGACCTCGCCATCATCGAATCCGGTGTAGAGCGTTCCGCCCTCAAGCACGCCCTCATCTTGACGATCGAGCCAGGTGAGACCGGCCTGACCGACAATGGTGAAGTCCTTGATGAGGTCGTGTCCGTATTGCCAGCGCCACTCTCCCGTATCCAATGAGAGCGCGAGGATCTGCTGGCGCGAAGTCGCGACAAAGACGGTGTCCTCGATCACGATCGCGGGCTGCCGCACGGTTCCGCCCGTCTCGTAGGTCCAGAGGATCTCGTGGGTATCGAGGTCAAAGGACAGCACGACGCCATCCTCGGTGCTGGTCAGCAATCGCGAGCCATAGATCCTCGGGCTGCTGCTGAGCTTGCCCGGGATCAAGTGCTCCCACAGCAGCTCGCCGTTATCGAGATCAAACGCGAGCAAGGTGCTGTCCGCCCCGCCCGTGTAGAGCAGGTTGCGTTCGTGATCGACGACGATCCCGGCCCGATCGATCGGCCGCAGCGACTTAAACCTGCGCGGATCGAGCTCTGATGCATAAATCACCCGGCCAAACTCGCGGGCAGCTTCCCCTGGATCAGGGTAGAGCAGCGTCGCCGCGCTTGGATCACGAGCCTTGCAGCCGCTGCTCAGCGCGGCGGCAAGCAAGCAGCCGCCTACGAGGCTACGGCGGAGCATCCGGCACCTCAATGGCCTGATTGAGGGTCTCGGTTCCCGCGGCGCTGCGCTCGCCCAACTCGGGATCGAGGTCGCGCAGGCGCAATCGAATCTGCTCCTGGGCAAGCGAGAACTTGTTGAGGGGGTACTCCTCAACATACAGGCGGTAGACCTCGAGGGCCTCGTCCGCGCGCTCCATCGACTCAAGGATCCGGCCGCGATGCCAGAGAGCCATGTCGCGATAGTAATCGCCGGTATTCCCGGCGAGCTGCTCCGCCGTGGCCAGTGCCCCTTCGAGGTCGCCGCTGGCCTCTTGAGCCAGCGTCTTTCCTTCGACGGCGAGGAATCGGAGCGGGTCGCTGGACGACGCGACCTTCAAATAGGCCTCGTACTCGGCCAACGCAGCCTCGGAATCTGCGTTGCGCATCGCCTTTGCGCCCTTGAGCAGGCGAGCGTATTGCTGGTCGGTTCGGTCGGATGAGCCCTCCAGCGCCGCGATTGCGTCGTCGACCGCCTTGTCGCGCTCGGCCTCGGTGCGGTAGGCCGCAACTACGGGGGGGAGCTCGCCACGCCCGAGCAACTGGTCGACACCGATGCGGGCTCGAGTCTCGCCGGCCGCGGCAATCTGGATCGTTCGCGTGCGCTTGGCCGCGACTTCCTTGGATGCGCCGACCCACCACACGACCGCCGCGATCGCGAGCACCGCCACCGCGATGCCGCCAATTACCATCGGGGCTCGATTCACGGCGGCGTCGGCACTCTGTTTCACGGTCCGCTGGAACGCGTCGTCCTCAACGACCTCGGCCTGAGGCTCGTCCTTGCCCTTCTTCTTCCGGCTTCGACTCCAGCGCGGCAACTCCGTGCGGACGACGGCCTGTGCCTCGCCCTCGGGCGCGCCCCCTGCACTCGTCGCACCCGCGCGGCGAGTTGCTTCATCATCGGCTTGGTCGGCCACGTGCGGTGTCTACCAGCACGCAGGCCCTCTCGTCGAGCGCTGACGCTGCCCGCGACACAGCCCACAAGACCGCGGGGAGCCACAAAAACGCGGAACCCGTGCCGCTACGGCGCGAGGCCTTCGCGCTACTCTCCCGGCGTGCCACGGATGCGCGCAGCTCCGGCTCCGATCGAGGCGGGAGTCGCCGCCCGTCCGATCCCCGGGGACCGCAAGGCCGCCCTCACGCAGCCTCGGGAGCGCGCAGGCGCTGGTGGCGAACGCGATGACTCCTCGCTCGCGGCGTTGTGCACGGTGCCACGGGACACCTCGCGTCGACGGCGTAGGCGCTTGGTGGTGCTCGCGCCGCTCAGCCTCCTCGTGGTTGTCTCGGGCTTGGCGACCGCCGCCCAGGCGTCGGTTCACGCGCACGAGATCGCCAGTCCGCTGCGTCGAGCCGTCCCATCGGGCCCGTTGGCCGCCGAACGGGCGCGTGTCGAGGGTCCAGCGCGTCCCGGCGCGAGCCCGCAAGCGTCGGGGACTGCGAGCGGCGACCCGTGGTGGGATCAGCTCACGCAAGAGTCCGCGCCCGATGAGGCCTCGGTGGGTGACGCGCCGAGTGGTTCTCACTCCACGATGTCCCCCCATGCGAATGACGCGACAAATGACGCGAGAAATCACGCGAGAAATCACGCGACGCGGGACTCGGACACGGCAAGCCCTTCGGCGGCCGCGATTCCGCTGTCCTCCTTGCCACCCGCACTGACGAAGGAGGAGCGACGTCGTGGATATCGGCGCACGCCCCCGCCCGGGTCGCGCGGCGCCGATCCAGATCCCCGCGTCCGCGAGCTTGAGCGCGAGCTACCGCGCGACCCATCGGATGCGCCATTTGCTGCGCCGCCCGGGGGGCAACTCCCAAACTTCAGCGCAGGCCGAGCGAGTCGCTTGACGCGACGCTTCGAGCCGACGCGAAGGATCGCGTTCTCCATCCTACCAACCTTTGCCGTCGTTCGTGGCCCGACCTATGGACGCAGTGGCGACCGACTCCTCGGCGCGGGGTTCCAGACCGAGCTTGATCTTCGCATCGCGCGTCCGTTGATGCTCCGGGTCAGCGGTTCGCTGACCGCACACCCGGTGGAGGCCCGCTTCAACAGCGATGGAAGCAGCAAGATCGCCAATGGCGGCAACTACGTGGGCGGCGCCGTCACGGTCCCCTTGGTGTACCTGATCGATATAGGTCGCATTACGCCGACACTTGAGGTCGGACCCGGGGTGACTTGGTTTAGCGGTCCCGAGGGGATTCTCAATGGCACGCGCGGGCAGACGTGTCGTGTCGGCGAGGGCGGCGGCGGTGAGTGTGAGATCGGCCTGCGCTGCGATGCCACCGACTTTGTGTGTCGGCCGGGCCCGACGCCCACGCTAGCCGCCGGCGTCGGTATCGACGTGCTCCTCGGTGCTCATTTCGCTGCCGGCGCGAGCGCCCGCTACTGGGTGCTCTTTAACGACATCGAGAACTTCCCGTTCTACTTCTTCGTCGCGCTGCGAGGAACGGTTCGCTTCTAGCCTCCCGGCGTCCCGTGTTGGCGGGGCGTGGAGGCGCGGGACCTCGCCGCGCGTCGGCGCCTATTCGTCCTCGCGCGGACGCGTCTTGTTGCCCTTGCCACGCTCGCGCACAACGATGCGTACGGGGATGCCGCGCAGGCCCCAGCGCTTACGAACGCGGCGCAGGAAGTAGCGCTCCCACGCGACATCGAGACAGCGTCCCATGTTGGCGGAGACCACGAGCAGCGGCGGCGAGGTCTCGGCCTGGGTGGCGTAGAAGAGCTTGACGGTGCGCTGATTGTGGGCCGGCGGATTGTGGTCTGCGACCGCACGTCGCAGCTCGTCGTTGAGCTCGGCCGTGGAGATACGCCGCGCGAGCGCTGCCGCAGTGCGCGTGCACGCTTCAAGCATCGAGTCGAGATTAAAGGCACGTCCCGTACCCAGATCGCGACCGTCACCGACCACGGAGGTCTTTACCATCCAAGGCTGCTCAAGATAGCCGAGCATGTACTCGGCCTGGGCGATCAGCTCGTGCGAGGCTTTGGCGTCCCCCACGACCAGATCCCACTTGTTGAGAACCACGACCACACCCTTGCCGCGCTCAATCGCCATCCGGGCGATTCGCTGATCCTGATCGGTGACGCCCTGGCTCGCGTCGATCACGAGCACCACGACTTGGGTCTGCTCCATCGTGCGGATCGATTTGATCGCAGCAATCTTCTCCATCGCGCGATCGATTTGCTTGCGCCGCCGCAGTCCCGCAGTGTCGATCACCACGAGATCATGGCCCTTCCACACTAGCGGCAGATAGATCGGATCGCGCGTCGTTCCCGGCGTGCTGTCGACGATGACGCGCTGGTCCTTCATCAGAGCGTTGATCAGCGTCGACTTGCCCGCATTGGGCCGACCAATAAAAGCGATACGGATGCCGGGAGGCACCAACTGCGCCGGATGACGTCCGGGCGGCAAGATCTTGATCAGCTCGTCGAGAAAGTCGGCAACGCCGCGTCCATGGGCAGCTGACACCGCGAACACCTCGCCAACGCCCAGCTCGTGCGCCGCTGCGGCCTGGAGCTCGCGCGTTGGGTTGTCAGACTTGTTGGCGACGACGACGACCGGTTTTCCTGCGCGGCGCAGCGTCTCGGCAATCTCTTGGTCAGCAGCATTGGGCCCGGCCTCTGCGTCCACGACAAAGAGCACGACATCGGCCTCGTCGATTGCGACCTCGCACTGCAGCCGGATGTGATGCATCAAGCTGGTCTCGAGATCGGGATCGAGTCCTCCCGTGTCGATCACAATGTAGCGGCGCGACTCCCACTCGGCCTCGCCATAGAGCCGGTCGCGCGTGACGCCGGGTCGATCCTCCACGATCGCGGTGCGTCGTCCCACGAGGCGGTTAAACAGCGTCGATTTGCCGACATTGGGTCTGCCGACGATCGCGACGACGGGCAGAAACTCCTCCTGCGCGGCGGGAATCTGGTCATCGTCATCGTCACCGTCGCCTTCGAAATCCTCGTCGTCGCCGTAGCGGTCGTCGTCGTCGTCATCGCGATCATCGTCGTCGTGATCATCGTCGTCGTGAACAGCGTCGTCCGAGCCAGCGTCGTCCGCATCCGCGTTGGCAGGGGGCTTGATCGCGCCGGACGAGCCCGCCCCCGCGGCGCTGGCCACATCGCCGCGCTCAGTTTCTTGCTCATCTCGCTCGGGCGAGGGTGGTTTTCCAGACTGCACGATGTTCTCTGCTTTCTCGCCCGCCCTGCGGCAAATCAACTTGGGAATGCCCGTGACACGGTCGGCGCGGTTTCAACCTTCATGGGGCGACGCCGCGGCGCTATCGCTTGCGTGACGCTGCCTCGGCGGAGTCGGCTAGCTCCCGATATCCAAGTTGCGCCATCTTGACGGGGTCCTTGGTCCAATCCTTGCTGACGCGGACCTCAAGGAACAGCTCGACGGGACGCTGCGCGAGTTCTGCGATGCGAGCGCGCGCTCCGATCGAGATGGCCTTGATCATGCTCGCGCGCTGTCCAATCACGATGCCTTTCTGACTATCGCGTTCGACGTGGATCGTCGCGACGATACGGTCCGCCTGTGGCTCGCATCGATACTGCTCGATCACGACGGCGCAGCTGTAAGGCAGTTCGTCGCCGAGTCGGGCAAAGAGCTCGCCGCGGACGAGCTCCGCCGCGTGCCAGCGCATCTCACGAACCGACAGTTGATCGGGGTCGTAGAGCGTCGGTCCTTCGGGCAGCTTCTCGACGAGATAATCGGCGACTGCCTCCAGCCCGCGACCGCTGCTGGCGGAGGTCGGGAGCACGGCGTCGAAGGGGAATACCTTCATCCAGCGCTCGATAATCGGCAGCAGGTGGTCCTCGTGGACCAAGCGATCGCACTTGGTGAGCACCAACGCGACCGGGCAGCGAGCGCCCGTCAGTCGCTCAATCACGCCCTTCGCACCCGCGCCCGGCTCCCACTCCTCCAACGCAAGGTCATCGCGCAACGCCGGCGCCTCGGCGAGTACGAGCACCGCGTCCATCTCATCGAGCGCATGCGTGGCCTGGTCGACCATGTATCGGTTGAGCGCTGACTTCGCGCTGTGAATGCCAGGTGTATCGACCAGCACGGCCTGGAACTGGCGCGTGGTCCAAACCCCCAGCATCCGTTCGCGCGTGGTCTGGGGTCGCGCCGTTGCCAGCGCGACCTCCTGGCCAAGCAGCGCGTTGAGCAGCGTGGACTTGCCCACATTGGGCCTGCCGAGGATCGAGACAAAGCCGCTGCGAAAGCCAGGAACACGGACGCCCAATCCACCGTGGGCGGGATTCATTTCCTGCGCGGCACTTTCTCCAAGGTCCGCGAAGTCTCGCGAAGCACCGCCGCCTTTGCGCGCGCGCGGTTCGATCGCCTCGCCGATGCGCGGGCGGATCTCTTGGAGCGGAGCCAATGAGGAGCGCTTGTGTCGTGGTGCGCTCGACTTCGCGTCGTCCTTGATGGGCAGAGGCTCGACGCGTGAGCGCGGCGACGCGGCTCGCTTGGTCGTCGTGGTCGTCGGATTCTGGGGCCGCGGGCGCGCCTTCTCGGATGCTGATCTTGCGGACTTGTCGTCAGCGTTGGCTGCACCCACGGCACGAGGCTGCGGCGGCTTTCCACGCGCGGGCGCAGGTGCAGGGGCCTTACCGCGCGCCCGCGCCGTATTTGGCGTGGCGCGCCCCGATGCGGGGCCTTGGCCCCGCGAAGCTTCGCTCGACGCCGGGCGACCACGCGCCGAGCCTCGCTCGGTGCTCTTACCCGTGGGCGTCGCCGCTCGTGTCGACCCATGCCGAGCCGATCTCGATGTCGTGCCGCGATTTGCCATCGTCTGCCTGCTGTCGCTCGCCGTAGGCTCCCGCGCCTGCGGCCGGCTCGTGTAGCATGTTGCTGTGAGCAGGGGCCAGCACGACTCGCGCGACGGGTCTCGCGGACTCGATGGTGACCAACTCGAGAGCAAGCGCCGCGTCCACTGGCCCGACGAACACGGTCGTGCCGCGCGAGGTCGCTCTGACGATGTGAGCCCGCTTCAAGCGCGCCTCGCCCTCGCAATCGCGATCTTGGCGACGACGGTGATGGCCATGAGCCTGGTGCCTCCCGACTGGCTGGTCAGTCGCCGCACACTGGTTCCGAGCTGGCCGGCCCTCAGTTTCGCGCTCCTCGCACTGTTCTTCGTCACACGCCCTGGGCCGTGGCTGCCGCGCCTCCTCGCCGCACTGCTTGCGCTCCCGGTCGCGCTCCTCGCCAGCACCGAGCTCATCCTCCGCGCCCTCGCCGCCTCCATCACCTAGTGGACAGACCGAAGGTCCTGCGCAACGCGGTGACAGCGCGTGCCTGCGTCGACAGCCCCCGTCGACAGACCGAAGGTCCTGCGCAGTGCGGTGATCGCAGGCCGGGCGTAGGTGCGCGGCTCGAACTATCCCACATGTAGGATATTTGTATTCATGGACCGACATCAGCGACAATGGTGTCAATGATTCCCTCCGAGCGGCGATCCGCCGAGCGCTTCGACAAGATCTTCCAGGTACTCCTTTCGAGCGAGGACTTCGGTGAGCGCTGGGTTGTCGGACGCAACGTGTCGGCGACCGGACTGCTCGTCGAGATGGGAGAGCCCTTCCCGCTCAAGACCAAGGTGATCGTGCGCTTCAAGGAGGCGGATCGCTCGGCTTCACTCTGCGCGATCGCGAAGGTCTCCCGGCACTATTATCTGCACTATCGCGAACGTGAAGAAATGCGGGCTATGGTCGCGATAGGATTGCAGTTTGTCCGATTCGTTGCGGATGCCGGCGAAGTCCCGATGCGCGAGCGAATGCACTGAGCCGCCACCCTCCCGCGCCAATAGCCCCCGCCCGACGGGCCGCGCCTCGGCGTCGCACTGCGTCGCGTGTGCTCGTGCCCCCCGATTGGTCGAAAACTTCACGGCCGCGCCGCGCGGGGGTACGCCCCCCACATGCGACCGGCGTCGAGGCGGCTACGCCGCTGTGCAGGTTTGGTGCCGATGGCCAGCTTGCTGCTCGTGGCCTCGTGCACAGGCCAAGCCGCGCCCGAGGTGTCGGTGCACATTCGCGTCGGCGATGCTGACAGCGCTGAAGAGCGCTGGGGCACCGCGCGCGAGATCCTCGACGCGATCCAGGAAGACCCGCTCGACACGCGTCCACGCGTCACGGCCACGAGTGCCACGACCTTCAAGGTCGAGGCGCCTGCGAGCCCAGAGGATCTCGAGCGTGCGGTCCAGGCGCTGCGGACCTGTGACCCCGATGACGTCTTGCTCGTGACTCACACGGTCGCGGCCGCGGGACCGGGCGCCTGGCCTGCCCTACGCGCCGCGTTGCTTGAGCCGCGCAAGGCCAGCAAGACCGAGTATCGCCGCGTGCTCACGCTGATCGGCGGTGACGTGCCGAACCGCTACGGCTACTTCGAGCTGACCTGGAAGAAGGCCCACGGCTATCAGGTCAAGTTGTCCGAGAACTGGCTCGAAGATCTGCTTGCACTTGCCCCCTCGCGGATCAGCAAGGCCGCGCGCCCGATCTATCGCGATCTGCTCGTCACCACTGCCCTCCTCTCCGCGGCGTCGCGTCTCGCCCACGAGCATCCCGAACTCGCCAAGGACGCCGTTGCGACACTGCTGGATGCTGCGTACACGCACGACAGCACCTTTCGCGACGAGGTCGGTCGCGCGCTCGCAGTCGCGGGGGATGAAGCCGTGCCCTGGCTTTTGTTTGAGAGCGAGCCGCCGCCCACCGCGAGCAAAAGTGAGGACGACCCCGCGGTTCGGCGTGCCGAGTACGCCCGGCTCGCACTCGATCGCATGGATCGGCTCCAGCCGCATCGGACTCTAGCAATGCTGGGCGATCGCCCGCAGCTCTTGGTGCGAACCATCGAAGGCTATGGTGTCGCTCGCACCCCAGAGGCTCCGGCCGAACTTGTTGCGCGGCTCGACCACGAGATTCCCGCGGTGCGCAACGCGGCCCGAGCGGCCTTGCGCAACTACGTCGAAGGACCGGGCCCGAGCTCTGAGAAGAAGGCACTGCGCCTGGTTGGAGGTGGCACCGCCCAGGGCTCGCAACTCTCGTGGCGCGATGTCGCGGGCCGTGAGATCCGAAGCGCGCTTGAAGGAATTGCCCCGAACAGCGTCGAGGCGACCTGCTCGCTCTACCAAAAGGACGGCAGCCGCGATCGCGAATGCGCCGCGCAGCCGCTGCGCCACTACGAGCTACTCATCGCGGCTCTCGATGCCCGTCGCGCGGATGCAGAGTCGAGCGTGATCGCCCGCGCCGGCATGGAGATCGACCGCAATCGCGCCGTCGCGCTGCTTGACGATCTCCTCGCCGCGGAAGGCGGCAAGCAACACGCGCAGACCATCTCTGCGATCTACGTGCGCGCGGCGGAGCAGGCGGCAGCGCATGGCGATCAGGCGCGCGTCGCCCAGTTACTGCGGAAGTCCGCGATGCTTCGTGCAAGTCAGGCACCCGATGTCGCAGCCAAGATGCGGGCACGCGCGCTCACCTACGAAGCAGATGCCCCGGATCTCGACGTACACGGGCGAGAGATGCTGCTCAAGCTCGCCCGCGAACTCGACCCTCAGGACGCGCGCGTTCAGGCCAGCGCGATCGAGCACGCAGATTCCGACGCACGCAAGATGTCTCATGGATGGCGCTTGATCGGCCTCGCGGCCGCGCTCGCCGTCGTCGGGTTGTCCGGGATCGCGGCGCTTGGATCGTGGCTTCATCGCGCGCCTCGTCGCGCATGACCCGGATGCCCTACATGGTGCTACGCTGTCTGGCACGCGGCCAGGCCACGCCCTGAGATCCAAGCGGCTCCGTCTCAGCAAGACTCCGGCCATCCGTCGCTCCGGCAACGCAAGGCACCCGCACGGGTTCCTACTCGGTCTTCGACGGCGGTAGTGCGATCTCTCGATCCTGCGGATCGAGCAGCGCCTCGAGTCGATTCCCGTCAAAGAACGCAAGATAACCCGGCGGCAGCAGCATCACCTGCAACAACGCCGGCCGCGCGCGATAGATCGCGTGAATCGTCATGTAGTCGATCTCTGAATCCGTGATGTCACCGACCGTGGGGGCGATCCGCCAGCCCGAGAGTCGTCCACCTGGACTGGGGACTCGGCCCATATAGACGCGTGGCTGCTCCAGCGCGCCCTTGATCACGAGCACCTCCTCGTCGAAGTTGACGGGTGCGGCAGCGACCTGCACGTGACTGAGCAGCGATCGCTGGTCTCGCCAAACCTCGAGGGTCGCCGTCAGATCGCGGCGGCGCTGCGCCTCCGGATCGCGTTCGCGATAGTTGGGCTCAAGCACATAGAGCTCGCCATCACGGCGAGCGAGGGTCAGCGTTGTCCATCCGAGCGGAAAACGAAGGCCGGCAACGATCGCAACACCATCCGCTGCCAGACCACTCAACACCGCGAAGGTGGCATCGGCCTGCTCTCCAAGGCCCGGCTGCGCGCGGATATGAACACGCTCGTCCCCGATCATTTGGTACCAATCACCCGCGCCAGAGGGCTCCTCGACCACCACCGTGCTGCGCACAGCGCAGGCCGAAAGCGCACAGCACATGAGGCTTGCGCCGAGTAGCCGGCCCCACAAGCCCCGTGGGGTCCTCGAGCCGCGGCGCTCCGTCGTGGGAAGCCCGACAACTGGGGCGCCCGCGGCGGTGGAATCGCTCGGCCAAGCTGCGCGTGTGCTAGCTTGAGTTATGAGCGTCATCGGCCTCTCCCTCGTGGCGTTGCTCTCCACGGCGCTGCTCATCGCAATGCCCTCGCTATTGCCGGGGCCCTTCACGATCCTGATACCGATGCTCGCAGGGCTCGGACTCTTCATCCTGCTGGCAGCCTAGCAGGGGGAGTAGAGAGACCACGGGCACTCGCCTCCGCGACCTCGACGCTGCAGCAACCCGGGACTCCGCGCGTGGAAGGGTCTACGTGCGCGGAGCGCCGACGCGGGGTTCGGGCTCGTCCTCCTCCGGCACGGGCTCAAGGAGCGCAAGGCGAGGCCACCACCGCAAATCGACGCTGCAGTCGTCGCCGAGCAAATTGTCGTGCTCAAGGCTGAGGCGCCTCCACGAGCCACGCCCGGGCGCTGAGACCTCGGCGTCGCGTTCCAGACGCCATCGCATCAGCGCTCCGTCGTGACGCTGATCGGCGTGATGGATATAGAACACGATCGCCCCCGCGCGGCTTGCCACGCCCGCCAGGCTCTCCCACCACGCCCGCCGCGCGCCCTCGTCCTGGGCTTCTCCAAGCGCAAGGTAAGCGGCCTGCGAACCCAGCACGATCAAGCGAACTCGCGGTGAAGTCGCCTGTGTCCCAAGTGCGTCCTCTGTCCCGAGCGCATTCTCAAGCGCGCGAAGGAAGCGGTCACCGCGAAGGTCCTCCCGAGGCGCCACCGAGCGGATGCGTTGTTCGAGTAATCCTGCGAGCGTGCTCGCGAGCTCGGGATCTGGACAACTGGAAGCATCGAGCTCGCCTGCCCAGCGCAGATCCACTCCGCAAGCGCGTGCCCTCAGCACGGCGCGGACCTGACTCAATGGGCCCGGCCAACAGGCAAATACCTGCGGTGCCGCGCGACTTGAGCCTGCGGCCACATGCGCCCAGCGCATCGCAAGCTGGCTGGCGAGCGCAAGCGCGAGTGGCCTTGATTCGCAGGACCACTCGATCACAGAACCGGCGGGCGCCCCAACGAGCACGCCTGCGATCCGTGGGGGAAGCGGCGAGTTGAGTGCAGCACTCGGCCCCGGCCAGCCGGCCTCGCGCTTGAGCTCCGCACGCGTCTCATCCGAGCGCTGCGTCTGCGGATGTCGGTCCGTCATCTGGTGGCCGTACTGACGGCTTTCGAAGATGGCGCTCGACCCCAGATCGAACTCAAGACGCAGGGGGCGGTTGCGACTCGACGGGTGGCGAGGGTCGGCGTCGTCCTCGTCCGAACCACGAGGCTGCGAGAAGAGCGGCGCCCCGAGCCCCGCTTGGAAGCTCAGATGCGACACGCCGAGCTCGACCCGACTCGCGTCGGCCAAGTCTGCCGCCTCGAACCACACTTCGTCGGCCGCGTGGAGCGGATCCTCATCGACCTCACGGCCATCGGCTGCGCTTGGACCCGTCTCGTCGAGGAGTCCCAGGGCCAGCAGGGCCCGTTCGCCGCGACTCAGCCCGCCACGACCATCTCCATCGAGCGCTGCCGTCACGCGATCCGGACGCCCCTCGGCGGTGACGCGCCCGACCTCTTGCGAATCGTCGAGCCGAACCGATCGCTGCGAGGCCCCCGCGCCGTTTGACTCACCGGACACTCGGCAAAGGTAGCAGGATGCATGGAGCGGCCCGTCATGTTGGGCGTCCGGGCATCCTGCATCCGTGGCCCCATGCCGGGCGGCATTCGTGCATCCGGGCACTTGAGCGTGTTGCTGGGACGGGGGTCGCAGTCGAAGTGCGGCGAATCTGCGAGAAACTTGGCGCCTGCCCTGCCCCGGGTAGGGTGCGCAGGTGCTGATCGCGGTTGCAGGACTCAAGGGCGGCGTTGGTCGCACAATGGTGGCCGTGGCCCTGGCGGCGGAGTCCCACCAGCGCGGCCATGACACGCTTCTCGTCGACCTCTCGCCCCAGCGATGCGCCAGCGAGTGGCTGCGTCGCGCGGGCGCACGGGCACCTGGGGGCCTCGCGCTACGCGACCCCGCCGAGCTCGCGAGCGCGGCACACGGTCGCCACACGGCGGTCGTCGACCTCCCCTCCGATCTTGAAGTCACGCTGGACGTGCTCGTGCAGGCGGAGTTGGTCGTGCTCCCGACAAATCCGATCGGCATCGAAGTCCATGGTCTTGAGCGCACACTCGCGCTCGTCGAGTACGCACGCCGATTCAATCCATCGCTGGACGCTCGCGTGCTCCTCAATCGTGTCGACACCCGTCGGGGCGGACGCCAGAGGCTCGCCCGCCGCCTCGATGAGCAGGGCTGGCCGGTCCTTGGAACGATTCTCAGCGAGCGCGTTGCCTTCGCCGATGCGCTCGCGTGTGGACTGCATGTCGGTCACGCGCTCGAAGGCAGCCACGAGGCCAACGAGGTTCTCGCGCTCCACGACGAGATCACGCACCTCAACCGAAGCATCACCTCGCCGATGTGGATTCACTAGCTGATCCCATCCGGTAGCGGCGCGGACCTCGCCGCGGGGAACTTCGGCTCGCCTCGAGTGATCGATTCGGGGCGGAGCGGGAACAAGGAGGTATGTCCTTGTCCCGTCCTTTGGCGCGCGCACGCGCAGGGCTCCTTTGGAGCCTCCCCGCCCTCACGCTCGGCGTCCTCGGGACGGGCTGCGAGGTCGAAGACCCATTCGACGAACCATGGACGCTGCGCCTCGCGCCGGTCTCTACGACAGAAAGCATCGTCTGGGCTGACGAGACGCACGCGCGCGCCCTGATTTATTTGCCGGGAGAATCGGGCGACGAGCTGCGATCCGTGCCGCTCGGCGGCGGCGCGACACAGCCGCTATGGATGGTCGCGAGCCCCGATGGTCGGGAGGTATTTGCCCTCGAATACGCCCCGGATCCACGCAACGAGTCGATTCAGCCGACGCTGGTCCGCATCCCGGCCGACGGCCGAGGCGAGCCCGTACGCATCGAGCTCAAAGCTGCCTTTCCGTCCATCGAATTCACGCCAGACGGTGAGCGCGCCGTCCTGTTCTTTGGCACCAACGGCTCTGGCGAGGTCATCGAGAACGACAACCAAGTTGCGATCCTACGGCTGGAAGACAACGACATCCGCGACCTCACACTGGATGGCTTTGGCGGAGCGGTCAATGCCGTGGAGTTCCCCGGCCACGCGGGCGTGGGACAGGAGGCACCGATCGTCATTGATGGCGTCGAGCGAAAGTTAGCTGTGTTCCTCATGGCCAATGAGTGCGTCCTACTCGATCTGGCCAACGCCGATGCCAATCAGGTCGCCGTCAAGTTCGGCGCGACTCTGCCTATCACACCACGACGTGCCGTCCTCCGGCCTGCGGATAGTGCAGTTCCGGATCCCATGCTGCTGCTCGTTGACGACGCGGGCAACAGCCTAGACCTCGTCGCGCTCAGGCTCATCAAGAAGTCGACCGGCAGCGCGGGGCCGCTTGATCTGAGCGTGCAGGTCGGACTCTTGCCGCTGGCATCACCCGCGGGTGAAATCGCATTGTTGCAGCAGGATGATGTGCCTTGGGTCCTTGTGACGCAGCCCGTCACCTCGACGATCCAGCTCGTCGACCTGCGCACTTCGGCAGCAAGCACCATCGCGCTTCCGACCTCGGTGTCGAAAATCTTCCTGCGCGAGGCCATCAACGAGCAGAATCAGACAGTGCCGCAACTTGTGGCGTGGCGGCCCAACGGGGGCGCGATCGTGACCCTGGAGCTGGATACTCTGGGCCAATCGATCGGAAAAAAGCCCATCGAGCTCGCGATCGCAGGTGGCGTGGTCTCGATTCACCCAGTGGATGCATCGAACCTGCTCGTAGACTCCGGTGACTCTCGGATCTACGCCGTCAACCTCGATACCCGCTCCGTTGCGCCTCTTAGCACGCAGGCCGACTTCGACGTCGCCGGAACTGCCGTGCTTGACGGACAGCTGCTCCTTGCCGCGCCCGGGGACAAGTGGATCGGCGTGATCGAGCTGCCCAATCTAGACCCGCGTGGCGTGCTCCTCGATCAACCGATCTCAAGCATGCACGTGCTTGAGGATGCAGACCTGGTCGTCGCCGTACACGACGACCCCACGGGAGCCGTGACGGTCCTGCTCGCCGATGAGCCCAAGCGCGCGAGCGCTCGCTCGCGGTGGGGGCTTCTGCTCGAAGGGACGCTCCCCGACTAGCTCACGGAACGTGCTCGTCGCCTCGGCGCTCGTGCGCCAGTCCGACACTCCCCTTCACCGAAAGTCAGCACTTATCCCTATGGACCGCCTCATCCATCTTTGCCTTGCTGCCACCACCACCGCTTGGCCCGCACCGCCGGGAACAGACGCACGGGATCCTTGGGATCCCCCCGAGACTCCGGAGGCAACGGACGAGGGTAGCCCCAACGGGGGTCGTCCAGCGGCGGAGGAATCTTCGGCGGAAAACGTTCGTGTTGCGGAACCGGTGACCTCGGCCGAGGACCCCCTCGAGAGCGACAACGGCGGCGAGCCTGAGCTGCAACCAGACGCACCGCCGCCGGGCCCGGGTCAAAGCCCTGCTGGCCCGGGAACGAGCGGCACACAGGCAAGCATCCAGCGAGGTTGGGGTGCTGGCGGGAGCTCAAGCGCTCGGCGCGACGCACTCGACGCGAAGTACCCCGCCCAGAACGCCGTCCCGCTGCGCTTTCGCATCGACGTCGACGTGGGTCAGGCCGGTACCGTCGCGCATCAGCCCAGCTATCTGGCGGTCGCTGACGATCTACACCTGCCGGGGCTCAGTACCGGGGTGCGCTTTGACGTTCCCGTCGGAGGTCAACGCATATTTCTTGGCGCGCGCGTCGGCTATCACAGCGTCGCAAGCGACTCGACGAAGATCCATGGTGGACTCGCGTGGACGCAACTCGCACTACGAGAGGTCCATATCGCGCCGCGTCTGAGTGTCCGCATCTTCGAGGGCATCGACGCCGTGTTCTCGATCATCGGCGGCCCCAGTTTCGGCGCTGCCACCTACTGGCCCTCTCTCCAGCCGGAAGGAACAAACCAGGCGAGCGCGCGTTCGCGGGTCCTCACAGGGCTCATCGGCGGAACTGGCGGGCTTGCGTTCTATCTGCCTCGCAAGATCCTGCCACGCCGCGGCAAGTCGCACATGACGGTCGGCCTTGAAGTCGATCTTGGCTACATCCATCGTTTCTCGTTCCCCTTCTCGCCGCAAACGCCCCGCGACGACGATCTCGACATTGCGTACGTTGGACCCGAGATCGGGCGCGTACAACCAGCTGGCGGCCTTCATGGTCATGTTGGCGTCTTTGTCCGATTCATGTGAGATCCTCCATGTCTGGCAAACACATCCACGACAGGTCGAATGACACTCGCCGAGGCGCGCACGTATCGTCATGGCACGCTGGAGCCGCCACCGCCCCGACGCATGGAGGAGCAGTTCTTCCTCTGGCGCGCTTGCTTTCCCTGCTCTTGAGCCCGCTGGCGTTGATCCCCATGGGCTGTGACGGCGCAGCCGACTTCGGGGAAGATGAGTACGGTGACGCCGGTGACGCCGTGGGTGACGGCGACGGCGATGGCGATGACGACGGGCCGCCCGATCCACCGCTGCCAGAGGGCGATGGCGACTTTGGCGTACCGGCTGGTGCCGGCCGCTTTGTCTACGCGGCAAGCGAGCAGACCAACCGCCTCGCTGTCATCGACGGACCCGCGCTCGCCGTCGATGTCGTCGACACTTGCCCCCGCCCTAGTGCGGTCACGGGACTACCGAGCGCCAACAGCAATGAAGGTGATGCAGCGCTACTCTGCCTGGACAGCACCGAGCTTGCGCTGGTGCACACCTCCGCCGACGGCAGTTCCACGCTCGAGCGCTGGCCCGTTCGACCGGGCGCCAACGCGATCGCAGCAAGCGGCGATGGTCGTTTCGTCGTCGCGTACCGCGGGTCGGCGCAGGCCAGCGATCCGAGCGGCAGTACGCAGGACATCGTGATCGTCGATCGGGAAGCGGGCCAGGCCTATCCCATGATCGTCGGCGTGCGGCCGAGGGAGTTTGCCTTTGATTTGGCCAGCCAGCGGCTCTTCGTGCTCTCCGACGACGGTGTCAACCGCGTCGATCTCGCTGCGCTGGGCGGCGTGGCAAAGCCCCCGCTGATTCCGACGCTGCAAGACACCGCCGCGCAGCCAGACACTTGGGAGGTCGCCGTCATTCCACAGTTCGCGCAGGCGATCGCGCGGAGCAAGTTTGAGCCGATCCTGACGATCACCGATCTCAACAATGGCGACCGCTTTGACATCGCCCTGCCCGCGCCCCCGACCGACCTTGACGTCACAGTCGATGGCGCGCGCGCTCTGGTGCTTGCGCCCCCGCTCGATCCCGCGCTCGAACCGGGCTCGTGGCTTTATGAACTCCCAATTCCGACCACGCCCTCGACACAATTGGAGACGATCGCGATCTTTGGCGAGTACGTCGCCTACGGATCGCTTGCCGATGGCGGGGACACGCTGCTGGCCTACACGCCGACGGTTCCCGACGCCTGGCCCGGACCGGACGCCCGTCAGCGACTCACCGTGCTGCGCCGAGGATCAGGTGGCTGGCTCGAACAGATCCCGCTCTTTATGGGTTCGAGTATCTCGTCGATCGGCGTCGCCCCGGGCGGTCAGGTCGCCGTTGCACTTCACCCTGGCGCAGACGCGGAGAACCCGAGCGCGCCCTACCGGTACACACTCATCGACCTCTCACAGCAGATTCCGCTACGCAAGAAGCAGTCTACGGTCGCACCGCCAAAGAGCGTGCGTTTTGCGGCCGATGGTTCGCGAGCACTCCTCTCGTTTGATTGGCCGGGATCGGCCGTTGGCGTCGACCATATCGACCTGGACAGCTTCATCGTCGATGCGATTGCTGTCGGCTCTGAGGTGACGCATGTCGGCGTCATCGAGCAGACCGACACGTTCTACGTCGGGCAACGTCACGCTGCGGGGCGCATCACGTTCATCGACGATCTGCTCCTTGTCAGCACCATCACCGGATTCGAGCTCGTGGACGATGTTAAGGACTAACGCAATGCGGATCACGCAGCTGATTTCGATGAGCACACGCCACTTGGGGCCGCAGCCCGTTGCGCCGCAGGGTGGCCGCGCCTCCGCAGCCATGGTCCTCGCGTGCCTTCTGGCCTGGTCCAGCCCAGGTTTGCTCGCCTGCGGGGACAGCTCTAGCGACGGTGCTGACGCCGGTGACGCGGGTGACGGCGACGGTGATGGCGACGGCGACGGCGACGGTGACGGCGACGGCGACGGTGATGGCGATGGCGACGGCGATGGCGAGCCGCCCCCTCCGCCCCCAGAAGAAGAGAAAGAGGGCGACTTTGGTGTCGCGCGTGCGTCCGGCCTCTTCGTCTATAGCGCCAGCCCAAGCACCAATCGAGTGGCGGTGATCCGCTCGACGGATCTCTTTGTCGATGTCATCGACGTCTGTGCCGAGCCAGTGTGGGTGGAGCCAGTGCTTACCGCCGGCGCGACGCAAGGGCGCGTGGCAGTTCTATGTCGCGGCAGTTGGGAACTCGCCCTGCTGTCGACGGACGCTAGCGGACACAGCACCGTGGACGTCCGTCCGATCCGTCCGGGGGCCAATCGCCTCGTCGTGCGCGACGACGGGGAGCTGATCATCGCCTACCGCGACGTGGACGGTGTCGATGAGTTTCCACAGGGCGGGCCGGGATCCGAGCAAGAACTCAGCGTGGTGGTCTGGGACGATGCAGAGATGGACTCTGCGTTCACAGTCGGCCTGGGACCGCGCGAGCTGACCTACTCCGATGATGGCACGCGAGCGTGGGTCACGACCTCCGACGGCATCAACGTCGTGCCCCTCGACAACTTGCCAGAGGTGTCCATCACGCCCCTCATTCCGGTCGTGAGTGATACCGGGATCGACCCGGAGCTGGTCGAGGTGAGCATCGCAGTGGCCCACGGCCAAGCGATCGCGCGGGTTGAGGGCGAGAAACGCTTGTACATCACGGATCTGACGTCGCAGGCGCAGACGGTGATCGAGCTGCCGCACTATCCCACCGATCTCGATCTGCCACAGGATGCCGCGTTCGCGCTCGTCACCATGCCCGCCGCTGGCGGCAGCCTGCTAGCAGAGCTCGCGC
>CAZVEM010000058.1:0-21532 GCA_964626165.1 uncultured Nannocystaceae bacterium
GCACCACCAGTTTCGCGCCGGGCACCGAACATGAGATCGACGCGGAGTTGGTGTTCGTCGGCTATGGCATTCGCGCCCCAGAGCAGCGCTGGGACGACTACGCCAAGGTTGATGTGAAGGGGAAGATTGCGGTGGTGCTGGTCGGCGATCCGCCGCTCGAAGACGGACGCTTTGGCGGACCCGCAATGACCTATTACGGCCGCTGGGGTTACAAGTTCGAGGCCGCGCTTGCGGCAGGCGCAATCGGCTGTCTGGTCGTGCACGAGGACGAGCCCGCCAGCTACGGCTGGAACGTCCCCAAGACCAGCTTCCTCAGTGAGCGCCTCTCCGTGCTTGGTACGGATGGCCCGCCGCCTGCGCTCAAGCTGCAGGGGTGGCTGAGTGCGGCTGCGGCCGACGAGCTGGCCAAGCGCTCCGGCGCGAGCCTCAAGAATTGGCACGAGCGCGCGCTGTCTCCGGACTTCGCCCCGCAACGTCTTGGCACGCATCTTCGCGGCAAGCTCGTCACGACCGAGCGCACGCTCGAGGACGCCAATGTGCTCGGTCGCCTGCCCGGCGTGCGAGAGCCCGACGCGGCGATCATGATGACCGCCCACTGGGATCACCTCGGCACCGACGCGGCGCTTGTCGCCGCTGGCAAGGATGGTGTGCACAACGGCGCGATCGACAACGCGAGCGGGATCGCGTCCATGCTCGGGGTGGCCGCCGAGCTGAGTCATCGTGCGAAACAGGGCAAGCCCCTCGATCGGTCGGTCGTATTTCTGGCCACGACAGCGGAAGAGCAGGGGCTGCTTGGCTCGCGCGCATGGGTGGCTGCGCCGACGATTCCGCACAAGAACGTCGTCGCGGTGATCAACCTCGACAGCATGAACGTCTTCGATCGCACCAAGCAGGTCGAAGTCGTCGGCTGGGGGCAGACCACGCTCGAAGACGTGCTCGCCAAGGTCGCACAGGAGCAGGGACGCGTCGTCGCTCCCGACTCGCACCCAGAGTCGGGCGGCTTTTATCGCTCCGACCACTTCCCCTTCGCCCAGGTCGGCATTCCGGCGCTGTACTTCCACAGCGGCCTCGACATGCTCGAAGGCGGCGCCGCGGCGGGCGAGGCCATCCGCGCCACCGTCAAGGCCCACTACCACACGCCCGACGACGAGTTCGACGAGAGCTGGACCTTCGCCGGCGCGCTGGAAGACGCACAGCTCGCCGTCGCCGTCGTCGAGGCCATCGGCCAAAGCGGCATCACGCCCGCCTTCAAGGCCGGCAGCGAGTTCGCGGGCCTGCGCGACAAGTCGACGCAGCCGTAGTGCTGCGCAACGTGGGGACGCGCGCGCAGTGTCGGGGCTAGCGCCTCGCCGATCTCGATGTTGCGCCGATGAGTGGACTCGTCGCGAGACGAAGCTCTGCTAGGACATGGCGGTGCTGCCACCCGCGCCCTCGCTGCCTTGTACCGCGCACGCGCCTTCACTCGACACCCGGCGCAGGGTGTTCGCCGCCCTGCCGCTCAAGGTTCGCGGTCGGAGGTCCTCGCGTGCGGCCAGCGGGAGGGCGGCTTGGCTCCCCTTCGTCCTCGGGGCGCTGCAGCTGCAAGCTTGCGTGCGCGGAACAGCCCCGTCCTCGGGGCCTGCCACGGCTCCCACGTCTTCCTCGACCTCACCGTCCTCGCCGAACACTTCGACCATGAACCCCGCCGACGTCGTCCAAGCCCAGCTCGAAGCCTACAACCGCCGCGATCTGCCGGCGTTCCTCGCGACCTTTCACGAGGACGCGGAGCTGTACACGTTGGGCGAAATCACACCTTTAGCCAAGGGCCAAGCCCAACTCGAGACGCTCTACGGGGAGCTCTTTGAGGCTTCGCCGAGCTTGCATAGTGAGATCGTGCAGCGCGTCGTGATCGGGCAGCGGGTCCTCGATCACGAGCGAATCACCGGCCGCCGCGGCTCGAGCGAGCCGATCGAGATCGTCATGATCTACGAGGTCGAAGGCGATGCCATCCGTCGCGCCTGGGCCATTCGACCCTAGGGGCCATGACTTTCGTACGGAGCCCACCGGGGAGCCGATTGCACCGGTCTTCGCCACGATGTCGAACCCAGTGAAGGACGCTTCGCGGAAGGATCGTCCCGCAGACGTGCCGCTCGGCAAACTCGGCGTACGCTGCGTCCCATGACTGGCGCGCGGGAAGTCGTAGCCGTGGCGGGGGCCTCGGGCTATGTGGGGAGGGCGCTTGGCCCGACGTTGGCGCGGCGCTTCGATCTCGTCGGCCTCTCCCGTTCCCCGCGGTCAGCGTCAAGCGGCTACGCAGAGTGGCGCGCGACCGACCTGTTCTCGCTGGGTGATGCAGAGCGAGCGCTCGAGGGGGTCGATCGCGCGGTGTATCTCGTGCATTCGATGTTGCCGACCGAGCGGCTGGCTCAGGGGCGATTTGAGGACTTCGACCTCATCTGTGCCGACAACTTCGCCCGTGCAGCCACGCGTGCCGGTGTGAAGCAGATCGTGTACCTCGGTGGGCTCGCCCCAAGCGTCGACGAGTCCGCGTTGTCTCGGCATCTGGGCAGTCGACTGGAGACCGAGCGTGCGCTCGCCGCCCACGGGGTGCCCGTCGTGACCTTGCGCGCCGGCCTGGTGATCGGCCGTGGAGGCTCCTCCTTCGAGATGATGGTGCGACTCGTTCGTCGGCTACCGATCATGGCTTGCCCGGCGTGGACGCAGACGCGGACACAGCCGGTCGCACTCGACGACGTGGTCAGCGTGATCGATGCCTGTCTTAACGACGGGGCGGTTGCGGCCGGGGTCTACGACATCGGCTGCCCCGAGGCGCTCACGTATCGAGAGATGATGCAGCAGACCGCTGCCATGAACGGCCTTCGACGCTCGATGATCGATGTGCCGTTCCTGACGACGGGGCTGTCGCGGTTGTGGGTGTCGCTGGTCACGGGGGCGCCGCGCGAGCTCGTAGGCCCACTCATCGAAAGCCTCGTCCACCCGATGGTCGCACGAGACCTGTCCTTGCAGTGGGCGCTCGGACTGGAGCCGACACCGCTGCGAGAGGCGATGCAGCGGGCGCTCGCACCCGAAGGCGAAGGTCCTGCGCAAGCGCGATCCGATCGATCGGCGGGCCCGGCGACCAGCGTCCATCAACTGTCAACCCGCAGAGACGTCGGCAGAGCGCCGTCGGGCTCTCGCGTTCGTTCGGTTCAGCGCCTCGCGCTGCCACCCGGTCGCGATGCCCAATGGGTCGCCGCAGAATACATTCGATGGGTGCCTCGCCGCATGAGGCCGCTCCTGCGCGTCGTGACCGTCGGCGACTCGACCCGTTTCTATCTCTTTGGCTTGGGCGCACCGATGCTCGTTCTGACCGCGCAGACCGAGCGAGTGACCGCCGATCGCCAGGTGCTCCGCGTCAGCGGTGGGTTGCTCGCCGACACGAGCGCACCGGCCCCGCCGTGGCCACGCCTCGAGTTTCGTGTCGTGAACGACAGCCGTCATGTGCTCTCGGCCGTGCATGACTTCGTTCCTCGGCTTCCGTGGCCGATCTATGTCATGACGCAGGCGATCGTGCACCTGTGGGTGATGCACTCCTTTGGTCGGCACCTTGCTCGATTGGCGAGACAGCAGGAATAGCCCAAGCTCGCATCTGTGGAGGCGATACAGGGCGTTACCGAGTCGCTCCATCCCGTCGAAGGGCGTTGCGCGTGTCTTGCGATTGGATCGAAGCACAGATGAAGGCGAGGCGGGTTGAAGCCCGTACGCCGCGCGAGGATCGGCGCCGCGCTAGTGCGCTGCCTTCACTCGGCTCGCGAAGCTGGATTGCACTTTGACGCCGTCTGCCCAGTAAATGCCCGTGGGGCCTGAGGGCAACACGTCATGGGTGCGCTCGCCCTCGTAGACCAGCGTCTCGACCGATACGATCGTGCTGTCGGACATCTCCATGCCCGTAGCGAGCGCATCGATGCGGTTGCCCCCTGCGTCGGGGTGGCCGGCGGACGCACGGACGACACGACCGTCCGCGAGCGTGATCTGTACCAGTGTATGGCCGGCCACGATCGGTGTGGAGCCGGCGTACTCGACCTGACCGACGACGCGGCGACCGTTGAGGTCGAGCGTCCAGATCAGATCGCCGCGCTTGAGCTCGGTGACTGAGCGCTGACCCTCGGGTGTGTCGATGAGGGTGTCCTCAGGCAGACAACGTGGGCAGCCATATTGCCGCCGACTCGCTGCATCTTCTGCAGTCAGCCACTGCCAGCCTGGCTCGGGGTCGCCCTCGCTCGCCACTGGCGGCCCGCAGTCCTGCGTGCACTCATGGGTCGCGCTCGGTCGAGGCGAGCTGCACTTTGCGTCGTTGGTCGTGTCGGCCGGCGGTGGCGTCGTCGTACCGGGCGCGGCAGAACATCCGAACAAGGCCAGCAGGAGCAATGGATTCAATCGCATCGCTTGAGTCTACCGAGGTTTCGGTCCGATCTGAAGTTCGGAACGCGGTGCTCAGCTTTCGGGCGAGCCGGCCGCGTCGTGTTACGGACTGCGGAAAAGCCCGCGACCCGCTCACCCCCAGTGCCACCGGCGACGTTGAAGGCTCGTTCGCGTTCGACTACCTGCTGCCTCCACCCTTGACATGGGTGACGAGCAAGACGAGGTCGTCCTCGCCGGCGCGGGTCACCGCGTGCTCGGTCCGGGGCGGTAGCACGACGCTTCGACTCCCATCGACGGGCTCGCGGCGGTCACCGACAGTGACCTCGCCCGCGCCCTCAACCGCCTGGATCACGACGGGGAAGTCACTTTGGTGCGGTGGCAGATCGACGCCGTGGAGGCGGATCGAGACGAGCTTGAGCGCGGGGCCATCGTAGAGGACCTGCACTTGGCGCGGCGCCCCCTCCGAGTCGGCCGCGGGAATCGAGATCGGTTCAACGCTCATGGCGACCTCACCGGCAGGGGACACGGAAGCCTTGCTCGGTGCGCAGCCGGACGCCACCAACGACAGGAGCAGTGAAAGGCAGACCAGCGCGCGATGACGACCTCGCATAGCCCGAGGCATAGGACGCCGCCTTCGATGGCACAAGTTCCTGCCGCAAGCTCGCCGACTGTCGTGTCTAGACCCAATTCGCGACAGCGATCGTCGCGTCTCTAGCAGGTTGTCGAAGAACCCCCGTGGAGTGCATGGGCGTGCAATCGCTATGCAGACCGAGGCGCGAGGAGGGAGCGTACCGGGCGTACGTGACCGACGAGCAACAAAGGGCTGCATGGCGAGTGCGCGGCCATGCGCCGCGCGGGGTTTTTCGACAGCCTGCTAGACCTTGAAGTTGTGGAGCGTAGGGTCGGGGCTTCGAGAGACGGCCAATCGCATCAACATGCCCACGCCGCGCCGCATGGCGCGTGGCCGGCTCAACCGGATCACTTCTTGCTTCGATTCGTCGCGGAGCCGCCCGACGCCTGAATCAGTCGCTGCAACGTCGACGAGGCAGTTCCATCATCCAGCGCCGCCGCGGCCCGTTGCGCATGTCGGAGCAGCGTCCCGGATGTATCAAGCGCCTCGTCTGCGGCAACGACGGCCCCGAGTGCCGTGCCGTAGATGATCGCATCGCGATACGCACGATCGGCGGGGCTGTCTCTTGCGCCAGCAAGCACGCGCTGCATTGCTTCGGCATTCTGATCGGGCGCCGATGTGGCGGCCTCGCCATCCGTGGTCTCGGCAACCAGGAGCGCCCCAAGTGCATGTCGTGAGAGCCCGGCGAACTCGGGCCGAAGCATGTGCACCTGAATCTGGCTCGTCATGCCGTCGGCGCTCTGTCCCCGACGAGCCTCCACCACGAGCGTCGGTCCGCTGAGGCTCAGATCATCGAGTCCGCTCGCGCGACCGTGGATCTGCTCGTGCACGAAGGAATCAAGTGCGGGGTCGCCGGGCGCACAGAGTGGGGAGGAGATGCATGGCGCAACGTCTGCGTCGCGGGGGAGCTCATCGAGAAAACCGTGCATCACAAAGACGCGATCGCTCCCGGCCTCAAGCATCGCGCGGGCCACATCTAGACAGCGAGCCGGGTCGTAGAGGCCGATCGACTGGCGCAGCACGCCGGCTGGATTGCACATCGGTCCGAGTAGATTGAAGAGCGTGCGGATCCTGAGTGCGCTGCGGACCTTGGCGGCGTGGCCGACCGCGGGATGGAGCGCGCGAGCGAACAGGAAGGCGACGCCGACGTCGCGAAGACACGCCGAGAGCACCTCCGGTGACGCGTCAATCCGGACACCCAAGCGCTCCAGCACATCGGCGCTGCCGCTATTGGAGGAGGCAGCGCGGTTGCCATGCTTGGCCACTCGGACGCCAAGGCTCGCCAGCACGATCGCGACGGCGGTGCTGACGTTGCGTCGCGAGTAGCCGGTGCCGCCCGTGCCGCACACGTCAATCGTGACGGCTTGCGCGGGTAAGCGAGGATCAGACGTGTCCGCGGACGAAACTCCCAATGTCGTGTCGATCCGAGTCACCGCGCGGCGCATGGCTGTTGCGGCGCCGACCATCTCCGAGACGCTTTCTCCCTTGACCGCGAGCGCGGTGAGCAGCGCTGCAATCTCGATGTCGCTGAATGACCCCGCCATCATGGCGGTCATCACGGCATCCGCGAGGTCTCGATCCAGGCTGACACCGCGGCTGAGTTGGCTCAGCGCCCGCACGAAGAGCGCGGTCGCGTCCTTGCCGGCCCCGCTGCTTGCGGCGCTGCTCACGGGGAGGAGCCTCCGCCGGTCTCGGCGCCCGACGCAGTCAACGCGGGCCAGCGCGTGGCGAGCCAGTTCTCCAACATCGCATGGCCATGCTGGCTCGCGATCGACTCGGGATGAAACTGCACGCCAAAGACCGGCAGGGATACGTGGGCGACTGCCATGAGCTCGCCTTGGTCGGTGTGCGCGGTTGGGCGCAGGAAGGAGGGTAGGGTGGACTCGCGCGCGATAAGGCTGTGATAGCGCGTCGCATCGTAGGGAGAGGGCAGACCAGCAAAGATGCCGCTGCCGTCATGGTGCATCGGCGAGAGCTTGCCATGCATGATGCGGTCGGCGCGGACAACCTCGGCGCCGTGCATGGCGCACAGGGTTTGGTGACCCAGGCATACGCCCAGGAGCGGCATGCCAAAGTCGGGCTGGAGCGCCAGCTTGCACAGTTCTTGGCACACGCCGGAATCGGCAGGTGTGCCGGGGCCCGGACTCAGAAGTAGGTGGGTCGCGCCCCAGCCGCGCGCTTGCTCGGCGGTGATCCCATCGTTGCGGACGACATCGACGTCCGCGCCAAGATCCAGCAGGTACTGCACGAGGTTGAAGGTAAACGAGTCGTAGTTGTCGACGACGAGCACCTTCGCACCGCGGGGCTTGGGCGCGACGAAGCGCTCGACGTGCACGTCCTCGATGCCCGAGGCCGTCGGCTCGTGTGCACGCGGCGAAGCGGATGCGGTGGACATTGAAGTTTCCATGATGCCTCAGCGTGCGTTGGTCCGCGCGGCAAGCTCGACCGCGGTGGCGACCGCGAGCGCTTTGTTGCGGCACTCCTGGTCTTCGAGCTCAGGGACGGAGTCGTAGACGATGCCCGCACCGGCCTGGATGCGCAGTTCGTCGCCGGCAAAGACGGCGGTGCGGATACAGATCGCGAAGTCGGCGGCGCCGTCGTAGCCAAAGTAGCCGACCGCGCCGCCGTACCAATCACGTGGGATCGACTCGAGCTCGTCGATGAGTTCGATCGCGCGACGCTTGGGTGCGCCCGAGAGCGTGCCTGCCGGAAAGGTCGCGGCAAAGGCAGCGACCGCATCCAGCTCGGGGCGCAGGCGGCCTTGGACCTCGCTGACGAGGTGCATCACGCGGCTGTAGCGTTCGACGACGAAGGACTCGCGCACCGCGACGCTGCCGGGCGCCGCGACGCGACCGACATCGTTGCGGCCCAGGTCGATCAGCATCAGGTGTTCGGCTCGTTCCTTCGGATCGGCGCGCAGCTCGGCTTCAAGCTCGAGGTCTTCCTCAGGCGTCGCACCGCGCGGACGCGTGCCCGCAATCGGTCGCACCGTGACGCGTGCGTCGACGTCCGGTGCATCGACGCGCACAAGGAGCTCAGGTGAGGCGCCTGCGAGCGCACCACTGCCAAGCTCGAGCAGCATCATGTAGGGCGATGGATCGGTGCGACGAAGCTGGCGATAAACGTCGAGCGGCGTCACCCTGGGTCCCGCGTTGTCCTGCACAAAGCGCTGCGAGAGGACGAGCTGAAAGACCTCCCCCGCGAGGATCTGCTCTTTGGCCGCGCGCACGCGCTCGGGGTAGCTTGGCGCGACCTGGTTGGCCGCAAGCCGGACACGCGTCGCCTCCCTTGCATCGTGTGCGCCCTGGCCGACGCTGCTCGCGAGCGAGACCGCCGGCCGTGGTCTCGCCTCGCGCACCCAGCCGGCGAGCTCTTCGATCCGGGCGTGCGCGCGCTGTCGCGATGCCGCAAGGCCACCCTCATCGTGCGCGCATTCGGTGGCGACCAGGAAGACCTGCTGCGAGAGCATGTCGAAGATCACAACCCGGTCACTGGCGAGGAGCTCGAAGGTAGGGAGTGCTGTGGGACCGTCGAGCTGGTCTGCAAAGGCCTGCGGCAGCGGCACGCCCATGATCTCGCGGATGATGTCGTGGCCAAAGACGCCCACAAGGCCACCCCAAAAGCGCGGCAGCGTGGGCTCGCGGGCGGCGCGATAGTGGCTCAGCAGCGCACGCACGCCGTCGACGCCACCCTCACCGTGCGCTTGCGGAGGTGCGGCCATGCCCGGGCCGGGCTCGGCCTTCCAGTGCACGCGGCTCTCCCCGCCGCGCAGCGAGCCTGTGATCCGGGAGCGATAGCCGACGCCCAAAAAGCTGTAGCGCGCCCAGCGTTCGCCTCCCACGACGCTCTCCAGCAAGAACGACGCAGTGCCGCGCTCGCGGAGCGCGGCATAGAGACCCAGCGGCGTGAGCCCGTCGCAGAGCCACTCTTGCCAGACCGGCGCGATCGTGATCGCGGCGGCGGCCCGAGAGATGTCTGCGGAGGCGGGCGCTTGCCCGTGGGTCGGCGGAGTCACGGTCGCGGATGATAGGGGCCGGGGCACAGGCATAGAAGGGCGCGGCGCACACTCTTGAGGGAGTCGCGTGACGAGGCCGGCGCCGGTGTTGACAAGCACCCGTCGGCGCGGGGACAAGGGGCCATGACGACCCACACGACTCAGCACGATCCCTCGCTGTCGACGCGAGATCCCGAGGTGTATTCGCTGATCCGTTCCGAGGACAATCGTCAGCGCGACAGCCTGCGACTGATCGCGAGCGAGAACTACGTCTCGGCCGCGGTGCTCGAGGCGAGCGCGTGCACGCTGACCAACAAGTACGCAGAGGGCTATCCCGGCAAGCGTTACTACCAAGGCATGGACTTTATCGATCCGCTCGAGACGCTCGCGATCGATCGCGCCAAGCGTCTCTTTGGTGTCGAACACGCGAACGTGCAGCCCTACAGCGGCTCGCCAGCAAATCTCGCGGCTCTCCTCGCGCTGTGCAGCCCGGGCGACGTGACCATGGGCCTCGCACTTCCTGCAGGTGGCCATCTGACCCACGGGTGGAGCGTCTCGGCGACGGGCATCTACTACCGCTCGGTGCAGTACGGTGTTCGTGAAGACAATCACCGCATCGACATGGATCAGGTGCGCTCTCTGGCACAAGAGCACAAGCCCAAGCTCATTTGGGTCGGTCACAGCGCCTATCCGCGTCAACTCGACTTCGCCGCCTTCGCCTCGATCGCCAAAGACGTCGGCGCCTACCTGGTCGCTGATATCGCGCATATCGCTGGACTGGTTGCCGGCGGCGCGCACCCATCCCCGGTCGAGCACTGCGACGTGGTCACGACCACGACCCACAAGACGCTTCGTGGCCCCCGTGGCGGTCTGATCATGTGCAAGAGCCAGCACGCCGCGGCAATCGATAAGGCGGTATTCCCCGGCCTTCAAGGCGGTCCCCACAACCACACCACCGCAGCCAAGGCGGTCGCGTTCCAAGAGGCGCTGCAGCCAAGCTTCAAGGAGTACGCTGCCGATATCGTGAGCAACGCGTCGGCGCTCGCCACCGCGCTTTTGGCCCGGGGCTACACGCTGGTGACCGGCGGCACCGAGAACCACATCGTCCTCATTGATCTGGGTCGCGAGGGATTGGGAGGGCGCGTCGTTGCTTCCGTGCTCAACCGCTGCGGCATCGAGCTCAACGCCAACTCGGTTCCCTTTGACACGCGCAAGCCCTTCGATCCGAGCGGACTGCGAGTCGGCACCGCGGCGATCACCTCGCGGGGTCTCAAGGCGGCGCAGATGGAGACGGCCGCGGCGCTGATCGACGACGGCATCCAGCTGGCCCGCAAGCACGGCAAGGACACCTCCGAGGAGGACTGCACCAAGCTGCGCGATCGGGTCCGCGAGTTCGTCACCCCCTTCGCGGCCCCCGGCCTCGCAGTGGGCTGAGAGCGCCGCGGGTTGGCCTCGACGGACTACCCTCGACGGACCGAGCCCTGCAACTGGTCGACGCGAGAGGGTCGACGCGAGAGGGTCGACGCGAGAGGGTCGACGCGAGAGGGCCGACGCGAGAGGGCCGGTCCCAGAGAGGCCAGCGGCGTGAGACGCCCTGCGCCGCGTCGCGCTACGCTGCGGCATGGTCGTCCCCGCTTCGCCCGACGAGCAGCGAACCCAGCCTTCGCCGCGTGCAGTGCGGCCGGGCTCGCGGCACGGTTCGCGCATCGGCACGCGCATGAGCATGTGCGCCTCCTTCGCCCTCACCGCAGCTTTTGGCTGCAACCCGCCGGCCTCCCCAGGTCCGCAGGAGGGTGGCACCACCGGTGCTGCGGGACTGAGCGAGCCGACCTTACGCGAGAAGGCGCATGAAGAGTCCTTCGCGGCGATGCGTACGCTCGCCCTCAAGGCGCTCGAGCTCGCCGATCCGCTGCGCTTGGCATCGCTCGATCCCAAGGCACCGCCGCGCATCTCCTTGGCCGACGGCGAATCGCGAGGGAAGCGAGAGGTCGCACTTGGGAGCGCGAGCCGTGAGGCGGACGAGATCGATAGCAGCGCGCTGCCCTTGCTCTCTCGCGTGTTACTCCGCACCACTCGCTTTGCGCTCGATCGCGCCCGCGACCAGCTCTTGCGTCATCCACCCGAGGCGACGGATCCGACGTGGAAGTACGCGCGAGTGCTCGCGCTTATCGATCTCCTCGATCAACGGCGCCTTCGGGGTGAAAAGATCGACCATGCAAAGGTGATCGCGGACCTCAAGACCGATCTCGAAGCGCTGGCCTCTGAAGAGCGGGCCGCGTCATTGGCGGGTCTGCGTCACGCCGCGGGGCGCTCTCAGCAGGTTCGAATGGCGCTGTCATTGCGAGTGGACGCCCTCAAGGGGGGAGGGTCCTCGACGCAGGTCGAGCTCGCTGCTGCGAGCCTCGACGAACTGTCGGAGGCCATCACCAAGATTGAACAGAGCGCCACGATGCGTGCCGACACGTTCGAGACCTTGCCGCAGGGGCAGTGGTCCACCGACAGTACCGGCCGTCTTGGTGTCGTGTTCGCGAAGCTTCCCGACGCAATGAGCCGGCCGACATTGGAGCGGATGCTCGCCGTCGAGGAGGGCATCGGCGCAGACGTGCCACGGCTCGCTGCCGAGGTCGATGCGGCATTGCGCCGTCTCGATGCGCTCGTCGCTGCGACCAAGTCCAATGCCCGTGTGGCGAGCGAACCGCAGAAGGTCACTCTCGAGCGCTGCGAAGAACGATGGCGTGCGCTGCAAGCCAAAGTGCCCGAGGCGGTCGCGCTGCAGCGGACTGCGGAGCTCGACTGTGCGCGTTTTGTCGAGGTCGAGACGATTCGCGCGCGCGAACGAACGCCGCAAGCCCCCAGTGCACCCAATCTGCCCGACAACTTTGCCTGGTATGCCTCGGACGACGAGCTGCTGCTTGCGCTGATCGATCGCGGCCTCACCGACATTAGCCGCGCCGCCTCTGAGCACGCCTGCGATCCCTTGCTCGCGATGGTGTACAGCGAAGCCGGGGCGCGGGCACAACGTCACCTCTCGCGGATCTCGCTCGCCCACGCCGTGGGCGAGTGGGGGGTGCTCGATCGCGCGGCCGGGCTCGCGCGTGCGGATCTGTGTCGGGCAGGGTTCTCTCTGCGGTTGCATGGCGAGATGGGCAGCGCGGAAGAGCGCGTTGCCTGGCTCACGACCAACTGCCCCGACATGGACGCGACGCTGCTCATGGAGGAGGTCCTCGCGTCCCCGCGCGAGAGCGTGCTTGGCCTCAGCTTCGCTCTGCTCGGTGTCGAACCGTTCCGCTTGACTGCGCGCGACTTGAACTGGTGGCTGCCACACGGCCTGCTCGATGTGGTCGGAGATCCATCTCGAGCGCTCGTCACCAGCGCCACAGCACCGAGCTCCGCGGCCGAGAGCGAGGCGACCCCGATGCTCAAGCCAGTCCCGCTCGATGAAGACGGCGCCACGCAGGGTGAGGAGCAAGGCGCCGGTGCCGTGGCGCCAAAGGCCCCAGAGGACTCGCCGGCGGTCGGCGGGACGGATTAGCGAGTCCTCTGCTTGGTCGCTCCGCGTCGCCGCGAGTCATCCCGGGGCGCGCGCAGGCGTTGAGACTGCTAGGAATCCCACGTGCCGTCGGCATCCCCCGCGCGCCCGCGTCCAAACTCGCGCCTGACTGCGCCGCAGCGGTCACGCCTTGACGCGGGAGAGCATGACGCACTCGCGCGAGAGCTCCTAGACACTGATCCGGAGCTCTCTGCCTGGATCTGGGAGCGGATCTGGGACTTCGAGCAGGCCCGGGACGCATATCTGCGCGCGCGTCTTCCTCTCGAAGCCTTGCGGTGTGCGCTCGATGGGGACGCCCGCGCCCCGGAATCGTCGGGCGTGCCCGTGGTGCTGCAGGCCCTCAGCGCGAGCGAGGGTTCCTTAGATGAGAGCGAGGCGGTCCGCTCCCAGGCAGTCCGTCTCCTGGAGGCGCGTGGACGACACAGCGACGCGGCGCAGCTCCTCGCACGCGAGGCCGGCCGCGAGGAAGAACGGGCAGAGCTGCTCGCGCGCGACGGCGACGTGCTCGGCGCTGCACAGCTTCTTCACGAACGCGGCGAGAGTCAGCGCGCCCTCGCGATCCTCGGTGCGCTCCGCGAGGGACCCGGTGCTGCGCCTCGCTTCGCGATGGCGTCGCTGCTCGAGTGGGAGCTTGGTGACGCGGAGGGTTGTGCTCGCCACGCCCAGGCCGCGCTTCGCTGCGCGAGTGAGGATGACGTGGAGTTACGTCAGGTCTGCGAGCGTCGCTTGGTCGGCGCACTTCAGGCGCTTGGGCACCGCGTCGCGGCCGAGATTGTCGCGGCACGTCGCGCCGAAGAGGGCGGTAACGTCGCCGCGGCCACCGGCGAGCACCGACTCGCGCCGATGCGCGGCCGCTTTCATGTCACGGGCACCGTCAACGAGCCCTGGATCGGTGCAGCCTACCTCGCGATCGATCGGTTGAGCCTCGCGCCGGTCGAGGTTCACCTCTTGCTTGCAGACCTGGCCGCAAGCGATCGCGTCTCTCGCGAGACCCAAGCAGCGCTCGATCACTTTGCTCGCAGTGTCCGAGCCAGTCAGGCTGTCGGCCATGCAGCGATCCGCAGCGTGCTCTATCTTGATCAAGACGCCGGTGTCTTGGTGATGCCGCGCGCGGATGGACCCAGCGCCGCGACCTGGATCCGCGCGGGTCTCATGCAGGGCAAGCGTTTGGCGGTGCGGGCCGCGGTGCGCTTTTTGATCGAAGGGCTCGCAGCGGCGCACGCCGCAGGGGCCGTGCATGGCGGGGTCGTGCCGAGCAGTGTGAGCACGGACGCCCTCGGGCGCCTTGTGCTTGGACCCTTCGGCGGTCACGCGCTCTCGGGCCTGATGGCCACGCGCACAGGCTCTCTCGAAGAGCTCCTTCGCTTCACGGCGCCCGAGTTGCGTGGCAGCGAACTCGTCGCCAGTGAGCAGGGCGATGTGTTTGCCGTCGGCATGCTCTGGCAGTCGCTGCTCCTGGGGCCGACGCCCGATCCCGCCGACTTGGCCGCGCTTCATCGAGACGAGCCCGTGCTCGCGCAGCTCGTCGAGCCCGATCCACAGCGCCGCCCGCCCGCGGCGCTGGCCTACGAGCGCATGGCTTCGCCGGTCGCGGATCTGACCGATGTCGTCCACCTCGATCCCCAAGCGCGCAAGGGTGCGGGCATCTCTTCCGATCCGGTCGCCTCTGCGCGTGGCCTGAGTTCGCAGGTTGCCAAGCTCATGCCCGCGACGCAGGTCCAGCCGCACGCGAGCATTCCCGCGCAGGTGCTGACCGAGCTCGCGACACTCGCGACCGGTTTGTTCCAAGCCGTGCTCGACCGCGATCCCGTGGACGTGCACGCACCGTGGACGCTTGCGCATGCGGCCAGCGAGCTCGCGGCCGCCGACCCCAGCGCTGCGGCTGTTGCCTTCGCTCCCGATGATCGTGGTCCGACGTCCAAGGTGGCAGCGCACGTTTCCGCCACCGCGGGGCCGCAAGCCGGGCCGGAGAGCGCATGGGACTTTCGCCAGTGGGCGGGCTGGCAGGCGCTGTTGGAGCGCGTGAGCCCGACGCTGCGGCGCTTCCTGGAGACCCAGGTCGACGCCAGCGACTGGGAGCAGCTGGATTCGCAGGCGCATCTGCTTCGGCTGGATCGGCTGTTGACGCGCGCGTGGCAACCGGGCTGAGGGTTGAAGGTGGGCATCGCGGGCTCCGTCGACCTTGCCTCGTTTGATCGTGGAACTGGCTTGTCGTGGGAGAGTGCAAGTGGTCCACTGCGCTCATGAGCGGCTCGGGAGTCTGGGCGATGGGGGCGCCAGAGCTCGCCATCAAGATCTGCGGGGTGACACGCGAGTCGGATCTGCTGGCGTGTGCAGAGCAGGGCATTGATGCGGTGGGGCTCAATCTCTGGCCCAAGAGCAAGCGGGCGCTGAGCCTCTCCCAAGCGCAAGCGCTGATCCGGAGCTGGCCGCGCGCGCAGCCGCAGCGACCCGCCCCGATGCGCGTGGGCGTCTTTGTCGATCCGATGCCGGCCGACGTCATGCGTGCATACGATCGGCTCGAGCTCGACTTGGTGCAGTATCACGGCGAGCTCTCGCCGTATTTGCACCTCGGTCTGCCGTATATCTGGGTGATCCGCGGCACCCCGGCACTCGCTGAGCTGCGGATCCCGGAGAAGGCCCCGCGCTTGGTGCTCCTCGATGCCGCGGTCGCGGGCTATGGCGGTGCAGGCACCACCACGGATTGGCAGTGGGCCGCACGAGCGGTGCAACATCTGGCACCGCTGCCCGTCTGGCTTGCCGGAGGGCTTCATCGCGACAACCTCGGCGCCGCGCTACGCGAGGTCATGCCGGCGGGCGTCGACATCGCGAGCGGTGCAGAGCGCCCCGGTGCAACGCATGGCGAGAAGGACGTGGCCGCGATCACGGCGATGGCGGCCGAGGTTGCCAAGGAGCGCGCGCGCCGGTCGGAGCACGCGACCTCGTAGGCTGTCGACACGGGCGTTGGTGGGGCGAGCGCCGCCTCGCGGGTGCTCTGCATCGCGACCACACTCCCTGGCGAGATCGAAGACTTCGTGCCACAAGGCCGGCATGACCGCGACCATGCCCACCGAACGTGGCGCAGACGCGACGCCCCACTTGGCCGACTTCGGCGAGTTTGGCGGGCGCTATGTGGCCGAGACGCTGATGACTGCTGTCGAGGAGCTTGCTCGAGAGTGGCCACGCGCATGGGCGGATCCTGAATTTCAAGCGCAGCTCAAGTTGATCGCGCGCGACTATATCGGGCGGCCGACGACCCTCACGCCGGCACCGAGATTGAGCGAAGCCGTCGGCGCACGCGTGTATCTCAAGCGCGAGGACCTGACCCACACCGGAGCGCACAAGATCAACAACTGCGTCGGCCAGGTGCTGCTTGCCAAGCGCCTCGGCAAGCGCCGAATCATCGCAGAGACTGGGGCAGGGCAGCACGGCGTCGCGACCGCGACGGTCTGCGCCGCCTTTGGCATGCCTTGCGTTGTCTACATGGGCGCAGAGGATGTCGCACGACAGTCTCTCAACGCGTTTCGCATGCGCTTGCTCGGCGCTGAGCTACGCCCCGTGAGTTCGGGGAGCGCCACGCTCAAGGATGCGATCAACGAGGCGCTGCGCGACTGGGTCGCCAACGTCGCCGACACCCACTACGTGATCGGCTCGGTGATGGGTCCCGATCCCTATCCTTGGATGGTGCGTCAGCTCCAGCGCGTGATCGGTGACGAGGCACGGGCGCAAATGCTCGAGCGCGTCGGCACGCTGCCCGATGCGGTGGTCGCTTGTGTGGGCGGCGGCAGCAACGCGATGGGCATCTTCGCGGCCTTCCTCGATGACCCCAAGGTGCGCCTCTTTGGCGTCGAAGCAGCCGGAGCCGGCATAGATTCGGGGCGCCACGCCGCGACCATGGCCGCCGGCACGAGCGGCGTGTTTCATGGGATGCGCAGCCGTGTGCTGCAAGACGCCCACGGCAATATCCAAGAGGCGCACTCGATCTCCGCCGGCCTCGACTATCCCGGTGTGGGTCCCGAGCACGCGTACCTGCACGCAACCGGCCGCGCGACGTATCTTTCGATCGGCGATCAGGCGGCACTCGATGCGCTCGCGCAGCTCTCCCGGCTTGAGGGAATCATTCCTGCACTTGAGACGGCGCACGCGCTCGCGGCCTTGCCTGCCATCGTCGAGCAGATCGGTCGCGACACCACGATCCTGCTCAATCTGTCGGGCCGCGGCGACAAGGACATGCACACGGTCATGCAGCAACTCGATCCCGAGAGCCTCTCGGTGGTCGCCAAGGCGCGGGGGGAGTCACGCAAATGAGTCACAGCACCGCGCATGCTTCAAACGGCCGTCTTGCTCAGACCTTCGCCCGCTGCCAACAGGCAGGACGACCCGCGCTGGTCGGGTATCTCACCGCATTCGATCCAGATCTTGAGCGCTCACGTGAGCGCATCCTTGCCGCGTGTGCGGCGGGACTCGATGTGCTGGAGCTTGGCGTTGCCTTCTCCGATCCCTCCGCAGATGGCCCGACAATCCAAGCCGCGATGACGCGTGCGTGTGCCGCCGGCTCAAATCTTGAGCAGGTCATCGCGCTCGCGGCAGAGATCCGCACTGCGCATCCGCAATTGCCGATCGTGCTGTTCTCCTACGCCAATCCTTGGCTGCATGGCGACAGCGATCCGCGAGGTCTGCTGCAACGTGCCGCGCAATGCGGCGTCGATGCGCTCTTGGTTGTCGATATTCCCCCCGAGCACGCGGAGCCCTTACGTTCGCTGGCGCGCGCGGAGGGACTGGACTGGATCGGCCTGGTCGCACCTACCTCATCGCCGCAGCGCATCGCCAAGATCTGCGCTGGTAGCTCTGGCTTTGTCTACGCCGTAAGTCTCACGGGGGTGACGGGGACCAGCCTGACGCTGGGCAACGCGGAGACTGACGCGAAGATCGCCGCGCAGCTTGGTGAGATCCGGTCGCACACGCAGCTTCCGATCGCGCTCGGCTTTGGCATTCGCACGCCCGAGCAAGCGGCCGCCCTGCGCGGTCGTGTCGAGGGTGTGGTCGTCGGCAGCGAGCTGGTCGGCGTCTCCCTGCAGGGAGCGGATGCACTCGCGCAGCGGGTCAGTGCCTTCGCGGCGGCGCTCGCGACCGGCTGACACCGGATCCCGACGGCTATGCCATCATTCCGCGATGCAAGCATCGCAGCCACGCGGCACGCAGCTTCCCTTCGTCGAGCAATACGGCCCTTGGGCTGTGATCGCCGGTGCGAGCACGGGGATCGGGCTTGCCTTTGCCCATGCGCTCGCGGCCCGCAAGCTCAATCTTGTGATCCTGGCTCGTGATGGCGGCGCCCTGGCCTCGCTTGAGCGTGAGCTGAGGGCGCGCTACGGCATCGACGTCGAAGCGCGCGCCGTCGACCTCGCGAGTGAGCAGGCCAACACCTTGGCGCAGACGATCTGCGATGACTTTGAGGTGGGCTTGATGGTGATGGTGGCCGCCGAGCACGCGATGGGTGAGTACACCTCGCGTGACCGCGCGGAGCATCAGCGCGTCGTCGACGTCAACATTCGCGCCGCGCTCAATTGGTCGCACGCGGCGCTTGCCCGGATGCGGATGCGCCAGCGAGGCGGCGTCATCTTCATGTCCTCGATGACCTCCCAGCTCGCCGGTCCCTACCTGTCGACTCACGTGGCGAGCAAGGCCTTCCTGACGAGCTTGGCCGAGGCACTCTATGAGGAGAACCGCGAGCGTGGCGTACACGTGCTGGGCGTGTTGCCGGGCGCCACCGACACACCTCGCTACCGCGCCATGAACAAGGCAAGCCAGGCTTCCGCTGCCGGCGCGACCGCACCGGAGGCCTCTGGTTTTGGCGCAGGCTTGCGCGCCAAGCTCACCGGCATGGCGACCAAGACCAGCTCGGTCATGTCGCCCGCGATGGTGGTCGGCGAGGCACTCGGAGCCCTTGGCCACGAGCCGACGCTGATACCGGGGCGGATCAACCGCCTCCAGATCGCGGCGCTGCGCCAAATGCCACGCAAGGCGCTGCTGGCCTTGATGGCCAAGGTCATGCAGGGAATGGAGCTACCGGGCGATGGACCTGCCACTGCGGACGCCACAGCGCACGCCCACGAAGCGAACTCATGATCCGGCGTGGCAGGGCCCGTGAGCGACGGAGCCAGCCTGGGCCGGCGGGGGCACTCGCGTGCTGCGTTTTCGCGATGGCGTGCTTTGGCTGTGGCGCACCCTTGGACGCCGGGTCGAACGCCGAGGTCGAAGCGCGCGAGACCGACTCGCGGCGAGTCTGGTTGGCGGTTCATTTCGAATATCCGGGCGCGGACGCGGCCAGCGTGGAAGCTGCGTTTCTCCTTCCGGCCGAAGAACGACTCGCGCAGGTTGCAGGCGTGAAACACCTCGTCGCGCAAGCGCAGGCGGGTGCGGGAACCCTGTGGCTTGAAGTGGAAGAGAGTGAGTTGGACGCCACATCTCGTTCGCTGCGCGACGAACTCGTTCCGCTCTCACACGACCTGCCGGTCGAGGTCGCACCACCACAGCTTTTGAGGCTGACCTCGCAACACGGCGAGCGCTATCTGCATGTGGCACTCAGCAGTCCAAACCACGATGCGCTGGAGCTCGGGCGCATGCTTGACGCGCTGATCCGATCGGCGCAGGCGCTGCCGCTCGTGTCGCTGCGACGCCGATGCGGACCAAGCCCTCGCATCGAGGTGGCCCTGGATCCCGCGCGACTGCTCGCGTACGGCCTGGACGCCAATCACGTCGCCAGCCGGCTCGCCGACGCGACCGCCGGCCCACCGGACGCTGCCGCGGGGTCCCAAGTGCTGGTCCGGAGTCGCAGTCGATCCGTGCAGAATCTCGACGAACTCGGCGCTCTCGTCGTCCTTGGAGATGAGGCGGCGCTCGGAGGCGGCCAGAGCCTGCTCTACCTCCGCGACATTGCGACCGTGCAGCTTGTGGCGACCACCCTCGGATGTCAGGCGTTGACGGCAGCGGGGCCAGCCGTGAGCGCGAGCTTTGCCGTCACCGACCAAGACGCCGCGCAGCAGCTTGAGAGCCTGATGGACGCGAGCGGCCTGAAACTGCCTGTCGACGTTTCGATCCAGCGCTGGTCGACACTGCAAGGGCAGGCCGGTGTCCTGGCCCCGGACGACGTCTCCGATCAGGAACTCTCGCGCAGAATTGCCGCACGCCTTGAGACCGCCGAGCCGTGGCTCATCGAGCTCGACAGCACGACGCCGGAAATCGACGCCATCTCCGGCGGATGCATCACGGCGCGCCGGGCACTCGTACGATGGACCAGCACCGGCGCACAAACGCAACGCGACCCGTCGCAGGCGCCGACGGTGCGCGATCCGATCCACGCAGACGCTGCGGACGGCACGACGTGGCTGGCCGCGCGAGGTCCCGAGGCGGGCGGCGATTCGGACCACAGTGCCGTGCAGGCCGATCCGCCGCACCGCCGAGAGTTGCGTCGGCTATGGCTCGCCGCTGAAGATTGGGACGAGGCAGCGGACGCGGCTGACGCGGTGTACGAGATGCTGGCCGGCCTACCGGGGATCGTGGGCATTGAGCGACTGCCACCGACGCAAGTCCGCCCCAGCGCTTCGGGTTCGCTCGAGATTCGACCCGATCGCCAGCGTCTCGCCGATTACCAGCTGTCCGTCGCGCAGCTGACCGGCTTGGTTGCACTGGCGACGGGCGGGCGCACCGTCGGAAGCCTCATGTCGCCCGGTGACCAGGAGATCCCCGTCGTGCTCCGGATCGACGGAATTGATCCGACCTCAAGCGAGCCAAGCTCGCTTGGCGCACTTCGATTGATGACGAGCGAGCGCGTTGCCGTTCCAATCTCTGAGCTTGCGACGATTCAGATCGGAGAGCCGCCGCCACGTGCGATCTGCCGCTTTGATCGACAACGTGCACACGCGCTGGAAATCACGGTCGAGGCGAGCGCGTTGGGATCCATGGCCTGGCGATTTGTGTCTTGGTCGGCGGCAGCCGGCTGTAGCGCGGCTGGATCTGTGAGTGGTTCGACGGCATCCACCGACGCCGCGAACGCTCCCCGGTGCACCGCGGCGTGGTCTGCTCCGCTCTCGAACCTGTGATCCAAGAGCGCCCGTCATTTGGTTCCTGTCTGGCGTGGAGTTAATCGTACGCGGGTCAACATCTGCTTGCTGGGCGGGGCCAACGGGCTCCTTTGGGCTCCGCAACGCTCACCTGCTACTAGCGCGAGGGGCTCAGCTCTTCTTGACAAACTCAGACTTGAGCTGCATCGCGCCAATGCCATCGACCCTGCAGTCGATGTTGTGGTCGCCATCGACCAGGCGGATGTTCTTCACCTTCGTGCCGACCTTGATGACCGCAGACGAGCCCTTGAGCTTCAGGTCTTTGATTAGGGTCACGCTATCGCCATCGGCCAGCACATTGCCAAAGGCGTCCTTCCAAACCTTGGCCTCCTCGACGGCCTCGACCGCCGCCGCCTTGCTCCACTCGTGCGCGCATTCCGGGCAGATGTAAAAGTCGCCGTCTTCGTAGGTGAACTCGGACTGGCATTTCGGGCAGGAGGGCAGGGGCATGATGATGCAGTCGTCTTCAATGAGGGAGCCGACGAGTCTGTGGCTTGTTGACCTTGTCGAGTTACAGGATCTCGCGACGCTGTCAAGCAGCGAGTGCGTGGCGATGCGCCGCGCGGGGTTCTTCGACAGCTTGCTTGGGCTCCGTTTTCCGCAGCACGACGAGCACGCGCAAGCCGCGACGGACAGTGCGCGCTGCCGTGAACGCCGTGCTGCCGGCAGCCCGTGACCAAGTCTCAGAGTCGACGATCAATACGGCAATCATCCCGAGGCCTTCGCGTTCTTCGAGTCCATGCTCGCGAGGCACTTCAACGCGATGCTCGGCGAGACCGGGTCGGTGTTTGAGCCCTATGAGGTGGTCGAGCTGCTCGATGACGATGCGATCTTGG
>CAZVEM010000059.1:0-2088 GCA_964626165.1 uncultured Nannocystaceae bacterium
CGGACAAATTCGAATCGGTGCCATCTCGCCCGCTGCAACCGGCTACGGCGACCGAAAGCGAGATCTTAAGCGGCGCAACCGAGGGCGAGACTGCATCGGGCTTGAATCTCACGCGCTCCCGTGCGTCGATGGCCCCGCATGTCCACGTCTGATCAAGGCAAGACCCGTCGCTCCAGCTCGCGAGCCAAAGACCTGCTCCAAGGGGTGGTCGCGCCGCGGCGCAAGCGCGCTGAACGAGGCGGCTCCAAGTTGGCGGTTGCCGCGGGAGCGGCGGCCTTGCTTGGGGCCTTCGCGCTGGGGGGCGGGCAAGCCGAGGCGCGCAAGCCCGATATCAAGCGAAAGGGCGGTCAGATGTCGGGTGTGATCGGTGGATCGCTCTGCGTCCCCGGTGCGGTGAAGTGCTTCGGCGACGATCAGCTCCCTGGACGCACGCGGCCCAGCTTTGGCATGGCCTTCGACGCGGGCTACCGCATCAACAAGTTCTTCTTTATCGGCGCGGGCTATCAGCTCGGCCTCTTCGATCCCACCTACAATCTCGACGGCGAGAAGTTCTACACCTCGGGCATCCAGAACAGCGTGCTCGCGGTTCCGCGCTTCTATCTGCCGTTTTGGCGTTTCGATCTCGGTATCGCCTACGGTCTTGGCTTCTCACGCCAGTCCTTCCCCGGTGGCGACGCGGTCGGCGCGGCCGACAAGACCTATACGCAGGGCTTTGCCATGCGCCCGGAGTTGAGCCTCGACGTTTGGGTGACCAAGCGCGTGTTCATCGGCGCGCGTGCCAACATCGTGCTCAACGCCCACCGCGATACCTGCGTGGTCGAAGGCTCCAACACCACGTGCGAGCGCAAGAGTCGTTCAGCAGTCGCCGGCGTGCACCAGAGCCTCATCGGTTTGCACATCGGCGGCACCTTCTTCTAGCCGCGGCCCCCGATCGGAAGGTCCCCAAGGCGCCGCCGAGCGCCAACCTGCTGTGGGCAGCTATGGTACGACGATGGTGGAATGTCCGCCTCGTCTGCGCCAGGTCGTGACCGGCTCGGGCTCGCCGCCCCCTGGTTGCTGCTGCTCTGCGTGCTGACGCTGCACGGCGCGAGCGTCACCTTTGACTATACGCTCGATGACTTCCAGGCGGTCCTCGGTCATCCCGCCGTTGTCGGCGAAGCACCTCTTTGGGAAGTGTGGACCCGAGAGTTTTGGGGCGAGGAGCTCGGCACGACATGGTCGAGTTCGTATCGACCCGTGACCTCGATGTTGCTTGGCATCGAGCATCGCATCAGCCCGTCGCCGGGTCTGCATCATCTGGTCAACATTCTGTGCTTTGCGGCGCTGTGCGAGCTGCTCCGTCGCTTTGCGCTGCGCTCGGGTTCGCCACGCGTTGCGTTCTTCGCCGCGCTGGCATTTGCCGCGCTCCCGATCCACGTTGAGAACGTCGCCAGTATCGTCGGTCGCGCGGATGTGCTCGCAGCGATCGGTGCGCTCTCCTGTGTCGCGTTGCTGGTGCCGCATCACTCTCCCGACGCAGAGCTCAAGCCGTCGTCGACGTCGACAGGCGATCCACCGAGCACCCCACCCCTCTCAACGCGAACCACGGCGCTGCAGACGGATGTCCCAACCGCGGCGACCTGTATCGCCGCAAGCGCGTGCTTCCTCGCCGGGTTGCTGTGCAAGGAGACGGTGATCCTCACTCCGCTCCTGCTCGGGTGGCTCGGTGTGGTTTCGTGGCGCCAACGCGAGCTCCTATCTGACTCCAAGGCAGATCCGTCCGCGCCGGCGGTCCCCATCGATGGCACGCCGATCGTGGCCCGACTGCGCGCCTTGAATCACGAACTACGGGGTGCTTGGGTGATCGGCTTGGTGGCGCTCGGCTACATGATCGTTCGAGCGCGGATCCTTCCCACTCAACTGCCTGAGAACTTTAGCGGCGCGGACAATCTCATGGCAACGCAACATGGCGCGGAGCGGATCCCGGGACTGCTAAGCGTCTTGGGTCACTACGCCGAACTGGTGCTGGTCCCGCTGCGCCTTTGCCCTGATCACACCTACGCGGACATCCTCCCCGCGACGAGTATGGTCGGCCAAGATGCCATGTAT
>CAZVEM010000059.1:2098-21531 GCA_964626165.1 uncultured Nannocystaceae bacterium
GGCCTGCATGGACGGCTATGCCGCGCTGGTCGGGCGTTCCAGGGGAATGTACTTCGCCGCCGCGACCACCTACTTGCTCGTGGGTCACTTCCTCATCGATCTCAGCGTCTTAGTCGCGGAGCGCTTGATGTTGTGGCCGACGGTGTGGCTAGTGATCGCCCTCGCCTGCAACGCCTCGCCGCTGCCGCACGCCACCCAGGCGCCGCCGCCAACAGCTCGGTCGCACGGGCCGATGGTCGCTGCCTATGTACTTCTCGCAGTTTTCGGTGCACGCACGGTGCAGAGGACCTTCGACTGGCGTGACGACTGGAGCCTTCAGCAGCGCGCGGTCCTCGACTGTCCACGCGCGGTCCACAGCCGCTTCATCATGGCCAACCTCGCCCGTGAGCGTGGCGAGACGAGGCTGGCGATCTGGCATTACGCAGTGGCGGGTGCGGGGCGTGCTGCCTTCCCCGGCGCGTTCGAGTCGCCACTCCTGGAGGAAGAACTTGAGCGGCCCGATCCAACACCTCAAGAACTCGAGCAGATGATCGCGCGCCTCCCCGAGTTGGCCGGTGCCAAGGACGCAATGGCGTACTGGGCTGCCATGCATCGCTTTCTGCTCAGCCAGGGCGCATTTGCAGAAGCACGCATGATCGAAGAGTTGGTCGTGAGGGAGCCACCGCCGTGAGTGCCGCCGCGGCTCAGGACCGCCCCCTGATCAAGACGCGGTGCTTCTTCGATCTTGGTCCCTTTCGCGATCCTCGACTCGGGGTGCCCTCGTGGATCTGGTGGGTCCTGCTCTGCCTCGCGATCTCGCTTCGCCTCGGCCAGATCTGGCAGGAGGCGGCCTATCTCCACCCCGACGCGATCTATCAGGCGCTTGAGCCCGCGTACCACTTGGTCTTTGGCCACGGTGACCTGCCGTGGGAGTATCGCGAAGGCGCTCGGAGTTGGCTCTGGCCCGCGCTTTTGGCCATTCCCTTGCGCGCGTGCCAAGCGACATCGAGCTGCGGCCCCGGAATTGGCATGCAGCTTGGCGTTGCATGGATGCGTGCGGTGGCGACGAGTATCGATGTCCTTGCCGCATGTGTCGCGGTGCGCTGGACCCTTCGAATGACCTTGCCGACCTCATCACGGGGATTTCCGGCCTTGGCCGTTGCGATCGTGCTTGCGGCCCACCCGGCATTTACCGTGATGGGAGCACAGCCGCTCATCGATGTTCCCGCTGCCGCGCTTGCCATTGCCGCGTGCGAACGTGCCTGGCTGCTGCGCTCCATGCTGCCACTGTCACGGTCGCTGAATCGGACTCAGGACGAAGCGGAGGAGCATCCTGTCGCCCAGGTCGCGCACCTGCGGCGGCACGCAATGTGGCTCGCGGGCCTGCTCGCGGGCTCGACGCTGCTACGTGTGCAGCTGGCCCCACTGGCGCTCGGGCTCATGCTCCTGGTCCTCATCGATCTGATCCGTGCGGAGAAGCTGCGCGAGGTCGGCGGTGCCGCCCTGAGCTGCGCCGTCGCGGTCGCCGTCACCTTCATGCTGGCGGACCTGATCGCCTGGGGCTCGCCGTTTCACTCATGGATCGTTTACTTCGGTCATCACCTCGCCGCGGAGGGACCTTCCGCGGCGTTGATGCCGGCCGATCGTTACTGGCGCGACCTCAACCTCGCGATGCCCCTACTCGGACCGGTGGCGCTCGTGCTCTCGATCGGCGCGATCGGCTGGACCAGGGTTCCCTCGACGACGCGCGATGGCTGGAGCGACCCAACGATTCCTCTTGCGTCGCTTGCACTGATCGTGTTGCCGCATCAGTTCATCGCGCTAAAGGTGTGGCGTTTTCTTTACCCAGCACAGTCGCTCTTGGTGATCGCGGCAGCGCTCGGCGCATCGAGCCTTGCCACCTTCATGAGTGCGGGGCACACCGAGATGGACCGCGCAGCGACTCGGGTCACTGCGCGGACGAGAATCCTGCGTGGCATCGCGCTGACCGCAGCGCTCGCGGGCGTGGGTCTGGGCCATGTGCGCCGCGCTCCTTGGGAGACGACCTGGCTTTACGATCAAGCCGGCTGGCCGGCGATCGAGCGCACACGCGTGACGACCCAAGCCTATCTCTGGCTATCGACGCGCCCAGCGCCAACGCGTGTCATTCAAGCAGTCCTACCGGCAGTCGCGGTTCCAGGGCATGTCTTCCTTGGTCATGACGTACCGGTCGTCCACGCCGCCGGTCGTCAGCCCGCGCGCGAGGAGCTCGTGGGCGCCGACACGTGGATCCTCGAAGCAGACGCCGGCTATCCCGATAGTGTGCGCGAGGTCTGGCGAAGTGATGACGGTACCATCCTGATCGTGCAGCGCCCGCCGCCCTAGCACGCTGTCGAAACCCCCGCGCGGCACCACCTGGGCGCCACCTGGGCGCTCGCAAACGCGACGCTCAGGTTTCCGTGACGCCACAGCGTCGCCTGAACCGGACCTTTGCCGACGCTATTCCGCGCGGCGAGGAGACGTGCAAAGATGCCCGAGTCGACGCTCGTCGTCGGCGGGAGCGAGCGTGATGTCGTCGAGCACGAGCATGACCGGGGCCGTCCCCGAACCGAGCCTGATCGAGCTGAGCTGGATCCGCGAGAACCCTTCCTACTGGGATGAGGACAAGCGGCGAATCATCGAGAGTGCGGAGGCCGGCTCATTCACAAAGTCGCATCTGGAGCGATACGCCAGTGGGCCGGTCCTTCCGGGATCGTGGTGGCGCGTGGAATGTGGAGGTCGTACGGTGGGCTATGGTTGGATGGACGTGACATGGGGCGACGCCGAGATCCTGCTCGCGGTCGATCCACACGAGCGCCGTCGCGGCATCGGCAACTTCATCCTGGACTGCCTTGAGGCGGAGGCTCGTTCGCGTGGACTCAATTACCTCCACAACGTCGTGCCCAACGGACATCCTCGCTCCGAAGTCGTCTCAGCCTGGCTAAGGCTCCGGGGCTTCGCCGCCTCTGAAGACGGCCGGCTCCTTCGCGCGGTCGTCCGCGCGAGCTAGGCTCATCGCATGCTCTGGCGCAACTGGTCGGGCCACGTGGCCTGCGAGCCCAAGATGCTGCGCCGCCCATCTTCGGCGGATGGCGTCGCATTCCTCGTGAAAGAGGTCCGTTCGCGGGGAGGCAAGCTCCGAGTGGTCGGCAGCGGTCACTCCTTCACCCCGCTGGTGGTCACCAACGACACGCTGGTCTCGCTCGATGAACTCAGCGGCGTGGCGAGTGTGGACGCCACGACGCAGCGCGCAGTCGTCCGAGCGGGCACCAAGATCCACGCGCTGGGACCCGCGCTGGCAAGCTACGGGATCGCACTGCTAAACCAGGGAGACATCCACGAGCAGGCGCTCGCCGGGGCGGTCAGCACAGGGACCCATGGTACCGGCATCGAGTTGGGCAGTCTGTCGTCTGCGGTTCAGTCGCTGACTCTGGTAGACGGTCGAGGCCAGCTGCGACAGTGCTCGCCGACCAGTCAACCCGAGCTCTTTCGCTTCGCACGCCTCGGACTCGGTTCGCTCGGTGTCATGACGCAGATCGAGATGCAGTGTCGTCCGGTCTACAAGCTGCGCGAGACCAAGCGCAATCTGCGTCTCGATGAAGCTCTCGAAGACCTCCCGGAAGCCATCCGTCGGCATCGCCACTACGAGTTTTTCTGGTTCCCCTACTCAGATTCTGCGTCGATCAAAGCGCTCGATCCAACGGACGCGCCGGTATCGACCTCCTGGATCAAGCAGCAGGTCCAAGAAGCCTGGCTGGAGAACGCCGCGTGGGCGGTCATGTGCGAGGCCGCGCGACTGCGCCCCGCGCTCAACCGGCCCACGGCTCGCTTCGCCGCCGCGAGCTTTTCAGAAGCCCAGCGCGTCGACTGGTCCTGGAAGATCTTCCCCAATCCACGTTGGGTTCGCTTCAACGAGATGGAGTACGCGGTCCCGGTCGATGCGGGGCCAGACTGTCTCCGCGATCTTCGAGCGATGATCGAGCGCGAGCAGATGCCGGTCAACTTCCCGATCGAGTATCGCTTTGTCGCTGCGGACGACATTCCACTCAGCCCGTTCTACAAGCGAGACAGCGCCGTCCTCAGCGTCCACGCCTACCATCGCACCGAGTTCCGCCGCTACTTTGACGCGTGCGAGACCATCTTCCGACGCCACGATGGCCGCCCACACTGGGGCAAGATGCACTCGCTGGCGTACGACGATCTCAAAGAGATTTATCCGGCGCTCGACGAGTTCGCCGAGTTGAGGCGCGAGCTCGACCCGGATCGGGTCTTCTGCACGCCCTATACTCGCAAACTCTTCGAGGACGCCCGAAGAAGTCGCCTGCGCGTCGTAGCCTAGCGAGGGAGCGACTGTCGAGCCGAACGCATCGGACGGCCTGCTAGAACGTGTAGCCGATGGCGAGCGCACCGCCGATCCGAAGATCGAAGTAGAGGAAGCTCGTAAATGAAGGGCCCGTCAGATCAAGGTTGATGGGTCGGACGATGAGCTCGAGCTTGTCGCGGACGACGAATCGAGCAGCCCATCCGATCCCCACCAGCGCGCCCGGGATGAAGTAACCCGGCATGCGGATGCCGAGGTCCGCGGTGAACAACGACTCGATGCGTATCTTGCTGTTCGCCAGGAAGGCACGGCGCGCGTGGAAGCGATGCGCAAGTGTGAGATCTGGAATGAAATAGAAGCCGCCGGGAGCAAGCGCGAACAGCAAGCCACTCCCGAACCGCGGCCGGCGACGATAGAAACCACCCGCTTCGAGCGCGAAGCCGACGCTGGCTCCGCCGCCGAGACCGTAGTAGCTAAAATAAGACGGCATCACACTGCCGTTGATCGCCGTGCCCAGTCGAAAGAACTTCAGCTTGCCGCGCGGTGCAGCATCCGAGGCGGTGGAGGGAGTTCCCGTCGCAGCCGGGTCGGGAGCAAAGGGATTCTGCGCATTGCCGCCTTCGGCGGTCGATGCGTTGCTGGACGACTTCCCGCTCGTCGCGGCCGTGCCCGCCGCGGAGCTTCCCGCGGGGGGCGGGACAGCTGTATTTCCGGTCGCGGGGTCGACATGACGCACCGTCGCCTTCGCTGCGGCTTTCTTGGGTTCGGGGCTCGGATTGGCGGGGTCCGCTGCCGACGGCGCGCCGCCTGATTCCGGTTCCGATGGCAGCGGAGGCGGAGCATCCAGATTTTCCGCTTGGGTCGTCGCGCTGGCGAACTGGTCCAGCTCGACACCGACCGATGCCGGTGCCCCCGGGGGTGACGTAAACGTAAGCACCAGCGGTCCTCTGAGCGCAAGCGGCCGAAGAATCATCATCACCATGGGTAAGGTCCTACAGGATACTTGGATGTACCACGAGCGTCGCGGATGGATCCATCGTAGGTGCAGATTATCGATGCGCGCCTCTGCCCCAGCGCCGCACGGTGGATCAAGACGCAGCGATCAGACGGATTTGAGATTTGAATTGATCCGAACTGGAAGCTGAGGAAACGCGCGGTTTCGCCATATCCTGCCCGCGTCCTCACGAGCGTCGAGCCCCCATGCGCCGCGCAGGATTCTTCGAGAGCCTGCTAGGATTGCCCATGCTCGTCGTCTCCGGCAGCCGCCGGTCCGGAACCTCTCTCTGGATGCAGCTGCTCGCCGCGGCCGGGATTGAGTGGATCGGCGAAGAATTTCCGCTCGATTGGGGTACGACGCTGCGAGACCTCAACCCGCGCGGCTTCTTCGAGAGCAAGCTGCGGGACGGCATCCACTGGCAGAGCAACCCGGACCCAGATAGTGGCGTCTACCTCCACCCCAAGGAGTGTCCAAACCATGCGGTCAAGATCTTCCCTATGGGGCTCGTCCGCACGGACTTGGCGTTCATCGACAAGGTGCTCGTAAGCTACCGCCCGTGGCGTGCACAAGCTGCGTCGACGCGCCGCTTCTTTGACGTTGAAGCAAAAGCCGCACGACAGGCAGGAATCGAGCCCCCGCCCCTGCGCGACCCGGTCTCGCTCTGGTTTCGCGATCTCTATCTCCTCTTCGAGGACTTCGAGCGCCGTCGATATCCCGTGCACGTGCAGCCGCTCCCGGCGCTCATGAAAGATCCCGAATCTGTGCTCGTCCGCGTGTTCGCTTGGCTCGACCTCCCGCGGCAGCGCCCGCTCGACGAGCTCCTACCGGTCGTCATCGCGGTGATCGAACCAGGGCTGCTCAATCGTGCGCATCACGAGTCGCCCGACCTGAGCTTGGAGAGCGAGCACGACGCCGCCACCATTCGCGTCCTCGACGATCTCGACCACGCGCTGGCGACGGACGGTGCAGTCCCCGAAGCTCTGCTTGGCGATATGAACGAACTCATCTTGCGCCTGCTCCCGCGCCTCCGCGAGGAAGACGAGCGGCAGGATGCGTGGATGAGTGAGCAGCTTCGCGCCGCCTCGCGCAAAGGATAGAGCGTGTCCCTATCTCGGCGATGCGCGACGGTGGCGTCTGGTCGAACGCGTCACGGCGAATCTTCCGTTGCCGTGCGAAACGCGTCATCGACGAACTCACCGCGCTTGAGTCCCACGGGTGGGTACGCCGGATCGAGCTGCGCCAACCACCGCCACGTGAACAAACCCTTGTCGTGTCGATCCGAGAAGCGCAGTCCGATCGCGTAGGAACCGATCTCCCATGCGTCGAGAAGCGTCATCTCAGGCGCGACGTTCATCTGCCGAACGACACCGGAATGTCCCTGGCACTCGGCGCACGGGCACCACGAGCGTAGATAGGGGATCGGCAGCTGAGCGACACGACCGTCATCCCATGTCACCTGCAACAAGTTCTCCGCGCGGACGTGCGCGATGTCGACGGGCCTGCTCACCGCGCGAGCGTACCAACGCGTGGCGACTCGCCGTCCCGTCGCGTTGGGCGTGTCGCCAGGTTCGGAGGGCGACGAAAGGCAGCGCATCGGTGCCACCGGCCCCCGGTCCCGGTGGTCGCGGTGGTCCCGGTGGTCGCGATAGTGCAATTACGGAGCGGTGGATCTCGTTTCGTGGGCCCGCCTCCCCAGATGCTGCGGTCTCTTGTCGCTCCTGCTTGACGGCGCGACGAGCGGCGCTATAACCCGCCGGGCTGGTGAGTGAGTACACACTCACCTTGGAGAAGGGAGCCGGGAGATGACGCGAGAACCACGAATTACCGACGAAGAGCTGCTTGCGGTCGCCAGAACGCTGTTTCTGGAGCACGGCGCACACCTATCGACGCAGGTCGTCGCTCAGCATGTCGGGCTCTCACAGGCGACCCTCTTCAAGCGCTTTGGCACGAAGATGGAGCTGATGCGGAGAGCGCTTGTGAGCGACCTCTCGCCCGACTTCCTCTCCGACCTCGCGCGCGGACCGAGCCCGGAGGTGGACCTCAGGGAACAACTCACCGAGCTCGGCATTCGCATCAGCGCGTTTTTGGAGCGTGTTGCGCCGCGCGTTGCCGTCCTGAAAGCGGGTGGCGTTTGCCTCCAAGAGATCTTCGCCGAGCACGAGGTTCCCCCGCCCGTCCTCGCGCATCGACTCCTGACGCAGTGGTTCGCCAAGGCGGATGCGCTTGGCCTCGCCACGATTCCAGAGCCCGCTTCGGCGGCACACATGCTGATGGGCGGACTGCAGAGCAGGATCATGCAGCACCACTTCTTCGGCAGCACCGAGCAAAACCAAGTCGTGCTGCAGAGCAGGCGCCACGTCGTCGCGGTGGTGGAGCTTTTGTGTCGCGGCTGCAACCCACGCACGGACGGCGCACACGCGAGCAGGAGAATCGCCGATGAGCTGCACGGATAAGGCAAACACGCCGCTGCCCGGTGTGAGCGAACGGATGTTTGCCAACTCGATGGCCTCAACGAAGGGTGATCCGAGGATGCATCGATCGACAAACCTCCGCGGGTTAAACAGCGGCGGTCGACGAGCGGCACTCCTCGCCGCGATCGCGGCAGTCCTGTTGCCGCGACCCATTCACGCCGCGCCGCCGGATGACGCCGATACCGGCCCGGACACGCAGACGCAGCCCGCGAGCGAGCCCGTCGGGGCCTTATCAACGTCCACGTCGGCCGACCTTGCCGCCACCGATGACCTTGCGACGAGCCACTCGGGCGCCTGGTGGCAGAGCTTTGGGGACGCGCGGCTCAACCGCCTCGTCGAGCAGGCGCTCGCCAGCAATCTCGATGTGGAAGTTGCGGTTGCGCGCATCGAGGAGTCCAAGGCGATCGTCGTGCAGCGTCGCGCGGCCCTTCTGCCCTCCCTGCGCTGGGACTCAACTGTCACGTCAGCGCCGCTGAAATCACTGGGCTTCCAGTTCGGCGGCGGGGCGATGCTCCCTCCCGACGCGCCGACGCTCTACTACATCTTCTCGTCGCAGCTTGTCGCGACCTATGAGATCGACCTTGTCGGGAAGAATTACGTCAACACGCGCGCAGCAAAGCGTGACGCCGCGGCGCTCAAGGCGGACGCCGATCGGGTGCGGAACGACTTGGTTGGTCGCGTGGTCTCGAGCTACTACGACCTCGTGGCGGCGCGAGAGCAACTCGCGCTTGCGCAGGCGCAGGTCGCCTCGAATCAACAGCGCGTCGACCTCAGCCTAGCAAGAGCCAACGCCGGCCAGGGCTCGCTGCTCGACGTACGGCAGCAAGAGCAAGCACTGGCCGCGAGTAAGGCATTGGTCCCGCAGGCAGAGCTTCAGGCCAAGCTCGCCGAGAACCAGCTCGCCGTGCTGATTGCTCAGCCGCCCGGAGAGACGATCGCATCTGCGGACAAGCTCCCGACCCTAAGTCCCACCAAGGCGAGCGTCGACGCCGAGACGCTCAAGCAAGCACGTCCCGATCTTCGTGCTGCGGAACTCCGCGCCCGGGCGGCGGAAGACCGTCGTAAGTTCGGGCAGCGCAGCTTCGTGCCCACCCTGCGATTGACCTCGAACGGTGGCTACCAGGCGATCGATACCCTCGCCTTTCGCGACCAGTGGTACTGGAATGCAGGCGCAACCTTGTCGGTGCCGATCAGCACCGGAGGCCAGACCTTTGGTCAGCTCAAGCAGAACACCGCCTCCGCCCGCACTGCTCGGCGCCAGTCGGACGCACTGTCGCTGACAGCGCAACGTGAAGTCCGAGATGCGCAGGATCGTGAGGCAAAGCAGCGTGAACAATACGAGGCTTCCGCCGGCGCGCTCGAGGCCGCGAAGAAGGCCCTCGAAGAGTCCGAACTGCGCTACCTCGCGGGCCAGATCGACTATTTGCCGGTGCTCTCGGCGCTCGTCAGCGTGCAATCGAACGAACTCTCGCTTGTCAGCGTGCGCCGTGGAGTGATCGGCGCTCGCATCTCTCTTCACACTGCGCTGGGCGATACCTGGGCGCGCGACGGAAAGTCTTGAGGTCCCACCATGAGTGAAGCTGTCACAGCCACACAAGTCATCCAGGGCGTACTGCTGCGTGTTGTCATCCCGGTCGCGCTCGTGGGTGCAGGAGTCGTCGTCGCAAAGGAGCTGATCGCGAGCCGCAAGGTTGCCGAACGTGAAGTGGAAGCTCGTAGCGCGACGGAGGTGGAGGTGATGACGCTCCAGCCGCGTCCCGACCAGGCGATCATTCGGGTCACGGCGGTCGTTGAGGCCGCTCGCGAACTCGCGTTGTTCTCCGAGATCGGCGGCCGGGTTATCGCGATCTCGGACAACCTGCGTCTCGGCGGCCGGATCGAAAAGGATGAGATGTTGGTTCGCATCGATGGACGTGCGCTCGACATCGCGGCTGCGACCGAACGAAACCGTCTGGAGCAGGCCGGTATCGAGGCCGAGATCGAGTCGGGCAGAGCTTCGATTGCGGCACTTGAGTGGGAGCGCCTCCAAGCCGCCCAACGCGAGCGGGGGCTGGCGACTGCGGCGGAGAATGACGCCGGCCGCCGGCTTGCCCTGCGCGAGCCCCAGCGCGAGGCCTCCGCCATCAGCGTTGCGAGCGCCAAGAGTGCGCTTGCGCGGGTGAAGCTCGACAAGTCCAAGACGGTACTCAAGGCGCCGTTTAACGCTACGGTGATCGCCGAGTCGATCGAGCTGGGCCAGTACGTGTCGCCCGCGACTCGGCTTGCGACTCTGGTCGGGACCGACTCGGTCCTCATTCGGGTGGCTGTTCCCCCGTCACGACTCTCGATGATCAACGTGCCCGGCGTGGCCGGCGTGCCCGAGGATGGGGGCTCGCTGGTGACGGTCCGGCACCAGGTCGGCGATACCCCTCTGCTGCGAACCGGACGTGTCGTCGCGCTCCTTGGACAGCTCGAGACACAGACGAGACGCGCCCAACTGCTGGTCGAAGTCCGCGATCCCTTTGAGGTCGGTCCCGGCGAAGTTCCGCTCCTTCCCGGTAGTTTCGTCGAAGTGGAACTGCAGGGTCGCTCGCTGGCCGACACGATCCCGGTGCCCCGTCGGGCGATCTTCGACGGTGACCAAGTCTGGGTCGTCGACGCCAAGAACCGCCTTGAACAGCGAAGTATCGTCGAGGTGTGGCGCGACAAAGACATTGTCTACGTCACCGACTCACTCCGCGCCGGCGAGAAACTGGTCGTGGGTCCAATCGTCATGCCAATCGCGGGCATGGAGGTCAAGCCCGTCGCAGGCTCGGGTGAGTCGCAAGCCGCGCTCGCTCGCAAGGCCGACGACGACGGCGAGGATCGTCTCGATGTCGCCGCAGCGCCTGCGCCTGCCACCGCCCACGGCGGCTGACCATCTGCTTGACCGTCCGCCACCAATACGAGGGACACCATGAGCGCTGACACTCCCAAGGCAGAAAAGCCGAGCAATGGCCACGTCGTCGAGGAACCGCAGCAGCGCGGTCCAATCGCGTGGATGGCCTCCAACCCTGTCGCCGCCAACCTTGCAATGATCATGTTGCTGGTCGGCGGCCTCCTCGGATTGTGGAGTGCCAAGCAAGAGGTGTTCCCCGACGTCGAACTCGACATGATTCAGATCGAGGTTCCCTACCCAGGCGCAAGCCCTGACGAGGTCGAGCAGGGAGTCCTCCTCGCGATTGAGGAGGGCGTGAGCGGCCTTGAAGGCGTCAAGCATGTCAACAGCACCGCATACGAGGGACGCGGCACGGTGTCGATCGAACTCCAGGTCGGCGCCGACCCGGACAAGGTTCTGACGGACGCCAAGGGAGCGGTCGATCGGATCACGACATTCCCGCAGGATGCCGAAGATCCGCGGGTCTCCCTGGCGTTCCGCCAGAACGTCGTCGTCTCGCTGATGATCGCCGGCGACATGGAGCTGGCGGACCTGCACGCGATCGCCGAGAAGGCCCGCTTTGAGCTGTTACGGCGCCCCGACATCACCAAGGTCGCGCTGGTCGGCGTTCCCCCGCTTGAGATCTCGATCGAGGTGCCCCGCCGCAACCTTGAAACCTACGGGCTGAGTCTCGACCAGATCGCGGCGGAAGTGCGCGCCGCATCGATCGATCTCCCGGCAGGCGCGATCAAGACCGCTGAAGGCGAAATCCTGGTCCGGACGACCGAGCGCAAGCGAGCAGCGCACGAGTTCGAGAATTTGCCGATCCGCGGGACCGCAGACGGGTCTGAGGTCACACTCGGCGAGATCGCAGAGATCCGGGACGGCTACGAAGATCGCGATCTCGAACTCTACTACAACGGTCAGCGAGCGATCCGCTTGACAATCTATCGCGTCGGATCTGAGACGCCACGGAGTGTCGCCGCTGGGGTTCGCGAGTACCTCAAAGAGCTCCGGCCCCAACTGCCTCCCGGCGTGACCCTTGAGATCTGGGACGACGACTCTGAGGTCCTCGATGACCGCATCGATCTCCTCCTGCGCAACGCCGCCGCCGGCCTGGTGCTCGTCCTGGTTATCCTCGCGCTGTTCCTTGAGCTGCGTCTGGCGCTCTGGGTCTCGCTGGGCATTCCGGTGAGCTTCCTCGGCGCCTTCCTCGTGCTGGGCAACACCAGCTTCTCGGTGAACATGATCTCGCTGTTTGCGTTCATCGTGACGCTCGGCATGGTGGTCGACGACGCGATCGTGGTCAGCGAGCATGCGTACACCAAGGTTCAGGGCGGCATGTCACCCCACGCCGCGTCGATCGAGGCCGCCAAGGAGATGGTGACGCCGGTGACCTTCGCGATCCTTACGACGGTCGCGGCCTTTTCGCCTCTCTTCTTTGTTCCCGGATCACAAGGGAAGCTGTGGGCAGCGATCCCCACGGTAGTTGTCTCGGTACTGATCATCTCCCTGCTGGAGAGCTTCCTCGTGCTGCCGGCACACTTGGCGCACACGCGCTTTGACGCCGATACCACCAAGGAGCGTGCCGCCGGCTTTTATCCTCTGCGGGCCCTGCAGGGACTGGTCGCTGCTGCGCTGGAGTTCTTCGCACGCCGCATGCTCGCGCCGGTCCTCGGGTTGATGGCAACCTTCCGTTACATCGCAGTCGCCGGCGGCATCGCGATCCTTGTGGTCGTCGTCGGATTTGTCGGCAGTGGCGCTGTCCCCTTCAACTTCTTCCCTCCGGTGGAAGCGGACGTTGTGACCGTAACGGCTCGTTTCCCGTTCGGCGTCAACGTAGAAGACACTCGTCAGCTCCGTGCCACCTTGGAGCAGGCCGCCCACGAGGCCGCGGACGACCTTGGTGAGCCGGGGATCATCAAGCAGACCTTTACAATGGTTGGCCAGGAGGTTCCTGCGGGTGGACCCAATGCGACTGCGCCCGAGTCTGGGGGGCACATCGTCTCGATCCAGATCGAGCTCGGCAAGCCGGATACGCGCACGGCGTCCTCCGCTCAGTTTGCCGACGCGTGGAAGAAGCACACGCCCAAGATCCCGGGTCTGGAGTCGATCTCGTACAGCGCCTCCCTCGGTGTGAGCGCGGGTGCGGCCGTCCAGGTCCAGATCTCTCACCCCGACACCGCCGTTCTCGCCAAGGCGAGCATGGCGCTCGCGGAGGCCCTCGACAGCTATCCAGATCTGATCAACGTCCGCAACGAGTATGCGGCCGGCAAGCCGCAGCTGGATTTCACGCTGCGACAAGAGGCGCGCCAGCTCGGCTTTACCGCGACTGAGGTCGCACGTCAGATCCGTGCGTCGTTCTATGGATCGGAAGCACGTCGTGACCAGCGCGGGCGCAATGAGCTCAAGATCATGGTGCGGCTACCCAAGGAAGAGCGCATCCGCGAGTACGACATCGAAGAACTCGCCGTCCGTGCCCCACAAGGTGGACTCGTTCCCCTCGCTTCGATCGCCGACTTCTCGCGGGGCCGGTCTGCAACGTCGATTCTCCGAGAGGATGGCGCACGCAAGGTGAGCGTCAGCGCCGAGCTCGCCGAGGGCGTCAAGTCGCCCCAGGAAGTGCTGCGCTCGCTTGAGACCGAGGTCCTCCCCGCGATGCGCGAAAAGTACCCGGGCATTGAGCTCTCCTTCGCGGGTTCTCAGCGCTCGCAACAGGAGACCTTTGCGAGTCTCGGACGCAACTTCATCTTCGCCCTCTTCGTGATCTATGCCCTGCTCGCGGTCCCGTTCCGAAGCTACGTGCAACCGATCGTCGTCATGGCCGTGATTCCTTTCGGGCTCATCGGTGCAGTCGGTGGTCACGTGCTGCTCAACTACAGCCTCTCGATCATGAGCGTCATGGGCATGGTCGCGCTCTCTGGCGTCGTCATCAACGACTCGATCGTGCTGATCGATGCTGCCAATGGGCGTCGAGCGGCGGGCGACGAACCTAGAGACGCCATCATTGAGGCGTCCCTAAGTCGTTTGCGTCCGATCCTCTTAACCTCGCTCACCACCTTCTTCGGCCTTGCGCCGATGCTGCTTGAGACCTCGGTGCAGGCGCGGTTCCTCATTCCGATGGCGATTAGCCTCGCCTTTGGCATCCTGGTGTCGACCGTGGTCGTGCTCACGCTGATCCCGGCCGTCTACCTCATCGTCGAGGACCTGATCTTTCAGTCCAATCGGCTCAAGCGCGGGCTGGTGCCCCGCCGGCGCCCGCAGTTCAGCGCCGCCGTGTCGGGCTCGAGTCTTGAGACCCCAGCGGAGGCGCGAGGCGACGATGAGCTTGACGGTTAACTTGCCCTTGCGATCGACGGCCTGCGCTCCGTCGCCGTCGCGCCGAGGGATAACGCACGCTGGGCCACTTGCTCGCTAGGTCTGTAGATGGAGCGCGCATGGCATGATTGGGGCATGAGCGCATCCGCAAAGACCGTCGGCGAGTACATGACGAGCTGCCCGTACACGATCGGCGATGAACAGCCGATCGCCGCAGCCGCCCACAAGATGCGCGAGCTGCAAGTGCGACACCTGCCGGTGCTCAGCGGCGGCGTCCTCGTCGGCGTCCTGAGCGATCGAGACATCGCGCTGGTGGAGTCACTGGCAGGCGTCGATCCGCAGACGCTCGCGGTCAGTGAGGCGATGACCCAAGATCCAACGACCGTCCAGGTCGACGCCCCGCTCGCGGAGGTCGCGGCGCTCATGGCTTCCAAGAAGTTCGGCTCCGTCCTCGTGCTGGAAGGTGAGCGGCTCCGGGGCCTGTTCACAACGACCGACGCACTCAACGCGTTGGCTGAGCTGCTCGCGGGCTAGCGGGCCGGAGACTCGCCGCAGGCGCAGAGCGGCGGCCGCCCTCTGGGGTCTTGAGCTACGGCTTTGACGCGATGGAGTGGCGCACTGGGTAGACTCGCGGGCGATCATGGCCCGCAAGATCCTCATACTGTTCGCGCACCCTGCATTGGAGCGCTCGCGCGTGAATCGGCGGCTCTTTGAGGCCGCATCGGCGCGCGAGGGCGTCACTGCCCATGACCTGTACGAGACCTATCCGCGGCAGATCATCGACGTGAAGCGTGAGCAAGAGCTGTGCGAGGCGCACGACGTCTTGCTCTTCCAGCACCCGCTGTACTGGTACTCGACCCCGGCACTCCTCAAGGAGTGGTTTGATCTCGTCCTTGAGCTGGGCTGGGCATACGGCCCCGAGGGAAACGCGTTGCGCGGCAAGATCATGCTCAACGCCATCACGACCGGTGGGAGCGCGGAGGCTTATCACGAGCAGGGTCGCAACCGGTTCACCATGCGCGAGCTGCTTGCCCCCGTTGACCAAACCGCACACCTCTGCGGCATGCAGTATCTCGCCCCCTTCGTCGTGCACGGCGCGCTTTCATTGACGGGACGCACGACCGTCGCCCCTCATGTGGAGCGCTATGTGCGGCTCATCGATGCCCTTCGCGACGATGAGCTCGACCTGGAACGCGCACGTCAGGCTCAAGAGCTGTCCTCCCTCCTCGATGAGCTCCCCGCCTATCCCCGGCATGACCAGGCCCAACCGTCGGGGGCCACCGTGCCGACTCACGCGCCCTGGTCCTCACCGCCATCGGGCCAACCTCGCCGAGACGCTCGCTCGCCATGACGCAGGAAGTCTTCCTCCACGCATTCGTCTACCTCTCCGCCGCGCTGGTCGCGGTCCCGCTGGCAAATCGGCTGGGACTTGGCAGCGTGCTTGGGTATCTCTTCGCAGGGGTCGTGATCGGACCCTTCGCGCTCAACCTTGTTGGGAGAGAGGGCGAAGACGTCATGCACTTCGCCGAGTTTGGCGTGGTCATGATGTTGTTTCTGATCGGGCTCGAGTTGCGTCCCAACGTGCTGTGGACGCTACGGCGCTCGATCCTCGGGATGGGCGGAGCGCAGGTCGTACTGACCTCGATTGTCGTCGCCGCTGCCGCGCTGGCGCTGGGCACTGCGATCGGCCCCTCCCTCACGATCGGCATGATCCTGTCGCTGAGTTCGACCGCGATTGTGCTGCAGAGTCTCAACGAGAAGAGCCTCATGCGCACCGAAGGTGGTCAGACCGCCTTCTCGGTCCTGCTATTTCAAGACATCGCGGTCATTCCGATGATCGCACTCATCCCCCTGCTGGCGACGTCACACGCCAATCCCGTCGTTGCGGATGCCTCGCATGGCGCTGACCCGTCGCGTCCCGCGTGGCTGCAGGCCATCCTGGTTCTCGCCGTCGTCGGCGGCATCATCCTGAGCGGCCGTTTCTTAGTGCGCCCGATGTTCCGCTTCCTCGCGATGGCGAGACAGCGTGAGGTCTTCACGGCGGCAGCTCTCTTCCTCGTCGTCGGAATCACGATCTTGATGCAACTCGTCGGCCTGTCCGCCGCGCTGGGGACCTTTGTCGCCGGCGTCGTGCTCGCGGAGAGTGAGTATCGCCATGAGCTTGAGGGCGACATCGAGCCGTTCAAGGGGCTCCTCCTCGGGCTCTTCTTCATTTCGGTCGGCGCGAGCATCGACTTTGAGCTCTTCGCAGCACAGCCGGTCAACCTTATCGCCCTCGCCGTTGGGCTCATCGCGATCAAGTTCGCGGTGCTCTTTGTCGTGGCGCAGCTCTTCGGCCTGGCTCGACCCGCTGGCTGGCTCTTTGCGTTCGCGCTCGCGCAGGGAGGCGAGTTCGCCTTCGTCCTCGTTTCGCTGGCAGGATCATCTCACGTACTCACGCCCGAGCAGGCCCGCCCACTGACGCTGATGGTCGCGCTGTCCATGATCCTGACGCCGCTCATGTTGCTGGCGCTTGAGCGAATCGTGTTGCCGCGCGCGACCGCGGGCCGAGCGGAACGTCCCGACGACGAGATCGATCCCCACGACAACATGGTCATCATCGCCGGCTTCGGTCGATTCGGCCAGATCGTCGGACGCATGCTCCGAGCCAATGGTTACGGCCTCACAGTGCTCGACCACGACCCCGAGATCATTGAGTCGGCGGAGCGTGTCGGCGTCAAGGTGCACTACGGTGATGCGTCGCGTCTGGAGCTGCTCACCGCTGCCGGATGCGAACATGCAAGACTTTTTGTGTTGGCGATCGACGACCGTGAAAAGTCACTTCGGATCGCCGCCGCACTCGTGAAGCACTTTCCAAATCTCAAGGTAGTGGCCCGAGCGTGGGACCGCATCCACTACTTCGAGCTGCGGAAGGTCGGCCTCAAGTACGTGTTTCGCGAGACTTTCGCGAGTGCGCTCGAGGCCGGCACGGCTTCACTTCAAGCGCTGGGACAGCGCGCTCACCGGGCCTATCGAGCGGCGCAGGCCTATCGGGCCTACGACGAGCGTGCGCTCGATGAGCTGGAACAGTTGTGGGGTGGCGATGAGCAGACCTACTTTGACGCCATCCGCCGCGGCAATGCCGAGGCCGAGCGTCTCTTGCGAGGCAGCACCGTCGCCGAGCTGACCGGCGTCAACGAGGCGTTCGACAACGATGAGCTGCGAGCGCCCGCCGACTCGGGCTAACGTGTCACCAGTTTCCCATGCCGCCGAGATCGTAGACCTCGGCATAGCCCTCGCGTTTGAGGACGGCAGCCGCACTGGCGCTGCGCATGCCACTACGGCAGTACACCACCACCGCCCGCGATTTGGGCGTGAGCTCCTTGAGGCGAGACTCAAGCTCTTGTACCGGGATATTTACGGCTCCCGGAATATGAGATCCCGCGTACTCGTCACGCGTGCGGACATCGAGGAGCAGTGCTCCATTCTCAACCAGTTGTCTTGCCTTCATACCGTCAATGTCTCCCCCGCGCCGAAGCGCGAAAAATGCGACGCCAACAACGATCAGTCCACCGATCAGGGCCTTCATTGCGAGCGTCATACGTTGCTGTCCTTGTGAGAATGTGCGTTGTGAAACATCTGAGTTGCCGTCGTCTGTAAACGGTCATTCCGTTGCGCTACGAGACGCGAATGTCTTCGAGTTCAGCGAGCACGCCGAGTGTCTGCCGCGCGCGCTTGTTCAATCTCGGCGCGAATCTGTTCCATGTCGAGCGAGCGAACTTGGTCGACGATTCGGTCGAGCGCAGCGCCGGAAATCGCCCCCGCCTGCGTGCCGAGCAGTACTCCGTCGCGCAGCACCGCCAGCATCGGAATGCCCTGTACCTGGAAGGCGGCCGCGAGCTCGGGCTGCGTTTCCGTGTCGATCTTGCCAAAGACCGCATCCGGGTGGCGGCCCGAGGCAGCTTCGAAGGTCGGACCGAAGCTCCGGCAAGGACCACACCACTCGGCCCAGAAGTCGAGCAGCACGATGCCCTCGCCGACGGTCTCCGCAAAGTTGTGTTGAGTGACTTCGATGGTTGCCATGTGAACTCCTGGTCGTGAGTGCCAGCTTGAGTCGAGAGGGTTCAAGAAATTTTCGGCGTCTTTCCCGCTCTGCCGCCGCGTGCGCGGCGACGTCACTCAAACGAGGCGACTCGCCCCCTCGCCGAGTGACGGAACCACTCCTGCCTGGGCGTTGTGTGCCTCGCACGGGCGGAATGCCGCCGCGTTCCCCCGAGCCCGGCCGATCGCCCAAGGCCCTGCGCGCATCGGGCTTTTTGCATGTTATGTCACGGGCGTGGAGGCCCCACAGCCGCCCTCTCACGCTGGCTTGTCTGTCGGCCCGGCCTGGGACGATCGGGCCGGGGATGTCTCGCCGTCTGAGCTGGACCTCGCGCTTGCGGATCGGGGCAAGATCGGTGCGGCGGCCGTGGAGCTCTTCACCGAGCTGAATGTGTTCTCCGGCGCGGCGTTCATGCGTCACAACTTGCGTCTGTTTCGGATCGCCCGCCTGCTGTTGGCGCGCGCGCGCATCGAATTTGACCCACAGGTTGCGTTCGCGATCGCGGTGGTTCACGACCTTGGGCTGATTGTGCCGCACCGAGCCGGGAGGCAAGGCGCGGAAAAGCCTCAAGGACTTGCCCCCGACCTGTGCGCGGCGATGGCAGAGACGCGTTGCTACACAGAGCGCAGCTGGCTGCTGTACGAGCACGCGCTGAGCCGACACACGACGGAAGATCTTGAGGTGACGCGTGACTGCCTCACGCTCAACCATCGCATTGCCCCTCTTCGCGGCACCTCCCCGATCGCAGAGTGCTTCCGCCAAGCCGTCTGGGCCGAACACAGTCTGGGCCGACTTCGCTTTGGGCTCGGACACGAGGAGCTGGCGCAGATATTTCGCGAGCACCCGCGCAGGGGCCTCAACGGCGTCCTGTTCAACTTCTGGTCGACCACGCTGCGCAGAGAGCCCGCGAGCGTCGTTCGCGGCATTCTCTTCGAGGGGCCTGCGCGGCTCCCCGGGTCGGTCCCCAGGTCGGTCCCAGAGCGCACCGCCGGTGCCTGAGATTGCAGACGGGCCCGGTCCGGCGTGATGTGAGCGTCCGGTCCTTCATGTCGAAGTGCGGGAGGGCAGATGGCCCGGTGTAATGATCTTGGGGGGCTCGCGTCAGGTCCAGTTGGGAGAGGAACCCAACGATGACCAACACCAACGGAAACCCCAACGCATCGTGCAGCTGCAGCGCTTGCTGCGGCGGCACCTGCAACTGCCAACCCCGCACGACCACGGCATGTGCCTGTGGATGTTGCTGCGGATGCCCAGATTGCGCCTGCGCAGCACCAAAGTCCGACTCCAGCAGCAACGCTTGCGGCTGCTCAGGGCCGCGCACATGCTGAACTAGCTGCGCCACAAGAGCCCCA
>CAZVEM010000060.1:0-21161 GCA_964626165.1 uncultured Nannocystaceae bacterium
CGCAGCGGGTGATAAGGACGGATCACGATGACAGCCGCGGACCACGACATCGCGCGAGCACTTGAGAGAGCTCGCGTCGGCACAACGCGACGCTTGCCAGATTCCTTCCGGGCCGCTGGAACGCAGACGTGGCAAGACTTGCTCTTTGTCCACTGGGAGGTCGACGAACGCGAGCTTCGCAAGATCGTTCCGCCGCAGCTCGAGCTTGATACTTGGGATGCCAAGTGCTTGGTGGGCGCGGTGCCGTTTCGCATGCGGAAGATCCGAAGCTGGTGGATGCCGCGCCTGTTCGCGCTCAACTTCCTTGAGACCAACCTCCGCACCTACGTCCGCTATCGCGGACTTCCCGGCGTGTACTTCCTGTCGCTTGAGGCGTCGTCGCGACTGGCGGTGCGCGTGGCTCGATTCAGTTGGGGTCTGCCCTACTGGGACTCAGTGATGCGCTTTGACAGCAGCGGCAACGGCGACAGCGGTGACAGCAGCGGCACAGTGCCACCCAAGCACCACGCGCGCTGCGTACGGAAGATCGGTGGCGCGACGCTGGACGTCTCGTTTGCAGTGCACGAGCGCTTGCCGGCAAGTCAGCCCGGAACGCTGGAGCACTTCCTCCTGGAGCGTTACCTCCTCTTCTCCACCAGGGGCGAATCCGTGTGGACCGGCCAGGTCTCCCATACGCCCTACCCCGCCCACCGCGTGGAGATCGAGTCGCTGCAAGAGTCACTCCTGTCCGCCGCGCAGTTATCTCCGGGGAAAACACCTTTCTGCGCTCACTTCTCGCCGGGCGTCGACGTCGAGGTCTTTGGCCCGTGGCCTTGGACCAAGCTACCGGCGCAACTCCGTGAGCTCTCCAGCGACGCGTTGCCTGCCGCGGGGAGCACGACATGAGCCATGACCGGCACGAGCATCTCGGTGGCACCAAGGCGCGGCGCCGTGCCCTCCGTGCGCTCCTAGTCGCAGGCCAGGCTGCCACCCAGGCGCAGCTCTCCGCGATGCTCAATGAGCGAGGCTTCGCGGTGACCCAGAGTACGGTGTCGCGCGATCTGAAGCTTCTCGGTGCGCTTCGACGCGTCAGCGACAGCGGCGAGCTTGAGTACTACCTTGAGCGTCTCAAGGTCGCGCGATTCCCTGCGGAGATGATCGTGCGCGTGACCAACAACGAGACCATGCTGGTCGTTCGGACCCGCATCGGTCGGGCTCCCGCGGTCGCACTGGAGCTTGACGCGCTCCGCCATCCCGAGATCCTCGGCACTATCGCGGGCGATGACACCGTGCTGGTCGTACCAAGCAGCGTCACCCGCATCGATGCCCTCCGACGTGTGCTCCTTGAGCTTGCCGATCTCGACGATCACGTCCCGCCAGACGGCCAGTGATCGCGAGAATCGTGCGCAACGCTGGCCGCGGCTCGGGTTGCGGAGTAGGGTTAGCGCGCGCAATCCATCGGGTACGGGCGCACGGCGGAGAAGCAATGAGCATCGCAAGAACACAAGCCACGGGTGGTTCGCTCGATCCAAAGTTCCTGATCTGGCAGTCCTCCCTTCCGATCGACCAGCGCCTTCTGGCCGTCGACATCGCGGGAAGCCTTGCCCACGTGGCGAGTCTGGTCGCGGCCGGCCTCCTCACCGAAGCCGAGGGCACCAAGATCACCGAGGGCCTGGACGCCGTCGGCACCAAGCTCTCCGAGGGCAAGCTCCAGCTTCCGCTTGAGGAGGATGTGCACATGGCCGTGGAGTCCCTGCTCCACGGAGAGATCGGCGAACTCGCGAGCAAGTTGCACACCGGTCGCAGCCGGAACGACCAGGTGGCGCTCGACCTCAAGCTCTGGTGTCGGGCGGCCTGCGCCACAATTGAAGAGGCACTCGACGTTCTCGAGGAGAGCGTTCGCAGTTGGGTCGAGTCCTACGGAGACACGCCGATGCCGGCGTACACGCATCGGCAAGTCGCGATCCCCGTGGTGGCTCAGCTCTGGATCGAGGCCGCACTTACGCAGCCGCTCACGCGTGACCGCGAGCTCCTCACTGCGCTCGCCGATGAGCTGAGCGAGTGCCCCCTGGGTGCCGGTGCGATCGGCGGAACCACCCTGCCCATCGATCCCGATCTTGCGGCTGCGGCCCTTGGATTCTCACACGGGCCAAGAAACCCACTCGACGCGGTCGGATCGCGCGACCACGCGCAGCTTTTGCTCTTTGTCTGCGCGCGCATCGGCCAGCATCTTGCGCGCTTCTCCACGGACGTCGTCGAGCTGAGCTCTGACGGGATGGTGCAGCTTGATGGCGCGGTCGCCTGCGGCTCCTCGATGATGCCGCACAAGCGCAATCCCGATCTCTTCGAGCTGGTCCGGGCCCATTCGGCGCAGCGGCTCGGTGAGCTCGTCGCCTTCATGTCGACCTTCCAAGGCCTCGGCATCGGCTACCACCGCGACCTTCAGCACGATAAGCAGACCCTCTTCTCCAGCTTTGACGCCACCATCTCCTGCCTCAACATGGTGGCCTTAGGGGTCTCGCATCTCCACCTTGTGCCGAGCCGCTGCTTGACGGCTCTGCGCGATGGCGACGCGATCGCAACGGATCTCACCGAAGTGTTGGTGTCGCAGGGCACGGCCTTCCGCGACGCCTATCAAAAGATCGGTGCCCTGGTCGCGGCGCAGCGCGCTCGCGGGAAGCGGCTGGTCGACCTCACTGCAGAGGACCTGCAGAGCGCCGACCTACCGACCTCACTGCTTGCGCACCTCGATCCTGCCGCGAGTGCACGCAATCGAGCGGCACGGTTCCTCTCGCTCGATTAGCGTGGTCCCTTCGGACTACGGGCACGCCATCGCGTTGGGGTCGGGCGGATCGCAGGGCGTAAACCCGCCGGGGACGCAGTTCATCGGCAGGTGCCAATCCGCGACCATGTCGTCTGGGAGATTGGGATCGCAGAGCCCGCCTTCGTAGGGGGCGCACGGAGTCAGCGTGCTGACGCACCCGATGTACTCAGGCTCGCCAAGACAAAAGCCACCACTGCCCTCAACGTAGGGGTTGGCGAACACCGAGGCACAACTCATGAGCCCGTCGCACTCGGCAGCGCTGCGGGCGACACAGTCGCCGTCACCGTCACCGTCGCCGTCGCCGTCGCCGTCGCCGTCTCCGTCACCGTCGCCGTCACCATCTCCGTCACCATCGCCGTCGCCATCTCCGTCGCCATCTCCGTCTCCGTCGCCGTCACCGTCGCCATCCCCATCGCCATCCCCATCTCCGTCTCCGTCGCCATCGCCGTCTCCGTCACCGTCACCGTCGCCATCACCGTCGCCGGTCGTGTCGTTGCTTCCGGCGTCGCCGTCCTCGTCGACGATGATGCAGCCAGTTGCGAGATTTGCGGAGAGCAGCACGCCAAGCGAGACGTGCAGCAGGGAGAAACGAACGCGATGAGAAGCCATGCTCCAATCGTGACGGATTCGCGTCGCTACGTCCACGCCTAATGAACACGGCCGCGAGGGAAATCTCGCGGCCGGAGCACAGATGAGCGCGTGTGCGTGAGCGGAGCTGACGGCCGCTCACACATCAGCCAGATCTCTACGAGCTAGCCACACATCGGTGCGTCGTCGACCGGTGGCGCGCACACCTGCCAACCGTCGGGACCGCAACCGTCCCATGTCTGCCAGTCAGCGATGTTGTCATCCCCGAGGTTCGGGTCGCACCAGTTCGTGATGATCTCCGGACAACCAGTCTCGGCGATGCAGCCGATGAACTCGGGCGATCCGAGGCAGAAGCCGCCGTTGCCGTTCTCGTAGGGCAGTCCGGTCACGTTCTGGCAGCCTTCGGTGTTGGCGCAGTCGATCTCGTTGTCGATCAACGCACAGTCGCCGTCGCCGTCGCCGTCTCCGTCGCCGTCGCCGTCGCCGTCTCCGTCTCCGTCTCCGTCGCCATCTCCGTCGCCATCTCCGTCGCCGTCGCCGTCACCGTCGCCGTCGCCATCGCCGTCTCCGTCTCCGTCGCCATCGCCATCTCCGTCTCCGTCACCATCGCCGTCACCATCGCCGTCGCCGTCGCCGTCGCCGTCGCCGTCGCCATCTCCGTCGCCAGTGCCGCCCGCGTCATCGGGATCGTCGACAATGATGCAGCCCGTCGAGATCGAGGCAGTGGCCAACAGCACCAGGGAGAGAGTCAGAAGAGAAGAACGCAGGGTACTTCGAAGCATGCACCGATCGTGCACCACGCGGGACATGGCGTCCACTTTCGGCCAGGTGCAAAGGACCTTCGCCCTGCCTGGGAGCCCCTCCCACTTCGAGCTCTCCGCGGCCTTGTCTCCAGCTAGGCGCTTAGGCACGCTGGCCCTGCCATGAGCTACCTCCTCATCTTTCCCGACGACGCCCCCGAGACTGTCCTGCTCGAGACCGGGGACCACGACGTCATCGCCCGCGAGCTTGGGACTCGGGGCGTGCGCTTTGAACGATGGCTTGCGGATGTCAAGCTGCTCGATGGAGCCACGCAGGACGAGATCCTCGCGGCCTACGGCAACGACGTCCGACGTCTCAAGGAGGAGAAGGGCTACCAGTCCGCGGACGTGGTTCGACTCGTGCCCGATCCCGCGGATCCCGAGGGCTTTGCGGTCAAGGCCAAGGCGGCGCGAAGCAAGTTCCTCGCCGAGCACATCCACGCCGAGGACGAGGTCCGCTTCTTCGTTGAAGGAGCGGGTCTATTCTACTTGCACATGAACCAGGAGGTGCTCGCGATCCGATGCGAACGCGGCGACCTCATCTCCGTCCCCGACCGCACGACGCACTGGTTCGACATGGGCGAGACGCCCTACTTCTGCGCGGTTCGTCTCTTCACCAACCCCGAGGGCTGGGTCGCCGAGTTCTCCGGCAGCGACATCGCGGCGCGCTTCATCACCTTCGATCAGCTCAGCGAGCGCACGGGCTTTCGCAACACAGTTGCCGTTGCCTCCACCTAGCGGACGCGAACTACCCGTCCTGGTGAGAGCGTCTCGCCATTGAGCTTGAGTCAGGAGGACGTTCATGAAGTCAGCATCCAAGAACAATGCACCACCTTCGCCCCTTGATCTTTGTTGCGGGGCGGCAGCACGGGCGGAGAGCGTCGCGTTTCGTCGTCGTCTCCACATGATCGGGACTCTCTCGATCGCGTCGGGGCTGCTCCTCGCCTGTAGCGCGGCGGGACGCACCTCCCCGCCAAGCGTCGAAGATTCAGGCGCGAGCGACGTTGAGGCCGCGGACAAGAATGCGATACCGCCGGACGGTCGACGCATCCCAGGGCAACCGGAGCTGTGCTCGGCATCGTCGCTGGGGCTCTCGGTTGCCTTCAACTCGCCGGAGGCACGGGCCACCGCCGTCACCGCTCTGATCGCGACCGTTGATGCCCCCGCCGAGGACGTGCCAATCGATGTTCGAAGGCGAGCGATCACGGCGCTGGGTTGCATCGGCGATCCACAGGCGATTCCCTCGCTCTTGACCGTCGTGCTTCGGATCCCCGACAACCCGGCCACGCTGGATGTCTTCAACCGCAGTGCGATTGCGATCGCGTCGATGCGTGAAGATGCGGTGCCCGCGATCCTCACCGCCATCCGCGGCGAGGATCGTGCCATCAATGCACTGGCGACGGACGCTGGCCTCGACCAGAGCCTCGTCGAAACGATCTACGGCCAGTTCGCGGGCGTGACGGCAAGTCCTGCCACAACGCCCGCGCTTCTGGCGGTCTTACCGACGGCAGACTGTCGTGCACCCGCAAAGGCCACAGCAAGCCGCGGCTCAGGCAAAGCGGAAGCTCGTGCGGCGAGCAAGAGCGACGGGAAGACAGACGAACTCAGTGCGGAAGCGGTGTCGCTTCGCATGACCATCGCGCGCCAGCTTGGATTGACCGCTGCTCACGGAGATCAGACCGCCGTGCAAGCTCTTTGCGGCTGCGCGATGGCAAGCGGCAGCTTCGATCAGTTCGAGATCGCGCAGGCGCTGAGCCGTATCGGGGGAGACCAGGCCTATGATTGCCTCCTCGACATGGTCAGAGGAGCGTCGTACGCGGATGATGCGGTCGCATCGCCGGAATACCGCTATGAGATCCGCTGGGAAGCCGCACGCTTTGCAATCCTGGCCGCACCTGCCAACCGAATCGACGAGGTGGAGAAGACGCTCGCCTCAAGCAGCGAAGAGATCGTGCGTGCAAAGTCTGCGGAGTGGGTTCGCGGCATCGAGCTGGTAAAGCGCTGCAATGATGCCACCGGCTGTCTCCTCGCTGCCCTCGCCAACTCGGGAGAGCATTGGTTCGTGCGTGAGGTCGCAGCCCAGCATCTCAGCCGTCTCGCGACCGGAGATCCACAGGTCGCCCTGGAGATCAGCAGAGCATTTGAGGTCAAGAACCCCGACGCGCGCGTCACGATCGCGCTCGCGGTCAGCCGAGCCCTGGGACCAACTCGATGCCCGCGCTGCGTCGACGCAATCGAAACGGTGCTTGAGGCAGAGCGCGGCAAGCTGCCGGCGGAAATGCAGCTTGCCGTCATGACGGCGCGCCAGGTCATCGCGAGGATTCGCGAGTAGCAAGCGGGCTGCTCCAGCGCGCACTGCGGGTGCCGGACGGCGCTGCGAACATCGCCCTCGACCTGCTCGGATCGCCCTCAAATTGCGCGGCCTTGGCCGTGCCAAAGCCGCCGTCCACCTCGGCGCTCTGAAGGACGGTCACATCACAAAGCCGCTGCGAAACACCACCTGGTGGGCTCCCAGCAGGAGGAGCACGGCAGTCGCCAAGTATCGCTTGGGCTTGTCGGAGCTGAGCGTCGAGCCGAGCAGCGTCAGCGTCGCCAGACCGCAGACGAGCGCGAGGCTCCCCCCGCCCAAGGCCACGTAATCTTGGTGTCGGCTCGCCACGACCTCCCCATTGACGGTCGTTGTCGATGAGCTCGAGAACGAGACAAAGAGAGGTACCAGCGCCCCGATCGCGCCGACGTAGTCGAGCGCATGCGGGACACTGGCGGCCACGAAGTCATCACTCGATTCGTCCATCGTGAGAGCGTATCAGGCCGTGCGGTGCCGCTTCCTGTCATGCGCCTTAAACAAGCGCGCATGGAGTATACGGCCACTTCCGCAGCACGATGGGACGGGCCCTCAGGGGCGCCGACGCGGCGAGGCAACACCCCATAGGCTCAAGAGACCGAATCCGAGCAGGCCCAGCGGCAGCGCCCCTCCCGGTGTCGGGCCAGTCCCGGCGGAGCAGCTACATCCCTGCTCCAACCCGTCTTGGTTCGCGCCCGAGCCGGCGTCCGTTCCGTCGACGTCGCCGTCCCCGTCCCCGTCGCCGTCGCCATCGCCGTCCCCGTCCCCATCGCCATCACCGTCTCCGTCGCCATCTCCTGAGTCCGGGCATCCCTCCGGATAGCCCTGCAGCGTGTTCCATTCGCAGAGCGCGGTGTTGATCTCTTCGGTGTTGGTCACCAGCGTCTGGGAGGGGCCTGCGTTCTGGCCCTGCTCCACCGCCTCCTCCCAAGGGAGCTCGTCGACAAAATCCGGCCACGGCCCAATGATTGAGTCCAGCGCAACCTCGCGGCCGTCGGGCAGAGTCAGTACCGCAAAGAACGCGTCGCACGAAAGCTGCTGGATCGTCGCGAGCTGGATGTTGCTCACGGGCGGCAGGTCCGGGTTCTCGTAGAACATCGGATCCTCGGTCATCTCGTAGGGAGAGATCCGCGTGTAGAGTCGCGTCAAGTAGGGGTAGTCTTCGAGGAGCGACGCGGCGTGAGCACCTGGCTGGATGATTCGCTGGTCGACATCCGCGGCAAACGCTGCCGCGTCCCACGCCATCACATCCACGCTGGCGGACCACGGGCATTGATCTCCGAGACGGTCTAGGCAGCCATAGAACTGCGCGGCATCGACCCCCACTGGAGGCGGGAGGTAGTCGAGCAGGAGGCCACTGAGCAAGGGATGATTGAGTTGGCAGGGAACCTCTGCGACCTGCCCACCGCAGTCTGCCCCCTCCCACGGCACGCCCCCACCGCACGAACACGACCCGTCCATTGCAAAGCCGCAGATGTCCTCCTGTCCGCAGCAAGAATTGATGAACGTGCAATCCGCGAGACCTTGCGACTCAAGCGCATTCATCAACTGAAAAGGATCTGCGGCTGCGCTGCCAAGCGCAGCCGCGTCCCACAACGGGCTGTAGACCCCCGCAGGCGAGACCACCGCCGACGTGCCCGCGTACTCGGTCACGAAGGCATGTCCGTCCGCGCCACCGGCGTCCACCGCAAGCGCGACGATTTCGGCGTAGTTGTTGTTGGCGAGATCAAGCCAGTTGATCTTGAGCGGATTGACCAGCACGTGTTTGTACGTGCTGGGCACTGTCCGAGCATCGCCAAGGAAGAAGGTCCGGATTGCCATGTCGTCGACGGCAGCGATCCGAGTGAGGCGAATCGGCACGCATGGCTCGTTGCCTGCGTAGCGCAGCACGATCGGATGGATAGCGTCCACACCCTCACCGGGCACGAGCTTCATCGCAACGAACTGAAATCCCTCGTCGAGGTACTCTTGGAGAATCGGCGCTGCGTTCGGATCCTGGAGATAGCCATTCTGCCCCAGCCAATCCATGATCCCCTGCACGGTTCCACCATCCAGCACCGCGATCTGAAACGCGCCGACCTGCGCCTCATATACGACCTGAGGGACATCGCCATCGCCGTCGCCGTCGCCGTCGCCTCCGTCTCCGTCTCCGTCTCCGTCTCCGTCTCCGTCTCCACATGACAACGTCTGAAGCCCGTACTGCGGGACGCTTCCGGCCAGCAGATTGGTGAAGAGAGGCTCACTGCCGATCTCAAACTCGGGTAGCGACGTCACCGGGATCACCCACGCAAACTGACTCGCTTCCGTGTTTGGGTCGTACTGGATCTGGATGTGCGCCTCGACGTAGTCCGGACCGAAGACGAACAGGATGTTCTCCCCTGTTTGGTCGACCGGCGTCGTTTGAGGACCCGCGTCACAAAAGGTGCCGCCACAAGCTTCCGCGGTCGTGGGCGAAAGTGCGGCCGCGCCTGCGATCAATGCGGGTAGCAGGACGGACGCGGCAGTTGCGTAGGGGGTTACGAGCGAGACCCTTGGCACCATGACTGGAGAGTGCCACGAGCGGTCCGAGTCGATCACGAGTTTTCTGCCGCTTTCGCGCGAACGTGCGCGTGCTCACCTGGCATCTCAACGTCACGCACTGCGGTGGTCAACCGGCACCGGACGCGGGCCAATCACGCGCGGCACTTACTGGGGACACTGATAGATCAGAACCGCACCGTGCCCGTCGGCTTGTGGGGCCGAAACTGCGAGCGAAGCGTCCAGCGCTGAGATCTCCGCCCCAAACTCGGAACCCCGCCCCGTTGAGCTCTTGAGCTGCTGGATCAGCGTCCACTTGGGGCCAAGCCGGCGGTAGACATGTACGGTTTCGAGCGTCATCGCGAAGTTAGGTTGCGTGCTCCCCACAAACAGCAACTCATCGGTGGCGGCAAGCTGTGCGCCGTAGCCATCTCCCCCTAGCGGAGCGTCGGCCTGAAGCACCGCATCCAGCGTCCACGTTGTCCCCTCGAATTCGTAGTGAAACACCGCGCCCGCGACCGGGGGATTGATGCCGCCGCGTGCGCCGATCGTGAGGCCGCTGCCGCCGTACGCGACCGGAGTGCCGAAGTCCACGCCGGGAAGTGCCGCGAAGCTGCTCTGCGTGAGCTGCCAGGCGCCATCAACAAGCATGTATGCGCGTGGACTTCCAGAGAGGGTCCCGCCCACAAGTCCGTTGGGGGTGGAGACGAGGCTGCCGAAATGCACGTTGGACTCTTCCCCGACTACGCTCTCGACAGCCCAGTCGTCCGCAGCACTGAATGCGTGAATCTTCCCCTTGCCGCCACTGTTGTAGGCCACGAACAACATATCGCCGTGGAGGAGAACCACAGAACCAAACTCTCCGTCGATGGGATCGACGGACGTGATGGTCTTGGACAGTTCAAACACACCACCATTGCGCTCGTAGAGATAGACCCTGCGGTCGCCCGGGGCGCCGACCGCGAGTCGATCGTCGGTCAGCGAAATGGACGCCCCGAACTGTGGGTACACCAAGCCCGAGCCATCATCGAGCGACTGGACCTCCTGCCAGGTTGCTCCATCGCCCTCAAGCACATGGACCTGGCCGACGAAGTTCGAGGTCCGTGACCCTATAACCAAGAGACCCGGACCCCGAACGACACGCTCTCCGAAGTCCACCGTACTCTCAGGATCTGCCGGCGTAATCTCGGCGACCTGCGCAAAGCAATCCAGCGCCTCGCCATCACCGTCACCATCACCATCTCCGTCGCCATCGCCGTCGCCGTCACCATCCCCATCGCCATCTCCGTCGCCATCCCCATCGCCATCTCCGTCGCCATCGCCGTCGCCGCTACTCCCGGTGTCCGCGAGATCCGATGTACCGGCGTATCGTTGGCACGCGGTCTGTGCGGAAAACGCTGCAACCGCACACACAACCAGGACGCTGTAAAGCCGAATTCTCATGCGCCTGCCCGGGACAGCATGCGGTACGCACGACGCACGAGCGGGTCGGGAACGTAGTGCACAACGCTCACCTGTTGACAGTGCCAGACTTCCGATTCTAACGCTACGAGTTTTGGAGGTATCTCCGGGCAGGCCGTCCTGCGGGGTTCATTCGCGAACTGCGTCTAGCGGAGTTTGGAGCGCGCGCGTCTTTGACAGCCTTGCACCCGATCACTAGGATCTTCTCGTGAGTGTGGGAGATCGCGACCGTCAGCGTGTCGACACGCTGCCCGCCCGCGGATCAAATCGCAACACCCTTTGGATGCTCGCGACCTTGGTCGCCGTGCTGCTTGCTCTGATCTGGTGGCTGCGGGGCGGGGCCGGATTGCCATCGCGTGACAGCGATCAGATCACGGCCGGTGATGAAGCCTCGCGATCGCGACCGTTGTTCAAGGAGCCGTCCAGCAGGGATGGCCTGGCGTTCGATTCGGCGCCAAGCGCCAGCATCGGCGGCACTGTCCGGGATGAGACGGGCGAAGCGATCGCAGGCGCGCGAGTCTGTGCCACTCAGGATCGCGATCATCTCCGTGGTCGCGGCAGCCCGCGACCGAGCTGCGTGACCACCGACGGCGCGGGCAGATATCGCATTGAGGGTCTGGTGGGCGTGCGCACCCACGTCGATGGATCGGCGGAGCGCCGACAACCACAGCGGTGGGTCGACCGGAAGCGGACGCCGCGCTCAAGCTGGATTCACCTCGAAGACGGAGCGCTCCGCGATGGGATCGACCTTGTGCTGCTTGATGGCGGCGTGCTGGTCACCGGGGCTGTTCGTGATCTCACCGGTGGCGAGATCGAGGGGGCAAGCGTGACGCTTGGTCCCACGATCTTTCGATCAAATGGAGAAGAGAACCCCGCGCATGTCGTAAGTGACGCGAATGGGAACTTTCGGGCCTGGGTCGCGCCGGGAACCACGTCGATCGAAGCCTCTGCTGAGGGATACGCACCCCACTCTGTCTCCGCCGCGGCTCCCAGCGAGAGCAGTGTCGTGTACCTGACGCCAGAGTCAGTGCTGGTCGGCCGCGTCCTGGATGCACAGAGCGGACGGCCGCTGCCTGAGCTCGTCATCAGGACACACGGTGACGACATGGGGTGGCGCCAAGAGCCAGCCGACGTCCTGTCCGACGGAGATGGGCGCTTCCGTGTGAGGGGTCTAGCCCCAGGTCGCTACTCCGCCACTGCGAGCAACGAGGACTTGTACGGGGAGGCGGCGCCGAGTGTGAGCCTTGGCCTGGGCGAGACCTCGGTGGAGATCGAGATCCCTGCGCATCGAGTCGCTTCAGTGAGCGGTCGAGTCCTCATCGATGAAGGCGACACCGGCTGCGAGGGCGCGTACGTGCGGCTTACCCGAGACCAGGATGGTCGCATTGTCGGGGGCGAGGCGGACCCGACCGGACGCGTGACGATCTATGGGGTTCGAACCGGGAGCTACACGCTCGAGGCTCGCTGCGAGGGTTATCAATCGGGCGAACCGCTCTCGCTGAGCGTGAGCGAGGACGCAATCTCGGAGCAAGTCTGGCGTGTGCGGTCGGGCCTCACCATTCGCGGAATGGTCGTCGATGCCGCCGGCGATCCGGTTCCCGGCGCGACCGTCGGTGCGTACGCGAAAGCAAAAGAGGGTGCAGACCCAAGTGTGCCACGGGCCCGTGCGAGCAGTCGCGTCACGGAGCGGGACGGGACCTTCATCGTCTCCGGGCTTCCGCCCGGCACCTACGAACTCAATTGCTATGGCGAATTCCCGGTCCCTCCTGTTCCAATCGAAGTCGAACTCACGGGTGCAGGCAAGGAAGGCGTCATCCTGAAGCTGGCACCAAATGGCACGATCGCCGGCCGCGTTGTCGACGAGCAAGGTCGGCCCCAGCCGCAACTGTCTGTCCAATTCGCGGCCGTAGACGATGCCTTCCTTCGTGGATCGACGATCACGCGTGACGACGGGACTTTCACGCTTGAAAACGTCGTCCTTGGCAACGTCCGCCTGACGGTCTTGGGTGGCCCCGGTTGGGGTAGCGACGAGCTGCATCTTGCCGGCTCGTCCGACGAGGATGGCCGCGGCTTGCTGGTCACCGTCGGCGAAGGCACGCCGACCAACGTCGAGCTTCGTGTCGAAGCGCGCGGCGAGTCCATCCGTGGCAAGGTCCTTGACGGAGACGACGCCCCCGTGGCGGATGCCTTCGTTTCGATTGCACGGGTCTCGGACAGCGAAGCGGCTGCGAAGAGCTACAGCGCAGTCTTCGCGCGGCACCGGGGGAACGACGCGCCGGTTCTCACGGACGCCGACGGCAAGTTCGAAGTCACGGGCCTTGCCGCGGGAAAGTACGCCGTATTTGCGAGCCGACGCGGTGGCGGCGAGACCACGGCAGAATCGGTCGCGACCGGCAGCATCATCGAGCTGCGCATCGAAGCCACCGGCGAAATCTCTGGCGTGGTCCACACGCCAGATGGCGGCTCGCCGACAGAGTTCACCGTTCAGGCAACGGCAAAGACAGGCGAAGTGAGCTACTACGAGACCTTCTTCCAAACGCAGGGCCAGTGGACGATACCCAAGGTCAGCGCCGGAACCTTCACGGTGAGCGTCGCGTCTCCCTCAGGGAGTGCACGCGTGGAGGACGTCGTGCTCAAGCCCGGCGAATCCAAGTCAGGCGTGCTGTTAACCCTTGAGCCTCGCGTCACGATCAAAGGCCGCCTCGTCGATCTTGAATCCGGCGAGGGCGTGCCGGGCACGCAGGTCGTCATCGGTGGAAACGCGGCCTTTGGTGGTCCACGCGGGCGCCCCGGCAAGGAGGTCAGCGACGCACAAGGTTACTTCGAAGTCGCCAACGTGCCCGTTGGACCCGGGATCCTCGCCGCTTCCTCAACGTCCGCGAACTACGACTTTCTGTTTCGCACGATCGCGATCCCAAGTGAACCCGCGGTGCAGACCATCCCCGACGTCAAGCTCGTCAAGAACCGTGTCGCCACGGATCAACGGGCCGGCGATCTTGGCTTTGACCTCAAACAGCGTGAGCTTGGCGACGACGAAGACACCACGCTCCTCGTTGCAGTCGTGCGCGCCAACGGGCCGGCAAAGGCGGCTGGCCTCAAGCCTGGCGACATCATCACCGCAGTGGACGGACACTCCGTGCTGGACGAAAACAAGTGGAACTACTACCCGCTCACGCACGTCCCCGAGGGAACGCAGCTCGCGATTGACGTGCTCCGTGACGGCAAGCCGGTGTCGCTGTCGCTCATTGTTGGAGCGCCGAGGTAGTGCGCGGGGCTGCGTTGGCGCTAGCGATCGCGCAGTCACGCATCCCATGCCAGCTAACCCCACATGCGCGCTATTGAGCACACATGATGTCGCGGTTTGCTCGCGAGTGCTTCGAGCCACAATCTAACGCTGTATTGGCTACAGGAGCGCGCGGGACCGAGCGTGCCGCAGATTTACAGGCACGCGTCTGCGTGGGAGACTTGCTCGTTCCTATTGGAGTGATCCTCTTCCCTTGGTTGTCGATCGAACTGACCGAAGGATGCGCGCAGGCGCCGGGCAGAGCCATTTGGGAATTCGCCCGGCCATGGCAGGGGCGCTGTCTTTGGCGGCACTGAGCGCGCTGCTGCCCGGCAGTTCACTTGCGGCAACGCGAGGCCAGCTCGATGGGCCGCCCAGCGACTCAACTTCGACGGGGACTGGAGAGGCCGAGGAGCCGCCGAATCCGGCCGCAGAGGACGAGGTTGCTCCCCCTCTGAGCGACGGGCTCGTCGAGCCGCCGACTGACTCCGCGGCCGGGGAGCAGCCCGCGGCAGACGAGCAAACGCCACCGGATGCGCCTCCCGAGACCGCCGCAGAAACCGGCGCAACTGCGCCGAGCGTTGACGCAAGCACTGCCCCAACCACGACAGACAAGGGCAAGCGAAGCAAGCGCGGCAAGCGCGGCAAGCGCGGCAAGCAAGCCGCGCCGGCCGATCCTGCGGAAGCCGAGATCGACGCCGACCTCCAGGGCTTGCTTGAAGAAGAGGTCGTCGCCTCCGCGTCGCGCAAGGCGGAGTCCAGCTCGGATGCCCCGGCCACCACCGAGGTCATCACGGCGTCCGACCTTCGTCGTTTCGGCATCCGCACGATGGACGAGGCGTTCACCTATCTGTCGTTGGGCATGTCGCACAGCCAGACCGGCGGTACGGGGGCAGTGGGAGCTCGCGGGCTGTCGATCGCGGCTGACCTTGGAAGCCACGTGCTCTTGCTGCTCGACGGCCACGTGGTCAACGAGCCCGGGGCCGGCGCGTCCTGGTACGACACGCTGGGCGGCATGCCGATCGAGATGATCGATCGCATCGAGATCATCTACGGCCCCGGTTCCGTCCTCTACGGCAACAACGCGATGCTCGCCGTCGTCTCCATCTTCACGAAGAAGGGATCTTCGATCGACGGCGTCCAGATCACGGGCGAGCACGGTTGGTCGCCGAACCAGAACCGCTACGGGAACCTTGGCAACTATCGGCCCGACCGCGCCGGCCGTCGCGATCGGATCGGTCTGCTCTACGGTCGCGGCTTTAGAGTGCTGGGTCGCGATGGCGACTTCATGATCTCGGGCGAGTATCTCGGTGAACGCGGCGCGAAGATGCATCACGGCGCGCAGTACATCCCCGAGCTGATCGATATCTTCGACTTCGGCCCCAACACCGGATCTGGCGATCCGCGGATCTGGGGCGGCTATTCCGGCAAGAACGTCCGCGGGCCCTACGGCTACATGAAGTTGGGGATTGGCAACTTCACGTTGATGGCGCGTGGAGCCTGGCTCACCGACACGAGCCCGGAATCAGCGCTCGAGTTCGGCTCCAAGAACGGCCTGTCCAACCAGAACTCACACGTCGAAGGCCGCTACGACTACCAGATCCGCCGCAAGGTGTCGGGATTGGCCCGGGTGTACGGCGATCATTATCTCTTCCGCAATGAGCTCGACTTCCCCGCGCCGGTGTTCTGCGGGGCACTCACCGCGCCGTGCATGTTCCATGTCGCCGCAGAGGCGATGCGTATCGGCGCCGAGAATCAGTGGCGCTTTGACTGGTTCGGCGACGGTCGCTACGAGACCACGGTCGGTGCAGACGGTCAGATCCGACAGAACCGCGGCTCCTTCCTGACCGACAACAGCGTCGGCGAGGTCGAGGTCACGCAGCCGGCGTACCGTGTCGTCGAGTCCACGATTGGCGTGTATGCGCAGCAGATTGCCCGGTTCCATCCCCGGGTGCGCATGAACCTCGGCCTACGTTATGACCGCTTCGCGTATGCGCAGGCGTTCTCACCGCGCGCGGCGCTCATCACCTCACCGTGGAAGAACGGCGAGCTCAAGCTGATCTACTCGCAAGCCTTTCGCGCGCCTTCTCGGGTCGAGCTGCAGTTCAACGACAACCCCCTGCGACCAGAGATTGTCCGCGGTGGCGAGCTCGCGCTGCAGCAGCGCATCGGTCGGCACCGCCTCATGATCTCGGCGTGGGGATCGTTTTGGGACACGATCATCCAGCGCACGTTCGAGACCGATCCAGCCAACCCAGGTCGCACCGAAGTCAAGCAGCGGAACGTCAACCAGATCTTCGGCGTTGGTGGAACGGCCGGCTACTCCGCGAACTTCGGCCGCTTCGACTACGGTCTCCACGTCAGCTACGGGTACAACCGCGTACGCCTGGGGGGATTCGGCAACGACGCGTTCGCGCCGACTGATCAGTCGCTGCTCGACAGCGGCTACAGCCGCCAAGCGTACGACGCGTACGGTCGGAACCAGCCGCTCGCGGTCGCCCCCTCCGTCACGGGCAACCTCCAACTGGCCTATCAGTGGGGCGAACGCGGGCCGTCGACGGCGTTCGTGATGGGCGTGATCGGGCCCCGCATCATCGACCGCGTCTACAACTCGCCCAACCTTCTCGGGCTCGTGGACGAGGGGGTGCGCACCACGCTGCCGACGACGGTGCAGGGGCGCTTCATCGTCTCGGGAGATATCGCGTATCTCAAGCAGGTGACCTTCGGCTACCGGTTCGCCGTCGACGCGATCTCCAACACCCACAGCGTCTCCGCGGTCGGCCCCTTCGGCTTTTATCAAGTCGGTGACGGAACGCGGCAGCTCGATCTGCTCCAGGTTCCGCGGCTCACGGTGTTTGGCGGGCTGGATGTACGCTTTGGCGGCGTCGCGCGCCGCGAACAGAGAGGAGCCGGCAAGTGATCGAACTCCGCATACTTCGATTGCTCTCGTTGTGCGGCGCCCTGACGGCGGCCGGCTGCCTCGGAAGTGAGCCGCAGCCGTTCCAGAACGCAGGGGAAGACGCGGGCACGACCACGGCGACCGGCACCGGGAGCGACACCAGTGACACCGACGGCGACACCACCGATGGCACGGGTACCGGCAGTGGCGGAGACGGCGTGACCTGCGACCAGGCGGTCTGCGTGAATCCCGACCTCTGCTGTGCGTCCATGGCGGCCTCGGGATGCAAGTCCGCATGCGAAGGAGGCGAGGTCTTACTGGAGTGCGACGGTCCCGAGGACTGCGGCAGCGGTGTCTGCTGCTGGGGCCTGACCGCCGGCTCCGTCTGCCGCGCCGATGCCACCGAATGCACAGCAGCTACCCCGAGCGTCGCGTGCCACAGCTCGCGCGACTGCGGCGGAGCGGCCTGCGAACCCCACATCTTCGTAAGCTGGATCAGCATCTGCGCCGCACCCTAGCGGCCCCCGTCTCTCTCTCGTGAACACCCCGAGCAACAGTCACCGACGAACGTTCCTGGCAGCCTGCGCTGCCATGGGTGCGGTCGCGTTGCTGCCTCGTCGCGCACATGCGATGGACGCGGTTCCCTCCGGCCTGCAGGCGCAACTTCTGGCCAAGGTCACCAAGTACGACCGCAACTTCAAGAAGACCGTCGGCACGACCGCACGCGTCACGCTGCTGCAGCTCGCGGGCAACGGAGCCTCGGAGGCAGCAGCCGGCAAGCTCCGGGTCGCCCTCGACGAGGTCGGCTCGCTGGCCGGAGTTCCGATCGACCTCGGTATCCGGGCTTTCGCGGGGGCGCAGGATCTAGCAGCGCACGTCACAGGCGATCACGTCGGAATCGTCTACGTGATGCCCGGACTAGAAACAGAGATCAAGGGCATCGCATCGGCGCTCAGCGGGCTCTCGGTGCTGTCGGTTGCTGCCTCGCCCAGCGACGTCGCGGAAGGGATCGTGCTGGGCTTTGCGCTGCAAGAGGGCAAACCCAAGATCCTGGTCAACCTCGTCGTGGCCAAGGCACAAAACGTCGACTTCAGCTCCGCGCTGCTCAATATCGCGACCGTGATCTGAGGCGCCGTCTCACGCCGCCTTGCGCGGGACGTCGCCGACGTGCTCGACCTGTGATGCGCCGGTGGGGTGCACCGTCACGTTGTAGATCGGTAGGCCGGCCGCGAGCTCGCCGAGTGTGGCGTTGAGTTGCTTCTCGTGGATCTGCTGCATCCGTGCCGCAAGTTCTTCTCGTGAGGGCGGCGTGAACAGATCGTTTTGTTGAGAGAGCCACATGGCGAGCTGGCGACGAATGAAGGTCGCAACCGCCGGATGGTTTACAAACATCTGGCGACCATCGATGGAGGGCGCAACCAAGGGCACGCTGGAGAACGCGCTGAGCTCATCGGGCACCAGCACGTTGACCACGGCTCCCTCTGCGTGACCGCCGGGGAGTGGCGTGATTTCAAGGTCGCGCACCCCCTGCCACCGCAGCGAGATCGCAGCACCGAGGACTTGCTGGGTAAGCCCGGCACGAACGCCCCAACGCTCGGGATGCTGCGTCATTAGGCGAAGGTGCCCACAGCCCAGATGCGCGGGCTCGACCATGATCTCTGCGAGGGGGCCGCGGACCTCTGACGGCGGTGCGGAGAAGTACGCGCGGAAGCGAACGGGATCGGAGATACCCGCGACCGATGACGCCGTCCGGACGTCCCTTCGGATCGCCGCGATCATGCGATCGCCCGCCGCCAGATCCGTGTGAAACGCGAATCGTCCCATCGCGTCGATTCTGCGTTGCATCAACACATCAATTGTCGTGCGCGAAAGCGTCTTGCCGGTGAGGTCTTCAAGCGCAGCGAGGGCGACAATGAACTTTCCGGCATCGCCGCCGGGCGTACCGACGACTGCCGTGTGGTCTCGTCCGTCGACGCACGCGAGCCGACCGTGCATCAAAAACGCGGCGACCTTGAGCCAGCGAATCGAGTGCGGATCGCCGACGTGCGCGATGATCTCATCGAGCGTCAGCGCACCTTGCTTCCCATCGCCCGCCCAGTTGGGCATCCCTGAGAGCTCACCGCGGCGATCGATAATGGCGGGGTGACGTGCAACCGCGAGGCCTGCTTCCCGCCATCCACGAATGCCACCATCCATCGCGGCGACAAGCTTGAGGCCCGCTTCTTCAAGCCACGACGCCACCGTCAGCGAGCGCGTGCCGTCTTCGCATACAAGCACCAGCGGTTCGAAGGCACCGACGCGACGATGCAGATCACCCGCCTCGTGCAGCGGCACCCAGTCCGTGCCCGGCACGTGGCCCAGCGCCCCAACAAGTTCGTCGGCATTGCGCAGGTCGACCACGCGGATCGCCTTGCCCTGCCGCGCCACATAATCCGCCGACACAGCCGGCCGCGCCCCATCCGTCCGGCGCAGCGCTGCGAGCCAACCAAGGCGAAACGCCCGCTCGCTAGCGCTGATGTTGGGGTCGGTCGCACTGGCAGAATCAAGGCCGTTGCCCATGGCCTAGATGTACACGAATCCCGTGCACGTTGCAGGGGAAGCGTCCCTCGCTCTGGGACCCTAACTCCTCCTTCCGCCCACCCCATCGGGCAGTTGGTCGGCGCGCGTGGCCGGCGGCAGGGGACACACGACGACCATCAACAGTTCAGGCAGGTGCAATCAAAGCCACCGCCGTCATTGTCGATGCAGGCCTCAAAGCCCTTGCAGAGGAGGTCTCCGGCACACTCGCAATTCAGCGTTCCGTTACAGCCCGGATGCGGCTCGTAGCAGCCACGCTCGTAGGTGAAGGCGTCGTCGAACTCGACGCAGCTTTGACCTGGTCCGCACAGATCGCAGGACGGCACAACGTCGCAGTACGCGACCGGCACACACTCGCCGCTATAGCAGCCGTTGCTCACCTCGGGCAGTGAGCCTTCGGTGCAGTCGGGCGGGATCGCATCGCATTCGACATCCTGGTTGTTGCAGTTGAGCGGACCTGCCACGCATACGCCCGCGCGGCAGGTCGCTTTGCCGATGCCAAGCGCGCCGCACTGGTCGATCCGACAGTCCGATTCGCACATCGGCCACGACGTACCAACCGGCACCCCGTCGCAGGTGCAGCAGTCGGATGCGATCTCGCAATCATCATCGGTCACGCACTCTGGCCCTTCACCATCGCCATCGCCATCGCCATCGCCATCTCCGTCCCCATCGCCATCACCGTCACCGTCACCATCGCCGTCGCCATCGCCGTCGCCATCTCCCGTGGCGTCGCCGGCATCGCCGTCGTCGGAGGGCGCCTCCGGGCCGCAGGCGCTACCGAGCGACAGCAACAACGTGGCCGCACACGGAAGGAGGACAAGTCGAGCAAGTGGATGCATCAAGCGGGACGAAGCAAGCCAAATCATCTGACCAGCATGCCTCAAGTCCATCTTGCGTGCACGTGTCGGGGACCGGGGCCCTGTGGCCCCGCACACCCGCTAGGCGCCACGCCAGGCGCGGTCGTGCTGCAGGGTATCGAGCACGTGGCGAAAGCGATGCACCCGGTCGGCGTCATTGAAATGCCAGATGTGCACTTCGTCGGTCTCGGCGACGTGCGATGCTGGTGAGGTGCCCCCCTTTGTCTTGCCGCCAATCTCGACCAGGGCAACGACTTTGTCCTTGCCGGGCAAGAGATCGCGCACCTGGAAGTGGTTCAACTCAAGGCCCTGCGCAAGCGCTGCGAAGAAGCTGGCGACACCTTCACGGCCGCGACGATGCGCGAGCCAAGGGACCTGATTTGGTGCAAAGCCGTACTCCCACTCGATATCGGCATCGAGACTCTCAAGGATGTGCGGCACATCGCCCCGACCAAAGGCGGCGTAGATGTCTTGAACGATTTCAAGCCGACGTGCAGCCCGCCCAGCGTCGCGCGAGTCGGCAGTCGTGTTCGTCGACGCGTCTTGAGTGGGCGCTGCAGTAGAACTGCGCGTCGAGTCTTGGTGGTTGTCAGATGTGCTGGATGGAGCAGTGCTTGCGTTGGACATGATTGCCTCGTGCAACACGGGATAGCCCCGGGCGCACCGGCCTCGATATAGGTACGATGGCCTATGCGCGAAGCACGGCCGCGGGGGCCAACCGGCCGGTCCGCAGATCCAACTACCGATCGGGCCGCGAGCGCGCCCCATTCGAGCGATTCGCAAGGTCCCCGGCTTGCCGAGTGGATGGGAGCGCTCTCGCTCGCGGCGGACACCGCGAACGGTTTTCCGCCGGAGAAGGTCATGCGCACGACTCTCCTTGCGATGGGCGTCGCACGCTACGCCGGGCTCACGCCCACGGAGATGCGCGCGGTCTACTGGATGCCGCTGCTTCGCTATCTTGGATGTACAGGTTTCGCGCACGAAGAGGCGGCGCGCTACGGCGCGGGCGATGACAACGCGACGCGGCAC
>CAZVEM010000061.1:0-21107 GCA_964626165.1 uncultured Nannocystaceae bacterium
ACCTGCGATGTCGACGAACTCGACCGCGGTGGGGACTATGCTCTTGGGCTTGATGACGCGGACCAGCTCGTCCATACGAGCGTCTGGTACGGGGACCACGCCGACATTGGGCTCGATCGTGCAAAACGGGTAGTTCGCCGACTCTGCGCCCGCGTTCGAGAGCGCGTTGAAGAGCGTTGACTTCCCAACGTTTGGGAGCCCGACAATTCCGACTTGAAGCGCCATGCCGCGAGGCGCTTAGCACACCCGCGATTCGACGCCAAACACTGCCCGCTGCAACTCAGCGCGGGGCCGGACCGCTCCGCTGCTGTGCTGCATCATACTGTGGCTGCCAAACACTTCGACCGCGAAGCCGCGCGGCACGAGGCTCGATGAACTGCCACGCGCACACGCGGCGCGCTCACGCACGGTGCGTGGGCGCGCCTTCGAGCGACACGAAAGGGTCTCGACTGCGGGCGCCCCTAGGCGCTCGCGCCACCCTGCTCCTTCGCCTGAACGGTGGCGTGGAGCAGATCGACGAGCTGGTCGATGTTGGTGAGGTTGTTAAGCTCGGCGCGCGGCACCTTGACCTTGAGGTCGCGCATGCTGCAGGAGACGACCTCAACGATGTCGAGGCTGTTGGCCCCCAGATCCTTCATGGACTTGCTGGGATCGATCTCGACACCCTCGAGTTCCTCGACGGTATCTCCCAAGTGTCCAACAACGATTTCGAGCACCTTCTCGCGGGTAACCATGTGCGTGTTCCTTGTCGCTTTCTTAGGCGTTCCAGGTTGAGGCTTTTGCAGCCGGCATGCGATGAGCAGCGAGCGCTTTGCGCGCAGATTCCCGGGAGGCCGGGGGGACTATCTCATAATCCCAGGCGCTCGCGCTCTGTGAACAGACGAACCACGTTGTCGGCAAAGCCGCAGGCGTGGTCCAGGAGCAAGATCTGACCCTTGATGCCGTCCATCAGGCCGCTGCAGAGCGCGACCGTCGCCGAGGCCACTTCCTCGGCGTCGATGAAGAAGCGGTCGGCGTAGTACTTGCGGCAAAAGGGCGAAAACTCGGGCCCGAAGGTCGCCTCCAGCGAGCGCGTGTCGACCGGGTTGGCCCGGAGAATGTTGATCCGCACGTCCTCGTCGAGCAGGTCCGACGTGAGGTAGCGACAGAAGATCTCCATGACGGTCTTCGAGGCGGCGACGAAGTCGTAACCCGGAAGGAAGTAGTCCGGCCCACGGGAGGACATGCCCACGACGTAGCGTGGGTACTTGGAGAAGGTCGCGTAGGACTGCTGCATGTACGCGACCAACGGCCAGGCCGAGTAGCTCAGGCTGCGTTGCAGCGCCTTACGACTCAGGTCGTCGACGCCCTTGCTGACATGGGCGAACGACACGTTGCTCACAAACACCTCCAGATGTTGGTGGCGTTGAGCGATGCGCTCAAAGAGCGCCGCTGTGTCCTCATCATTGGAGACGTCGGCCTCCAACAGCGTGGGCACGCCCGCCCCGGCTGCGCGGAAGACCTCTTCGATCTCCTCCTGGCTCCGCGTCCCCCATCGATAGGTCAGATAGACGTCGGCACCGAGTCGGCCAAAGGCCACGCCACATGCCAAGCCGATGCCGTCGGTTCCACCCGTGATCAGCACGGCTTTGCCGCGTAGCTGATTGGGGAACATCGCGGTGAGCGATTCGAAGTCATTCATGGCCTAGGTCTCCTCTCCCTGCGCTGCGCCAGAGCTCTTCGCCGTGTCTTTGAGCAGGTCGGGCCCGAGCGTCATCATGTTGTCGATAAACGAGGCCCCGCGATCGACCATGAGGACCTGCCCGCTCATGCCGTCCATCATCCCGCTGCAAAGCGCGTAGATGGTGTTGGAGACTTCTTCGAGCGACACTTCAAAGCGCTCAAATCGCTTCGCGAGCGCGACATTGTCCTCGCCAAAAACCTGAGAGTAGCTCTCGGTGATGACCTGCCGCGTGCGCACGACGTTGACCTTGACGTCGTGCTCCGCGAGGTGCGTCGCCATGTAGCGCGCAAAGGTCTCGAGCACCGCCTTGGCTACGGCAACATAGTCATAAAAAGGGTAGTGCTGGTCGGGCCCGTCGGACGAGGTCGCGATCGCGTAGCGCGGCCAGTGTCCGAAGGTGGTGTGGATCCCCTTGAGGTAGCCGACGAAGGGCCAACTTGAGTAGTCCAGGCTCTTGAGCAGCGAGCGCTTCTTGTGGGCCTCGACACCGTCCCCGCGCATCACCACGCAGACGTTGCTGATGAACACGTCGACGCGGTCGTGCTGCTCCTTGATGGCGCTGAGGACCGCGCGCATGTCTTCCTCACGCGAGGCATCCGCCTCGACGATGCGCGGAGCAGGTGCGCCAAGCTCCGCAAAGCGGGCCCGAATCGCGTCTTCGTCCGCAGAGCCCCAGCGATGCGTGAGCCAGACCTGCGCGCCACGACGCGCAAAGGTCAGCCCGGTCGCGAGGCCGATGCCCTTGGTGCCGCCGCTGATCAGCACCGCCTTGCCTGTGAAGTCATTTAGCCGCATAGCTGCCGCGCTCTCCTTGCTGCCGCGCTTCTTATCACTTCTTGGTGCCCTCCTGGCCCGCAGGCGCCTCGGCGGGATCGGATCCGGTCGGCAAGTATTCCGCCCGGATCCGCTCGCCGAGATTCCGGTCTGCGAAGCAGATCTCGTGCATCAGTGACTCTTGGAGTCGCGCCTGCTCAAAGGCCATGCGCCTGCCAAGACCCAACGTCCGCTTCAGCAGGAGCGTCGCCGCGCGTGGCTTGTCTGCGATTCGCGCGGCGAGCTGAAGCGCGCGCTCCTCGACCTGCTCGGGCGGAAGGATCGCGTTGACGCGCGCGTTGGCCTTGAGCTCTCGACCCGAGACGTAGCGCGCAGAGAACATCATCTCCGCGGCGAGATATTCGCCAAAGGCGGCCTGGATGAGCGCGGTGGTGCCCATGCCGGGCGTAAATCCGAGCTCCATGAAGTTCGCGCCGTAGCGGGCCCGTTCCGACATCACCACCATGTCGCAGGTCAGTCCAAACACCAGTGCCCCGCCGACCGCAGCGCCGCGCATCGCCGCGATCGTCGGCACCGGTACCTCCAGCAGCGAGCGCGTGAGCAACAGGTCATAGGGCGCGATACCACCTTGCGAGAGCTCAAGCAGCAGCGCTCGATCGCCGCCTGCGGAAAAGACGTCGTGAAGTCCGCAGAGCACTGCAACCTTGACCTGCGGATTGTCCAAACGGCCGAGCGCCGTGACCAGCTCGTCGACAAAGGTGCGCGAGAACGCGTTGCGCCCAGCCACGTCGCACATGCGCAAGATCGCGATCCCTTCGGGATCGATCGTCAGCTCGATCTTGTCACTTCGCTGGAGAGTGGTCATGTCTCGTCCTTGGCCGTACGAGGGGCACGGTATCGTCGATTCCAAGCGGGGAGTTCGCCGTCGAGCAAAGCACGTAGCTGCTCGCGATTCTCGGGGTCGTCCAGCATGGCGTTGGTCCACGCCACGCCCGCCGCAAGCCGCTGGGCGAGGCCCTCGCCGTGTGCAGGCAAATCCTCACGCGCCGAGGCAACCGCTCCCTCGAATGCGGCGACCGAGGGGCCCGTCTCGGCGCCCTCCCGGGCCGGGCGCAACCCCGCGGCGTAGCGCTTCATCGCCGCGATCGCGGCGGGGCTGCTCCGCAGTGCCTGCTTGAGGACGGCATGGGTCGCGCGCTCAAGCGCGGCCGCGTCCTCACAGGTCTGGTCGACGCAGCGATCCCATCGCGCTGCGACGGTGGTGCCGTCGAGCAAACCCTGCGGTCCAACGTCAATCGTGCCTGCACTCAGTGCCAGGCTGCGCGCGACCGCAAAGCCAAGACGATCGATCATGACTGGAAAGATCACGCCGGGCACGAGACCCCAGAGCACCTCGGGGAACGCGAAGCTTGATGATCGTGTGGCCAGCACGAGATCACACGCAAGTGCCAGGCCAGCGCCACCGCCCGATGCCCGCCCGTCGACACTCGCGATCGTCAGCGCGTCCATCTCGCGTAGCAGTCGCAGGCACTCGGCGAAGCTTGAGAGATCTTCGAAACGCCGCGGCGACGCAGCCTGCAACGCGGCGGGGAGATCCATGCCATCACAAAACGACGCGTTGCGTCCACGGATCACGACGGCCCGGCACTGCGGATCTTGCTGAGCGGCCTGCAGCTCACGGTGCAGCGCCGCGATACCAGCACCGTCGAGGCTGACCCGGTCTGGCTCACTCGCGTGCGGCTCTAGGGTCAACCACCGGATCCCATCCGCAGCGTTGGTGAGGCTGATCTCGATCATGGGAGCCACCGGGCGGGAACCGCTCCCGCGTCAAGAAGACAGATGATGCGACGCTGGGATCGCTGGAATCGCTGGAATCGCTGCGACATGCTACGCGACTCGGTAGCGACGCTCCCAACCGTCAACACCGTCGAGCACGACCAGGCCAGATCCGGCGTAGCGACGCTCGTACAGGCCATTGAGGCCGGTCTTCGGGATCTCAAGATCGCGCTGGTCCACGTTGGCCATGCGCTGGCGCTCAAGTGACTCGTAGGTGGAAATGTCGAGCGCCTCACGAGCATCGAGCCGGGCGCCGATCTGCTGAGCCGCGACCCGCTGCCGCGCTTCCTCGCCGATCTTCGCGGCGTAGAACTCTGCACACGAGCCCGAGCCATACGAGTAGATGCTGATGCGATCACCCGCGCCAACATCCCGATCGCTGTCGATCAGTCCAGCAAGCGCGATCATGGTCGCGGAGGTGTAGCTGCCGCCAAAGCGCCCGTTGTAGGTCAGCGACGGCTTGGTTCGCTTCTCCCAATGTTCCCTGGCCTCGCGCGCGCTCATGCGCCGGATGCCACGCATGATCTGCTTATGGCCGTAGAAGGTCATGCCGCCAAAGGGCACGTGATAGATGTTGCGGGAAAAATCGGCCTCGTAGTCGACATTTCCCGCCAGCTTGCAGTAGCTGGCGTAGGCGCCTTCGAGACCGTCGAGATAGCCGTAGAGCGAGGTGTCCGCGTGGCCGACCTCGTCCCGCGAGGTCGGACGGTAGGTATCTGAGATCTCCTGCGTCCAAAAGCCGTTGGTCGCCAGCTCGAGCTCAAGCACCTGCGGCTGATCGCTGATCAACATCGCGGTCGCAGCGGCTCCAAGCACGTACTCCCACGGCTTGCCGATGTGCTCGCGACTCTGATCGGCACAGACGACAAGCGCCTTGCGGCCGCGATTGAGGCCCGACGCGATCCAATGCGCGGCCATCATGATCCCGCCAGTACCGCCGTAACAGGCGTGCTTGACCTCAAAGTTCCGGCAGTTCGGCGAGAGCCCCGCGAAGCGGTGCACCCAGGTCGACATCGGCTTGCCAAAGTCGACCGAGGATTCGCTGCCCACAATGCAAAGCTCAATTTGCTCGGGATCTTCATCCTTGAGCAGTTGCCGTGCGGCATTGGCCGCCATCGTGACCGGATCTTCCCAGAGCGGATTCACCGAGCGCTCCGCCACCAAGAGTTCATCGCGGGGATGAGCGGGATCGGCCCCGCGCGCGAGCGCCAGCGCTTCCATGCTCAGCGAGAGCTGGCAGGTGTAGGCGGTGAGCTTCTCGATGCCAACTCGTGCGGTCATTGCAGTCCTTCCCGGCCTTTCGCCCTGCGCGCGTTCGGGCACAGCCCCCAGATTGATCTCCCTAGTAGGTCCAGTCCAATCCGCCCGTTACGGGGATCACCTGACCATTCACAAATCCACCCGCGGGCGACGCCAAGAACAAGACCACTCCCGCAAGCTCTGAGACCTCGCCCATCCTGCCCTTGGGCATCGGGCAATACTGCTTCCAGTAGTCCTTGTTGAGCTGCGGCATGGTCTCTTTGGTCATGTCGGTATCAAAGAAGCCCGGCACCACCACGTTCGCCGTGATTCCGCGGCGGCCATACTCCTTGGCGATCGTCTTGGTCAAGCCGTGCAGGCCCGCCTTGCTTGCCGCGTAGTTCCCCTGGCCCGTGCCGCCGTTGTACTGAATCGACGAGATGTTGATGATCCGACCAAAGCGCTGCGACATCATCGGCTGGATGAAGGCGCGGCAAACATAGAAGGGCCCGCTGAGGTTGGCACCGATCACCTCGGCCCACTCCTCATCGCTCATCGACACCAACAGGTTGTCGCGGTTAAGCCCCGCGCAGTTGACCACAACCTCCATGCTCTCGAAGTCCTCCATCACCTTCTCGGCGACGGACTCGACCTGCGAAGAGCTGGAGACCTCGAGCTGGTACGCGCGAACCTTGGCGTCGGGCCGCAGCGCCTTTGCATCGGCGATGATCTTGTGGGCGGCGCCCTCATTGCGCACCCAAGTAAAGGCGACGTCGTGACCGGCCTCGACAGCGGCCAATACAATGCCCGCGCCAAGACCTCGCGATCCTCCAGTAATGAAGTAGTTCATGGGTCGAGACTTCGTCGGTAGTGGCGGCAGGCGTGAGGTGGAGCGGAACCGTACTACGCCTTGCTGGCGTCGAACCGGCGGTAGAGGGCGCAGCAGTTCATGCCGCCAAAGCCAAAGGAGTTCTTGAGCATGATGTTGATCTGATGATCAACCGCCACGTTGGCGCACACGTCCAGGTCGATCTCGGGGTCCATCTCGTCGATGTTGATCGAGGGATGGAGCTTTCCGCGCTCCATTTGGAGCAGCCCCGCCACCGTCTCGACCACAGGCGCCGACCAGCAGGTGTGACCGAGCATCGACTTGGGCGCGTTGATCTTGAGCTTCTTGGCGTGGCTGCCAAACGCCGTGCGGATCGCGTTGACCTCGGAGCGATCACCCAGGGGCGTGCTAGTTGCGTGGGCGCAGACAAAGTCGACGTCCTCGGGCCGAACGCCGCATCGCGACAGCAGGCGCGTGATCGTGCGGCTCTGCCCATCTGTCGAGGGCGCGGGCAGGTGGCTCCCGTCGAGCGTCGACGTGCAGCCAAGGACCTCCGCGTAGATTTTCGCGCCGCGAGCGAGCGCGTGCTCGAGTTCCTCAAGCACAAGGGCGCCCGCGCCATGGGAAGGCACAAAGCCTTCGCGCTTGGTGTCATAGGGCCGGCTTGCCTGCGCGGGCGCGTCGTTGAAGCTCCGCGTGGTGATGGCGCCCATCAGCGCCATCGCCTGCACGCCCATCGGCGAGAAGTCGAGCACAGAGCCCACCAGCATCACCATGTCGTGGTCGTGATGACGGATCTCATCGATCGCAGCGCGGAGCGCAACGTTGGCCGAAGCACAGGCGCCACCCATGGTGTAGCCCGCACCCATCCAACCAAGCGTCTCACTGACCGTGCCGACGTGATCGGTGTCGAGCATGAGCAGGGCCGCCATCGCGTCGATGTAGTCGGGATCGTCCTGCAGGAAGGTCGTGAAGTTGGTGGTCAGGTAGTTCTCGTTGAGGTTGTGACCACCCACGAGGATTGCCCGACGGCTCGGATCAAAGTCGGGAACGCTCCCCAATCCAGCGTCGAGCCACGCGTCGCATGCAACGAGCGCAGAGATCTTGGTCGAGAAGGGCGCCTTCTTGACCAACCCGCGCACGCGCTTGTGGAGATCCTCGGGCAGCCTGCCCTTGAGCCCAGCGAGCTTGGCCTGCCAATCAAAGCCGCTCAGATCGCCGCCGATCTTGGAGTACACGCCCGGATGCTCAAAGAACTTCCAGCGCGTGATTGCAGACTTTCCCGCAATCAAGCTGTTGTAGTAGGTGTCAAGGTCATCACCGATGGGCGTGTTGATGCCCATGCCGGTGATCACAACGCGGCGTGCGGCGTTGGGATGCCGCGCGGTCGCGGCGTTGCCAGTCGAGGTGGGTGAGGACGAGGAGGTGGACATGCGCGTACTCAGCTTTCGTCGGGCAGATAGACTTCGTAGAGCGCGAAGGCCTTGACCTCGCCGCCCTCAAGGACCTGCCCTAGGCAGGTAGAAACGTAGTCGGTGTTCTCGATCGCACGTGCGACGAGCTCAAGCTTGGCGCCAGGGAGCACGGCTCCCTGGAAGGAAGCCATGCGAACCTTGAGCAATCGAACCGCGCGCGGGCTGTCGCTCTCCGGCACCGACGCTCGGCCATGGTGCATGAGGTGCATCAGGCAGATGCCGAGCTGCCCGATCATCTCGAGCAAAAGCACGCCGGGATAGACCGGATCACCGGGAAAGTGGCCCGCGAGGACGGGGTCTTTGGGATCGATCGTACGCGCGCCGGAGACCGCACCGAGCTCAAGGTCGACGGCGTCGATGCCATCGACGAGCAGCATCGGATCGCGGTGAGGAAGCATGCGCTCGATTGCCTGGCGGTCGAGCACGACGCGATCTTCCGCCTTCGCGTCATATACGGGGCGGCGTCGGGCCTGCTTGAGCAGCGTGTCTTGATCGGTCTGACTCACGGATCGCCTCTGCGTGCCCCTTCGCGCCTAGGATCGGTTTCTGCGGACAGGCCCCGGTCCCTCAACCAGGCTGCCAAGCGCGAGGCAAAGCAGCGATGGTGGAGCTGACAGCCGATTAGCCTTCCCGGGCGGGCCCGGTCAAGAGGCCACGGCGAGATGACCCGTGAGGCTGCCACCACTCGAGAGCGAGGCGAGCACCGTCTGCACGTGCTGCGCGGTGTCTTGGCGCGAATCAAGCGCAAACTTGCGGTTCTTGATCCACTTCTTGCCCATCAGATTGTGGAGGACTGCCATCGGTCCGACCTCGACGAAGGTCGCGTCGGGCATGCGTGCGCACACATTGTCGACCGACGCGCGCCAGAGCACCGGCGAGTAGATGTGCGATTCCAGCAGCTCGCAGAACTGCTCCTTGGTGGGGCGCTCGATCGGTGATGCCAGCCGATTGGGCATGTAGGGAAGCTGCGGCGTGCGGAATTCGAGCGTCTCGAGCGTCTCGCGGAACTTGGCCGCGACCTCGCGGAACATCGTCGAGTGCATCGGCACCTGGCGCTCGATAATGACGGGCTGCACGTAGTGCTCTTCTTCGAGCACCGCACACACGGCTTCCACCGCGACCTGCTCTCCCGAGATCACGTGTTGGCTGGGGCTGTTGAGGTTGACGACCTCGACGACGCCAAGGTGGCGATGCGCCGCGACGACCGACTGCAACATCTCGAGCTCGATCGGCTGCACGGATGCCATGTAGCCACGTGGACCTGCGTCGTAGGCATCGCCACGGGCACGCACGGCCTTGAGCGCGTCATCAAATCCGAGTGCACCGATGTGAACCAAGTGGTTGTACTCACCCAGGCTCAGGCCCATCGAGGCACTGGCGTGGACGCCACGATCCGCGAGCAGTACCGAGAAGAGGTGATTGGCCAAGAACACGCCAACCTGCACGTCGACGTTGCGCGCAAAGGCTTCCTGGTTGTCGAGGCTGAACTGCTCGGCGAGGTCCCAGGAGAGAAGGTCGGATGCGCGCTCGATCCACTGGGCGCCGCCCGGGACGAGATTTGCGAGCTTGTCGAGCATCCCGGGGTAGCGGGAGCTCTGGCCTGGAAACATGAAAACAAGGGTCATGTGAACTCTCGGGAGCGGTGCGACTAGAGCGCCTTGGTTCGTCGACACACCGTGTCCTCGAGTATCTGCAAGGCCTGATCCAAGTCTTCCCGTGTGTGCGCCGCGGTCACAGCGACGCGGAAGCGGAGGCCGTCCTCCGGAACCGAGGGGTAGTCGACCGGGGCCAGGAAGAGGCCCTTGTCGTTCATCTCGATCGCGAGTTCATAGAGCATTCGGCGGTCGGACCCGATGATGATGGGGAAGACCTGGCTGGTGGAATGCCCAAGGTTGAGTCCCAGGCCGGTCGCCTTCTCACGGAAATACTGCACATTCGCCCAGAGCGCCTTGCGCAGCGTGTCGTCGCGGGTCGCGACCTCCAAAGCCTTGATCACGCCAGCGACCGTGGCCGGCGGGAGCGCACAGGAGAAACCGTAGACGTTGGCGTAGCAGCGCATGTAGCGGATCAGCTCGCGTGAACCGGCGACGTAGCCCCCCGCCCCCGCGAAGGCCTTGGAGAAGGTCGCGAACTGCAAATCGACCTTGTCTTCGACCCCGTAGCTCTCGATCACCCCGCGGCCGTGATCGCCGTACACCAAGATCGAGTGGGCCTCGTCGATGAAGACGCCAACCTTGTGCGCCTCGATGATCGGCATAAGCGCGTCGAGCTGCGCAGTGTCGCCGTCCATCGAGTAGACGCCCTCAAGCACAACGATTCGCCGCTTTCCCTCCGTCGCCTGGAGCGCTCGCTCGAGCGACGCCGCGTCGTTGTGGTCAAAGTGCACGATCTTCGCCTTGGCCAGCTTGGCGCCGTCCACGGTGCAGAGGTGGCAGAGGCTGTCCATGATCGCGACGTCGTTCTTGCGCAGAATTGAGGCCATACAGCCCAATCCACCGGCAAATCCGCTGTTGAAGAGCATCGCTTCTTCGCGGCCCGTAAAGGCCGCGAGCCGGACCTGCAGCTCCTCGTGAAGGTCGCTCATGCCCGAGAGCATCGGCGACCCACATGCACCGGTTCCGTAGCGTTGGACCGCCTTGGTCGCGGCTTCCACGACCTCGGGATGGTGCGTGAGGCCCAGGTAGTTGTACGAGCTGAGGTTGATGACGCGGCGGCGCATGCCAGCGCGGTCCATCTCGACGCGAGGGATTGCCGGGCCACGCATGCGCGGCTCGAGGACGGAAAGCGCCCACTGGCTGCGCTCCATCCACTCGGCAAACTCGGACGGAGGCCGGAGCGGGTCGTCTCCGTCAGGCTGGAAAAAGTCAGCGAGGCTGTAGTCCTCTTCGCGCATGTCGGCGGTTCCTCTGGCGCTCCGGGCGAGGCAGGGCCGACACGTGGCCGGACCATTTCGCAGCGAGCTTCACAGGCGAGATCTCTTCGCGCCTTGCACTCGCTGCACCCTCGGCGTGCTGCGCGAGGCATAAGCCGAAAGGCGGTCCGCCGCCAGATCGAGACAAGTTAGAGCCAGTTCCGTAACAGCACGTTCAGGCCGCGCTTGACCCGCTCGCTCACCCTCGATCCTGCATCGCGGGCGGGGACAGCCTTGTCGATTGTCGAGCCTTCGACCCCGACGCGGGCGCGCGCTCGGGACCCGTTTTCCGGCGACAACGCGCGCTCCGACCGGCCGCGCGTCCGGCAAGGGGACTTGCCCCGCTGACCGGCGCGCCCGCAGCTCGGGGAGGCACGCCGCCCAACTGTTGATGACTGTCAATGCCAAACGTGCCCGATCCAGCCCCACTGTTGCTTGCAGTCAATCTCCCTGGTCTGGTGTCCGCATCTGCCGATGTGAGCTATGCGAGGTCCGCCAGATCCGCCGTTTGGCGCATTGACGCGGTGAGATCCCCCCGATATGCGCAATCCCGCCGGGTGCCATCCGGCGGTCGCTCTGGGGCCCGACCCCCCACGCCGGCGAGACCCCAACCCGCAGAACAAGCTGCCCGCCATGTCCTCTGTCGAGATCATCGAGTTTGCCCTCTCTGACCGCAAGCTCGTCGAGCGCTTCATTCGCGTCCCTTGGTACATCCACCGGACCCACGCGCCTAACAAGTATTGGGTACCGCCACTTCTGATCGATCGTCGCGACACGCTCAACGCTGCGAAGAACCCCTTCTTTGAGCACGCCGACATCACCTGCTTTTTGGCGGTCAAGGATGGCAAAGACGTCGGCAGAATCGCCGCGATCATCGACCATGACTACGTCAAGTTTCACGACGCGAGCCACGGACACTTCGGCTTCTTTGATTGCGTCGACGACGATGAGATCGCGGGCACGCTGCTCCGGCGTGCGGGCGCGTGGCTCAAAGAACGCGGCATGACGTCGATCGTGGGACCTTTTGATCCCTCGTCGAACTACATGATGGGCGTGCTGATCGAAGGTTTCGATCACGATCCGACCATCAACATGCCTTACAACCCGCCCTACTACGACCGCCTATTGACGGCGCAGGGGCTCCGCAAGGCCAAGGATCTTCTGCAGTGGCAGTTCTTTGTCGACAAGCCGCTCCCCGAGCGAATGGAGCGCGTCGCCGACATCATGCGCAAGAAACTGGGCCTGACGATCCGGACCTTTGACTTCAAGAACTGGGACCGCGAGGTCCAACATACGCTCGACATCTACAACGACGCTTGGGAGAAGAACTGGGGCTTTGTGCCCCTCTCGCCCAAGGAGTATCGCCACATCGCCAAGGACCTAAAGATGGTCCTGCACCCAAAGATGGGGTTGATGGCCGAGATCGACGGACAGCCCGTCGCATTCGCGGTCTCGATCATGAACCTCAATCCGATCTTGGCCAAGATCGACGGCAAGCTGATGCCGACCGGGCTGCTCCGCCTGCTCTGGGATCTATATGTCACGCGCCGCGTCGATAGCGGTCGATTAATCTTGCTCGGCGTCCGCGGTCAGTACCGTCGTCGCGGCATCGATCCGCTGCTGATCGTCGAGACGTATCGCCACTGCAAGGAGATCGGGTGGCGCGGCGGCGAGCTTGGCTGGACCCTGGAAGACAATGAGGCGATCAACGGACCGATTCGTTCCGTGGGCGCCGATCTGATCGCGCGCTACCGCATGTACGAGATGGAGCTGTCATGAGCACCGGACGCAAGGTTCTTGTCACTGGCGCCAGTGGCTTCATTGGCAGCCACCTCGTCGATGCCCTGCACGCACGCAATGACCTGCCGCGCGCACTGCTGCGGGCTTCGAGCAAGATGGACAACCTCGCGGGCGCGCCCGTCGAGGTCGTCCACGGCAGTTTCACGGACATTGCGTCGCTGCGCGCGGCAGTCCGCGGCGTCGACATCGTGATTCACGTCGCCGGCGTGACCGCGGCGCTCAACCGCGAAGGCTTTGATGCGGGCAACGTGCGTGCGGTGTCTTCCCTCATGGAGGCGATTGCGCTCGAGCAGCCAACAACCCGCGTGGTCTATGTGTCCTCGCTGATGGCGGCGGGTCCCTCTCACCTCCAGCGGCCCCGCTCGGAAGTGCACACGGTCGCCCCCAACACGGACTACGGTCGAAGCAAGCTCGAGGGCGAGCGCGTCGCGGCCCACTATGCGGCTTCGCATGAGCTCAATGTGGTCGTCGTCCGTCCGCCGCTCGTCTACGGGCCCCGTGATCGTGACGTGCTGCAGATCTTGCGAGCCGCACAGATGGGCGTGGTCGCGTCGCCGGGTCTGCGTCCCGTGCCGGTGTCTGCGATCCATGTCGACGATCTCGTCGCTGGAATCTTGCTCGCAGCCGACGGCCACGAGCGTCTCCCGGCCAGTCTCGATGGACACGTGCTCCAAGGCGGAGGCGTCCCGATCGGCGAAGCGCCCGCGAGCGTGACGGACTTCGCGGGTCAGGGAATTTTCTACTTCGATGACGGCGGCGTGCACACCGTGGCCAGCCTTGGACAGGTTGCCGCGGCCGCCCTGGGCCGGCGCGCGCTCACCCTGCCCATGCCGCGTGGTCTGGTGGTCGCCGTGGGTGCGGTCAATCAGGGCATCGGGCGGCTACGCGGACGTGTGCCCGCGCTGACCCTCGATAAGGCCCGTGGATCGGCCGTGGACAGCCTGGCGTGCAGCAGCGAGAAAGCGATCGCGACGCTTGGCTATCGCCCTCGCGTCGATCTCGAGCGCGGTATGGCGGAGACCATCGCGTGGAATCAATCCCGCGGGCTGCTGTAGTACGAGCAGGCTGTCGAAAAACCCCGCGCGGCGCATGGCCGCGCCCTCGCGATGCAGCCCCTTCGTTGCTCATCTTGTTGCTCGTCGGTCACGTACGCCCGGTACGCTCCCTCCTCGCGCCTCGGTCTGCATCGCGATTGCACGCCCCTGCACTCCACGGGGGTTCTTCGACAACCTGCTAGAAGCGGTACTCCAGGAGGAGCGGCAGGACTTCCATGCCGAGCAGGAAGGTCGTCCTGCGTTTGGCCTTATCGCCGGATCCATCTGCCACCTCCTCGCCATGGTTTCCAAATCCAAGGCCGAGGTTGAGATCGACGCCGAGCGCGAGATCGGACAGCAGGAAGAAGCGAACACCACCGCCACCGCGAGCACTCATGGAGAAGGTGTTGCGACGGGGCTGCTCAGGCGTATTGCCACCGAGTCCCGGATACCACCACGCGCCGAGGCCCAGTCCACCGCGGACGACCGGCACGATCCAGGGATGCTCCTTCACGTAGAACTTGTAGGTGTACCCGCCGTAGAGATCGAATCCTGCGACGGTTCCGCGATCACCAGCACCATCGACAGTCAGCGGATCGAAGGGCTCGGAGTCGAAGGTTCGGTAGTTGCCGCGATCGAGGAGCGCGGCGGCACCAAAGTAGATCCAGTGCCCCTTGTAGAGCTGCCGGTCGTACTGCAGCGCGATGCGAACGCGCGGCTGGTAGCCGACGAAGCCAAATTGCATCGGCATCAGGACGCTGATGCCGTTGCCGGCGTAGACGAAATCCGGCGGCTTAAAGCCTGACTTTTTTCGCGAAGACGTCCCGCTCTTGTTGCTCTTGGCGCCGTTGAGATCGACGCTGCCGCCGCCGCTCGCTCCCGCTTGATTGCTCGGCGGTGCCGCAAGTGCCTCGGTCGCCGGCGACGCCATCACGAAGAGACCGACCCCCGCCGCGAGGGCAATGCTAAACGCGCGGGTCCGCGCAGGCTGGTGACGCTCCCCGCGGGCGCGCGTCAACGCGACAGACGATCCGACATGGGCCTCCCCGGATCGCGCAGTCACAGAGAGCGATCCGAGAAGCGGAGCGGGCGGGCGTTTGCGGCGTGCTGCACTTTTGTCCGTCATCGCTCGCCCAGCATACACGCCTCAACTGGCGGCGTTGTTGTGTCCAGCCGCGCGATGCCGCGGGCGCGGCACGATGCGGCGGGCAGCACTTTGACTCCAAGCGCGCTCGCTCGGAGATGTGCCCATTCACCCGACCCTTGCTATCCTCGCGCCAACGGCATGGTGACCGGCCAGGACATTCGCATCGCAGGCGTGCTGGTGGCGGCCTCGATCGCACTCGGCGCATTGCGCCTGCTCGCCCTCCCCGGTGGCATCCCGCTGATCGGTGTCGATCCCGGCCCGGACCAGGAGTCCTGCGCTCCGCCCGAGCCGATTGCTGCCATCGACACGCTGAGCGCGGATGAGGCGCTTGGCCTCGCAGGGCAGCCGGGTGTGGTGTTCATCGATGCCCGCTCCAGCGATGCCTATCAAGCCTCTCACGTCCCGGGCGCCCTCCACCTTGAGCCCAGCAGCCTTGAGCCCAGCAGCACGCTCGATCTCGACGCGCTCAAGAGTGCGCAGGTCGATCCCGACGACGTTGTGATTGTCTACTGCGATGAGCCGTCCTGTGAGCGATCCAACGAGGTCGCGCTTCGTCTCAAGGAACGAGGGATTTGCAGCGAGCCGCGCACGATCGCAGGGGGATGGCAGGCCTGGCTTGAAGTCGGCGGTCCGCAGAGCGCGGGCGAGGAGATGGGCCGATGAGCGCTACCTCCGAACATGCGTCAGGCGCAACGCCAAGCTCGCGCGGCGGCGTGCACAACGCTCGCGGCAATGAAATGGGTGGACTTCGCATCTCCTCGGTGGCCGGGCTGCTCGCTCGCATCGCGGTTGCAGCGGTCTTTGTCTACGCCGCGGTGCCCAAGCTGCTCGATCCTGCCGCCTTTGCGAGCGACATCGCGAACTACAAAGCGTTCCCGTGGTGGAGCGTCAACCTCATCGCCGGGATCGTGCCGGTCCTTGAGCTCACCGCTGCCGCCGCATTCCTGGTGCCGTCGACAAAGCGCGGCGCGGGTATGGTGCTCGTCGCAATGGACCTGGTGTTTATCGCGCTCATCAGCTCGATCATGGTGCGCGGGATCGACATCGGCTGTGGATGCTTCGGCAAGGCCGACCCGACAGACCCGATCGGTATGGAGACCATGCTACGCGACCTGGCGCTGCTGGGCGCGACGCTCTTTGGCATGTTCGCGCCGACGATTCGTTCGACCGAGCGGCCCACGTCCGATCTCAACGAGCCCGCACGCTGACGCAGGCCACGGCCTGCGGATGAGTGCGCGGATGAGTGCGCGGATGAGTGCACGGACGAGCGCTCGGATGCGTAGGCGGATGAGTGCTCGGACGAGTGCTCGGATGAGTGCGCCGAAGCTTAGAGGGCAGCGCCGTCCCTCGAAGGGGGTGCTTTGCAAGCGTGCGCCCGCCGCGGACCACCCTGCGATCGGTTTGCGTCGCGCAGCGGGCCCCTCCGCTGCAGCATCCAAAACGAGCGCCGACGCACAAAGCTCGCGGCGGGCCAAGGGGTCGCCGACTGGAGCTTGCGCGTGGTACTGGTATCGGGATGGACGCCACGCCGTACCTCTTTGACTTCGAGCGACTCTTGACGGAGGAGGAGCGGCTGATCTGGCGCACGGCCAGAGAGTTCGGCAGCAGCAAGGTGGCGCCGCTGATCGAGGAGCACTATGAGGCCGGCACCTTCCCGCGTGAGCTCATCAGCGAGTTCGCCGAGATGGGATTTCTTGGCGCATCGCTGACCGGATACGGCTGCGCCGGCATGAGCCCGCTCGCGTACGGCCTGGTCATGCTTGAGCTTGAGCGCATCGACAGTGGTATCCGCTCGTTTTGCTCGGTGCAGAGCGCCCTGGCGATGTACCCGATCTGGGCCTACGGCACCGAGGAGCAAAAGCAACGCTGGTTGCCCGGCATGGCCGCCGGGACGCGCATTGGTTGCTTCGGCCTGACCGAGCCGAACTCTGGCAGCGATCCGGGTTCGATGCGTACCCACGCCAAGCAGAAGGTCGAGGGTGGTGACTGGGTGCTCCACGGACAAAAGTACTGGATCACGAACAGTCCGATTGCCGATGTCGCGGTGGTTTGGGCGAAGGCAACCGCCGCCGGCGAAGACACACCGACGATTCGCGGCTTTGTCGTTGAGCGCGGCATGCCTGGCTTCTCCACGCCCGAGACCAAGGGCAAGCTCAGCTTGCGCGCATCGATCACCGGCGAGATCGTCCTCGATGACGTCGTCGTTCCCAACGCGAACTTGCTTCCCGGCGTTCGTGGACTTCGTGGGCCGCTGAGCTGCTTGACGCAAGCTCGCTACGGCATCGGCTGGGGTGGTGTCGGTGCAGCGATGGACGTTTACGAGCGTGCACGTCGTTACACGATGGAGCGCGTGCAGTTTGGACGCCCGCTTGCCGGCTTCCAGCTCTCGCAGCAGAAGCTGACCGAGATGCACAATGAGATCGTGAAGGGCTTTCTGCTCTGCCACGCGTTCGCGCGCCTCAAGGAAGAGGGCAAGCTCACCCCCGTGCAGGTGTCGATGCTCAAGCGCGATAACGTGCGTATGGCGCTTGAATCCGCCCGCACCGCGCGCTCGATGCTCGGTGGAAACGGGATCATGGGCGAGTACGCGATCATGCGGCACGTGTGCAATCTGGAGACGGTATTCACGTACGAGGGCACGCACGAGATTCACACCCTCGCGATTGGCAGGGCAATTACCGGGCTGGACGCCTTCGGCGCCACCTAGTCCCCCTCTCCACGCGTCCCCTCCATGCGTGTTGATCGCGTCTGCGACAAACCCTAGGCTTCGCAGCGAATGGTGCACCCGGTTCAGGAGGTACTCGAGTCGCTTTACGCGGCGGGACGTTGCCCACGGCTGCACATCAACGCGCTCTCGGCGGGTGTCGTGCTGCCGAGCTTTGTCCGCGATCAGTGGAAAGAGCGGCTCGTGATCGATCTCGATCCGAGCTACCCGCTTGAGCTCGAGTACGGCGACGATGCGGTGCAGGCCAACCTGTCGTTCGCGGGCTCGGTGACGCGTTGCGTGTTTCCCTGGCGCGCGATCTACATCGTCGCCGACCGAGCCACCGGGCGCGGCATCAAGATCGAGCAGAACATCCCGGCGTCGCTGCGCGCGGGATCGACAAGTTCTGGCGGTGCCAGCGGTGAAGCCGGCAGCCTCCCGGGCGCAGATGCGTCACGTGATGCTCGAGCGGCGCGGACCACCATCGCGGCGAGTACGACGGGCCGTCGATCCTTCCGTGAAGGACTGAGCGTGGTGCCCGATCCCGAGCACGACGCCGAGGGAGACGAAGACGGAGATTCGACCGACAAGGCGGAGCAGTCGCGCGAACAAGGCCAGCGCGAGCCACTGCGCGCCACGGTCGAGCTTCCCACCAAGGAAGAAGCACTCGGCAGCGGACGCGCACGCTCGCGCGCGCAGCGAGACAAGGCCGTACGCGAGAAAGAGGCACGTGCGGCAGCGGCTGCGCTCGGTCCGCAAGAGCCCGTGGACGCCGAGGAGAGCGGCAATCCAGGCCCTCAAGAGCATCACGACCTCGACGACAAGGTGAGCGAGGCCGGAGGCACGAGCGCACAAGATTCGAATTCAACCCCGCAGGGATCCGACGCGGCGCCGCGCGTATCTTCTTCCAGCGACCCGGCACTCAGCGACCTCCCCGCTGGGGTCGGGAGCGAAGCGAAGACTGCGAAGACGGGCGAGCCCGAGGCAGCCGAGAGCGGCGAGGCACCGCGCCGATCGAAGTCGCGCAAACGAAGTGCGAAGGACTCGGCGGACAGCGGAGCGGACGAGGCGTCCGATGGCATCGCACGCGCCGACGAGGACAGTTCCGATCGGCCCGCGACCGACGCGGCTCAAAGCAACGCCGCACGGCGAGCGGACGCGGCCGAAAAGTCTCCCGCTGCGATGGAGGCTCACGCGGCCGCCACCAACTCCGGGAAGCGGACCGAGTCGAGCAAGCGTGCCTCGCCCTCGGAATCTTCGGCGGAGGCTGACCTCCGCGCCAAGCAGCGGCGCGCCGCATTCCGTGTGATCTCTGGCGGTAACGGCGGCGACAACGGATAGACGCATCGCCGCGCGGCCTCAGCGAGCATCCCGTCGCTGTCGATGCGCACGTCCGGAGCGCTCGTGCGCCGTGGCTCGCCGCATGGCGGGCCGTGGGTCAACGCCGGCGGAGTCGCCGTCGCCCCGGGCCGAATGCCTTCCGTGCAGCGCCGCGTGCATCGGCGACCGCATCGGAGTATGAGCAAGGCATGCGTCGTTCGCTGCACGGGAGACGAAGCTCATGAGCCGTGGAGGGTGGATTGCACTGCTCGGTGTCGGCGTCTTCGTCGCGACGCTGGCGATCCTCTGGATCGTGTTCGTCAGCGCCCCTTCCCCCAAGGAGGTCTGCGCCCATCTGACCAAGCTCACGATGGAAGCCGCGGGCGAACGCGGCAGCGGTTCGGCGCAAGGCGCCATCGAGCGGCTCGAAGCTCGATGCATTGACGATAAGGATCGACGCATGCGCCTGCGCGGCCGCATCTCCTACGCGAAGTACGCCCGCTGCATCACCGAAGCAAAGGACCTCGCGGCCGCCGAACATTGCTGACAGACGTTGGTCGCGTTCCGCTCGACTGCGGGCGTTGAGCCAGCGGGTGTGGAGCTGACACGACCCCCTCGCACTGGAGCGCGAGCCCGCGCGCGTAGGACGGGCCGCCGAAATCTCGTGCTCGCGCGTGGCCGCAGCGGAGCCGCCTCGATGGGGCTACTCTGCGCGCGATGACGGACCGTTCCATCGCGACCAGCGGATCGGGCGCGTTGCTCAAACTACGCGTGGGCGGTGCCAACGTGGCCCAATCGCAGCCAGCTGTCTCGCCGGCAACTCTCGACCCCGCCCCGAGCGATGTCTTCGAGGCCGAGCGACGATCGGGTCGATTGCACCGACGATTTGATCGGATGGCGCGCCTCGTCGGGGATGAGGCCATGCGAACGCTGGCGGCGAGCCGGGTCACGATCTTTGGCCTCGGCGGCGTCGGCTCGTGGGCGGCGGAGTCGCTGGTTCGCAGCGGCATCGGCTCGCTCCATATCGTCGACTTTGATCTGGTCTGCGTGACCAACACCAACCGTCAGCTCCATGCTGTCAAAGGCGCGACGGGCAAGCCCAAGGCAGAGATCCTCGCGGAGCGCCTGCGCTCGATCAACCCGGTCGCCAACATTCGCGCCAGCGTGCAGTTCTACGATGCTGCGCACAGCGACGAGCTTTTGGAAGACACGCCCCATTTTGTCATCGACGCGATCGACAACATCACGGCGAAGTCGCACCTGATCGCGACCTGCCAGCGCCGGGGCATCCCCATGGTCGTCAGCGGAGGCGCCTCGGGGCGCAGCGACCCCACCGCCATTCGCGTCGCCGATCTCGCGCAAGTGCGAGATGACGCGTTCCTTGCAGCGACCCGCAAGTTCTTGCGTCGTCGTCATGATTTTTCCAGCGCCGACCGCTGGGATATCTCCGCGGTCTACTCGCTCGAGCCCTGCGCGGACCCACACGAGCTCGAGTACGAGAACGGCGGCGGCTTTCAGTGCGTCTGCCCGCAGGGCGCCAATGACCTTCACGGTTGTGATCACCGCAGTGTGATCTACGGGACCGCAAGCTACGTCACGGGCGCCTTCGGGCTCGCGTGCGCGAGTCAGGCGGTTCGCCAGCTTCTCGCCGCTCGCTCCTAGGGCGTAGATCTGAGAAGATCTAGCTCCGCCGGCAGCGGGCATCGGAGACATCGTCATGAGAGAGGTCGACGCATACAAGGACATCAACGCGGCCATGGCTGACCTCGATAATGGCGGCCGCTTCTGGAACATCCTGAGCCGCAAATCGGATGCGGTCATTACTGCGGCAGAGCTCGCCAAAGCGTCGGGGACGCTGGGCGACATGCAGGCAGCATTCGCCTACTACGAAGTCGCGACGCGAGGCCTGGACGCCGAGGCTCGCGCAAAGCTTGATCACTCACTCGCGCCCTCGCTCGGGACCAGCTACGCCGAGCACCGCCCGCTACGGCTGAGCTCCCGGCCGATGGATGCTGATCTCGCGGGTCGCTGTGCGACCGTGCAGGGCGAGATCAAGCTGCTCCCGGCCGACGACCCCGCGGCCGCCGCAATGGTGCTAACGCCCGTTATCGCGGGCGAGCTGACCACTTTCGTCGAGACACCAATCTTGGCGATCTTCGATCTCTACACGGTGGGCACCGGTGAGCCGCCGGTTGTCGTGGCATGTCCGCGAGGCCTGCTCGAATCTCACGCAGACGGGCACAGCGCCTTCACGCTCGCAGGTCCGCTGCATCGCACCGAAAACTCCGATGTGATGCCCGTGTACTTGGAGGTCG
>CAZVEM010000062.1:0-21050 GCA_964626165.1 uncultured Nannocystaceae bacterium
GAGGCCCCGGAGCTGAGCCAACTCGTCAATCGCTTCCGCATGACGCGGCACAGCCAGGCGCTTGAGTTCATCGATCGCGTCTTCGCGAAGCGCCCCTCCCCACTGGCCCGCCACGCGCTTGCGATGGGCCTACGCGCCCGCCTGCGCGACCCGGGGCTGCGCGCGTTGGTCGAGTGCATCGGCCCGGACGTGATGTTGCGGGGCGACGAACTCGCCTCGATCCAGGCACCCGCACTGCTCTTGTGGGGCCGCGAAGAGCGGCTCTTGCCACCGGAGGTGCTCGACTTCTTCGTTCGCAACCTGCCGGCCGACGCCCTGATTGAGCGGTGGCATCGCTTTGGCCACATCGGCTGCCTGGAGCAGGCGCCCGCCGTTGCGCGGCGGGCGGTCGAGTTCAGCTATGAGCGGCTCGGCGAGCGGCTCGGCGACGGCGCCGTCGTGCGTACATCGTGTGAGATTTCTCGCGATGAAAATGTGTGCACACCTGTGGTGCATCCGCCACAGGATAGTGCCATACTCGCCGCATCCGCCTAGCTGAGCACATCCAGGTCCACGCGACCAAACCATTGGGTGCTGCGACTGCAGCCGACCTCGAGCCGGGCGTGGGCGCGGCCGAGCCGCGTGGCACAGTGGTGCGTTTCCGCCACAGCCTGCTCTCGAGGCTTGAGGTAGCAGCTCCGGGGTCGAGTTCAAGCGCGCGCGGCCTCGACGAGATCGCGGCATCAGCGGGCCTCCCTCGACTCGAGGCACCTGAGTTCGGCGTCCGAAGACGTGCGGGTGCATCGCGGGTCCGCAGCGCCTGGCTCGATGCTCGTCCAAACGACGCCGTGCCCGTGCCCGGAGCGGCCGCCTTTCGTCGTGCATCCAATGTCGAGACACAGACCGCACGCGTTGCGACGCAAGAGACTCGCGCAAGGTCTGTCGCACCCAAGCTTGATGAGGTCACGCTCGCACGCGCGCTGGATCTCTTCGCTCCGATGTCGAGGTACCACCGCTTTGAGGTCAGCGGACTGGACCATATTCCTCGTCACGGTCCCGCGCTGTTGGTGGGGAACCACAACGGCGGACTGAATCCCGTCGATGGCCTGTTTTTGGTCGAGCACTACCGCCAGCGCGGCGCATCGGATCCCGTCTATGTGCTGGCCCACGATCTGCTCTTCCGCATGCCACGGCTCGCTGCCGTCCTCGGGAAGCTCGGCATCGTGCCGGCGCATCCAAGCACGGCAAGCTCCCTTCTCGCGGCCGGCCACAAGGTCCTGGTCTTTCCAGGCGGCGATCTTGAGAACATGCGCCCCTTCAGCGCGCGCAAGCGGATCAACCTTGCCGGCCGGCGTGGATTTCTGCGGATCGCCGCTCAGACGCAAAGTCCGATCGTGCCCGTGGTCAATTGCGGTGGCCACGAGACCTGCGTGATTCTGTCGCAGGGCCGCGAATTCGCACGTGCCCTCGGTCTGCCGCATCGGGCCCGCGTGCACTCGGTCCCGATCGTCCTTGCAGCCCCCTGGGGCATCTTGATGGGGCCCACCTGCGCACTGCCCTATTTCCCGCTGCCCGCAAAGGTCAACGTGGAGATTGGCCAGCCGATCGCGCCGCCACCGAGCGACGATCCGGTGGTGCTCAGCGCCCACTACCGAGATCTTGAAGGTCGTATGCAGGGCACGATGGACCGGCTCTACGCCGCGCGCCGCTTCCCGGTATTCGGCTAGGGGGCGTCGTTTTGCGGGCGCAGGTCGAAGCGCCACGGACAGTGGTCGTCGCACAAGTTGCGTCGCTTTCTCGACGCAAGAGACTCGGCGGACCACACTCGCGGGCATGTTCGCGCGCTTCGCCGCTCCCTCACGTCGCACTGCTTCGTCGCGCAGTCGCGCCCGAAATTTCTCGGAGGGTCGTGTCGCACGGACTGCGCTGTCGCACGCCGCACTCTTGGGGGGGGTACTCGCATTGGGATGTGCGGGCTCGGATCGCGACGCGACGCTGACGGATGCGACGCAAGATCAAGCCCCCGACTCCGCGTCGCTGCCAGAGATCTGCACCGAGGCATCGCGCAGCTGGGACCTTTTCGACACGCAAGGGCAGCCGATCGGACGAACCAGCGGGCAATGTCTGGGCAAGGATGGCCGGCACTACCGCGTCATGGTCCAGCGCCACGATGCGAGTGGAGCGCTCGTCGAGGAGTATCATCTCATGCTGAGTGAGAAGGGTCGTCCCTATCAGGCGACCCTACGGACGCCCTACTTTCACACGAGCTATCTGTGGCGCGACGAGTCGATTACCTCCATCCGACTGGGCGACCAAGCCACCGTGGAGGTCGCGGGTCGGCCGTGGTTGTTCCCTGCCGACGCGATCTACTTGCGTGAGCTCAGCGTGCGCATGGCCCCAGTCGCCGCGCCGACGGTTGCAAGAGAAGGGCTCAAGCTCACGGAGATTGAGACGCTCTCGCCCAAGGTCCACGCGCACCAGCTTGTCTACCGCGCCGGAAGCAGCGGTTCGTGGACACTGGAGGACGACACGCTCACCGTGCAGCTGAGCGGAGACTCGCTCCGCCAGGCCCGCGTGCTCGACGTCACCGATCGCGCAAACGGCTTTGTCGCCCGGGAGCGAGCCGAGCGAGGCTCGCTCCGTTCGGGCATCGCCGAGCAGCTGCGCCCGCACTACACCACGCCGTCGACGTTTCAAGTCCTGCCGATCCGCGTGCAGGGAGAGGGGGAAGACCCGACATTGGCCGGGGAGCTCGTGCTCGCCAACGACAACGATGCGCGACCACGGCCGGGCGTCCTCTTTCTCAGCGGATCAGGACCGCAAGATCGCAATGGCTTTGTCCCCAACTCAAGCATCGACATCGGCTCACATGAGATCCACGATGCCTTGGTCCAAGCAGGCTTCGCGGTATTGCGATTCGATGACCGCGGCACGGGGGCCAGTGAAATTGGTGGCACCGCGACGCCGGGCTATCGCGAGTTTGTCAAGGACGCCTCGCGGGCGCTGGTCGCCCTCGCGAGCCAACCGCAAGTCGATCCCAACCAGCTCTTCGTCATCGGCCACTCCGAAGGCGCGATCACGGCGGTGTTGCTCGCCAAGGACAAGGTCGTGGTCAGAGGCGTGCCGGGTCGCAAAGGCCCGTACAAGCTCCGCGGCATCATCACGTTGGCGCTTCCAAGCAGGAACATCGCCGACGTGATCCTAGGTCAGGTCCGCGCATTGACTCCCAAGGATGATCCTGCCCTGCTGGAAAAGAGCCTGGCCGAGACAGAGGCGATGTTCGCCGCGATCCGCAAGGGCGACGAGCTCCCCGCCCAGGCCGAGCCGATGCGTCCCTATCTCTATGACCTGATGGCCGTCGAGCCACTCGCCGAGGTCAAGCGTCTCAAGGTGCCCATGCTCGCATTGCAAGGGGCGAAGGACTTTCAGGTCGACCCGGTCGCCGACTTCGAGCCGGTCGCCGACGTGCTCCGTTCCCGCAAGGACAAGAGCGATGCCATCCTCTTTGACGGCCTCGATCACCTCATGAAGTTCGAGCGCGGCGATTCCTCGGTGGGTCACTACAGCGATCTGCGTCGCAATGTCGACGTGGGCGTGATCAACGCTGTCGTGACGTGGTGCAACTCGCTGGCACCGCAACGCTAGCGGGCTGTCGAAGAACCCGGCGCGAATCGAGCGCCACGCCCTGGCCCCGCCGCGGCCGTCTTGATCACACCCAAGGCCGCGTCCATGCTCCCGCGATGCCGACCCCGATTCGGGCCGCAATCCTCGACGCAGTGCGCTCCCATGGGAGTGCGGGCTGCGGCATGGGTGAGATCGTCGATGCGCTGTGTACCGGCGGCCATCGAGAGCTTGAGGTCGAGCTCGAGATCTGGGAGATGCTGCGCAGCAGAGTCCTCGTGCCCCACGGGTTTGTCGCTCGCCGGCTGCGCCATGGTGGCGCTGCGGGCTCGATCCGGCGATCCTACGAGTTCTTGCTGATCGAGGCAGCACCGTGAGCGCAACGCACGGCAAGGTAGCGTGCACGCGCAGCGACGTCGGCCCACTCCGCACGGCGCTGCACATCTTCGCGGATCCCTCTTGGTCGCCGCGCATGCAGGACCGAGTTCCCTAAGGGTCTTCATGGTGTCGACCGAGCACGCAAGCCGAGGCAGCGCGCCATCCATGCGCTGCGAGCGACCTGATCAAGCGGGTCTCTATCTTGCGCTCGCGCCGATGGATGGCGTGACCGACAAAGTTTTCCGTCGCTTCATGTGTCAGCACTTTGGAGCCGACGGAGTGCTCAGTGCGTGCGTGAGCGAGTTCGTTCGTGTCACGGACCGGCCAGTGCCAGAGCACGTCATGCTCGGCCATTGCCCGGAGCTTTCGACCGGCGGCCGCTGCGTCCATGACGTCCCGGTCTACTTCCAGATCCTCGGTAGCGATGTCACCGCAATGGCAGAGACGGCGCGCCGCGCAGCCAAGATCGGAGCCCTTGGCATTGACTTGAACTTTGGATGTCCCGCCAAGACCGTGAATCGACATGACGGTGGTGCGACGCTGCTCAAGGCGCCCACCCGCGTTCGCGAGGTCACCTCCGCGGTACGTGATGCTCTTCCACCACACGTCCCTCTGAGCGTTAAAGTGCGCCTGGGATGGGACCACGTCGAGGGTGTCGCGGAGATCGCCCAGGCCGCACAGTCGGGTGGCGCCGCATGGCTCACCGTCCACGCCAGGACACGCGCCCAAGGGTACGCGCCGCCGGTGTATTGGCACGCGCTTGGGATCGCGCGACGGTCGGTCGCGATCCCGGTCGTCGCGAACGGTGACATCACCGATCGTGATGCACTCGAGCGCTGCCGACAGGAGTCAGGCTGTCACGCCTTCATGATCGGCCGCGCGGCCCTTGGTCGGCCCGAGATCTTCGCGCAGATCCGCGATCCGGCGCTCCCATCGCTGTCGCTCGACGCCCTGATGCACGCGGCCCGCCTCTATGCACACATGCTGCTGGCCGGCGATGCACCCGCCCGCGCGATCGCGGGCTTGCTCAAGCAGTGGCTCCGCCTGGGCTGCTGGACCCGCCGCGAGCTAGAGCCGGTCTTCGAGATCGCAAAACGATGCCAGGACCTCGCCTCGCTGCTCGCAGCACTGGGTCTGCGCGGCGAGTTCGCCACGCAGCGGCCCGCGCCTCAAAGCGACGAGGCACGCCATGCGCCACCGACGTGAGATCAAGCGACTGCTTCAAGATGGCGTGGCCGCGATTGCCGGTGCTACGCTGTCTCGGTGCATCGAGGGTCTCCAAGCGACGGCCGGATAAGCTCGACATCGGGTTTGGTGGTGGCTCCGCGACGCGGCGCCAAAGCACGCTACTTGGCTCTCGTCGCGCTCGTGCCCTGTCTTAGCTGTCTCCAGACCGACCTGATCCCGCTCCCCGATTGGCTCTTGCCCCGCGTCGGCGTCTGCTCGGACATCGTGTATCTGCTTGAGCTCCCGGTGATCATGTCGGCGCAGAGCTTTGTCGACCTCGATGGCGATGGGACACAGGAGCTGATTGCGAGCGGCGAGGAGTATCTCGCGATCAGCACGCTTGCCGCCGACGATGGCTACTATGCGAGCCAGATCTGGACCTTCGTCGGCGCAAGCATGGGCGCGCCCGCGGCCGGCGATGTCAACGGCGACGGCGCCTCCGACGTCCTGGTGCCGATTCGCGTCGGCTCCGAGACATCGCTGTGGTGGACGTTGCAGGGTGATGACGGCGGATTTTCGGAGCCTAGCCGCGTCGACCTTGAGATCGATGACACGATTGTCACGGGCGACCTCAATGGGGACGGACGGCACGACGTGCTGTGGGTCGATGGGAACGCAGGCACCCTCAATTGGGTCCTCGCGGCCGATGACGCCCAAGGGCAGCCCTCCTTTAACGCCGTAGTCGTCGGTCCCGTCGTCTGCGACAGCGCCGCGCAGCCCTCGGACTGCGACAACATCTCGCTGCTGGTCGCACAACTCGATGCAGATCCAGAGCCCGAGCTCCTCGTGGGTGACGCGAACCCGGGCGCGGACGCGCTGAGCCGCATCGACTTCGAAGCCGGAAGTGTCCTTGAAACCAGCACGGTCGCCACCGCGCAGGGTCTTGCGGCGAGAGCTCTGCTCGCCGACGTCGATGGAGACGGGATCGATGATCTCATCACCTGGTTTGCGGCGCCCAATCAGCGGACCGACGAAATCGCGGTCCTGCTTGCCGACGCGCCCGGCAGTTACGGTGCACCGAGCGTGCTGGAAGTTGGCGACACCGATCTCGTCCGCGAAGTCACCCTTCGCAAGGTCGTGGCCACGGATGTCGATGGCGACGGTACGCTCGATCTTTGGCTGGACGGCCAGTGGATTGAAGGTGATGGCCAGGGGGGCTTTGAGTTCGTCGGGCACATCGATCACGGCGATGCCTTCATCGAGGCCGTCAGCGCCGCACGGGGTCCGTGCAGCTTTGAGTCCTTCGCGGTCGGTGACTGGAATCAGGACGGCCGGACCGATGTCGCGGGTTGCGACTGGCTCGTCGACGGCGTTTACACCAGTACCTACGCCAGCTACGGCTTTGTCGGTGGCGGCTGGTGGACCTACGTGACCTACGTCGACTACGACCCCTACCCTGCACTCGCCTCGGGTTGCGCAGAGTAGCGGCACGGGCCGACGCGACCTCCGAGGCAGGCAGGCGAAGACCTGGACGCGGAACCGGCTTGCGACGAATCGTCGAGGTACCGAGCTCGACGTCGAGCCTTCTCGCACCGCTTGGCACGCCACGGCGCTTCCGTCCGCCCAGCTGGCTGGCTCGGCCCGCGACGCCGAGCACAAAAGCCGGGCGAGATCGCGGCAAGCCCCGCCATTCGACCCCGCGGGTTCAAGAGAGCGCGCTTCTCGCACAACCCGATCGGAGGGTGATAGATCGATCTCGATCTTTTCTTCCGAACTTTGTCCGAATGCGTCGACCTCGGACGTCTTGTTGGCACAGCCGATACGCCGTCGATGGTGACGGTGGCAGCACCCCCCGGGTCCACTCGGACCTCGCCTCCCAAAGGAAACACGCCATGACCAAGTACCTCTTCCTCTACCGCAATCCTCCCGCACCCGACCGCCAGCCCTCTCCCGAGGAGATGCAAGCCATGTTTGCACAGTGGGCGACCTGGAAGGAGAAGTTCAAGGACCACGTTGTCGACATGGGCGACGGCCTCAAGCATGGTGGCCGACTCCTCCGTGACGGCAAGGTCACCGACGGCCCCCTCTCCGAGGCCAAGGAGATCATCGGCGGATACTCGATAGTCCAGGCCGCGTCGTACGACGACGCGCTCAAGGTCGCGCGCGAGTGCCCGATCGTCTACATGCCGGACGCCACGATCGAGATTCGCGAGATGATGGGCTTTTAGTGCCCTTGACCGAGCGCGCGTACGATGTCGAGTGCACTCCCCGACGCACACTTCTTTCGCCATCAGTACGCGCGCTTAGTCGCGGTCTTGGTACGACGCTTCGGCGTCGATGCGCTTGAGACCATCGAAGATGCCGCGCAGGGAGCCTTGGAGCGTGCGGTTCGCCAGTGGGCGGGCCAGGGCGTTCCGACGCAGCCCGAGGCCTGGTTGGTGACCGTCGCGCGTAACCTCGTCCTCGACGAGCTTCGGCGACGGCGCAAGCTCGCCATAGATCCGACTCCCCACTTGGAAGAGCCGGCGGTGCTCGTCGGCGTGGGGCAACACGCGGCGACGCTCGGCGCCATCGCGGCGGCAGCGATCGAGGAGCGCAACATGAGCGGGCTGGACGATCTTGCAGAGGAACGCGATCAACTGCGCCTGCTCTTTGCGTGCGCCAGCGAGCTCGTGCCCGAACGCTCGCGATTGGTGCTGTGCCTCAAGCTCGTCGCAGGCTTTGGCACGCGCGAGATCGCGTCACGCCTGTTTACCAGCGACGCCAATGTCCAAAAGCTGCTTGAGCGCGGACGCGTAAAGCTCCGCGAGGCGTGGGCAGGACTGTCCACCGATGATGTGTTGGAGGGCGGACCTACGCAGCTCGAAGATCGGATCGCCCTGGTCGAGCACGTGATCTATCTGATCTTTAACGAGGGCTACTCCTCGGAGCGTCCCGATGCGCCGCTTCGACCCGACCTCTGCGATGACGCACTGGCACTGACGCAAGCGCTCGTTCGCGCGACGCCGGTGCCCCGAGGGTCGACGCTGGCACTGCTTGCGCTGATGCACTTTCTCCGTGCCCGGCTGCTCGCGCGCGTCGACGAGCGAGGCCAGCTCGTCATGCTCTCGCGACAGGAACGCGCCCTGTGGGACGGCAGACACATCCAGCTCGGCGTCCAATGCCTGGCGGCGGCGAGCTCCCGTCCGCGGGCGGAGTTCTCCCGCTATCACGGTGAGGCGCTCATTCAAGCGGAGCATTGTCTCGCCCCGACCTTCGAAGCAACTCGTTGGGACGAGATCGTCGAGCTGTACACGTTGCTCGAGCAGGGTTACCCAAGTCCGCTCTACGTCCTCAGCCGCGCGATCGCAGTCGCGGAGTGGAAGGGACCCGCAGCCGGCATCGAGATCCTGGACCAGAATGCCCCGCCCTCATGGCTGGCGGGGCACTATCTCTTTGTCGGCACACGCGGCGAGCTCGAGCGGCGGCGCGGCAACTTCGCCGTGGCGATCAGCTGCCTCCGCGAGGCGCTGGAGGTCACGCCAACCAAGGCCGAACGCGCCATCTTCTCGCGACGCCTGGAGTGGGCGATGTCGCGACGCACTGAGCCCGAGCCTGACTCGCACACTGCCGATATTCACGAGGATTTCCCCGCGTAGCCACACGTGCCACAAGCGCGGCACGCGAAGAGCTGCCTCGGATGTCGCGCGGCCATCAGAGTTCCAAGGCGACCAGCAGCCGCGTCGAACCACATGGGTTGCCGGCATCCGAGGTCTCGGCGCCCGCTATCCTCTACCCCATGTCCGCATCGAGCGAGCAAGCCCCCACGGCCTCACGCGAGCGAGCCGACGGCGGAGCGCCAGAGCATCACGATCTCACGCACGCACGGCTGGGTTGTCGCGATGCGTTTCCCCGGCTCGAGGCGCGTGCCTATGTCGCTCACTGCGCCATCTCGCCTCTCTCAGGCATCGTGGAGCGAGCCATCGCACGCAGTGTTGAACGAAGCGCGACTTGGGGTATCGGAGGCCTCGAAGCAGCGCTCGAGGTGCGGGAACGACTTCGCGCTCGACTCGCTCGTCTCCTCCAAACCGCGCCGGCACAGATTGGGCTGGTGGCCAATACCAGCGCAGGAATCTCGACTGTCGCGCTCGATCTTGATTGGCGTGCGGGCGATGGGCTCGTCTACTTCGAAGGTGAGTTCCCAACCAACGTGACGCCGTGGCAGCAGGCCGCAAAGCTCTTCGATCTCCGTGTTTTCACGCATCGGGTCGCCGATTTCTCAGGCGACGGCGGCGCCGGGCTCGAGGCCTTGGAACGGCGCCTCTCCGTCGAGCGGGTTCGACTGGTCGCGGTCTCGGCCGTGCAGTTCAACAGCGGGCTGCGGATGCCCGTCGAACAGATCGCAGAGATCTGTCATCGACATGGCGCGCTGTGTTTCGTCGATGCGATCCAGTTGGTCGGCAGTGCCCCTTTTGACATCGAAGCTGCCCAGGTGGACTTTGCTTCGATCGGCAGCCACAAGTGGTTGATGGGGACCGAGGGTCTTGGGGTCCTCTACGTTCGCGCGGGACGAGAAGAGCTGCTGGTCCCCCGCACCGCCGCTTGGCTGAGCCACGTCGATCCGATCGACTTCCTCCTCGCTCCGGGACACCTTCGCTACGACAAGGCGATTCGTCGCGGCGCTGACTTTGTCGAGGCTGGTGCACCGAATTTCCTGGGCATATGTGCGCTGGAGGCGTCGACCGCCGCCCTCGAAGCGATCGGCCTGCCCCAGATCCACACGCACATCCAGCGCTATCTCGATGCCGCCGAGGCGTACGCGCTTCGCCTCGGGTGGCGCAGCCACCGGGCCGAGCGAGTCGCGGCCCGCTCGGCGATCCTCTCGATCACGCCGCCACCGTACGTCGAGCTCGCATCGGTGCTGCCTCACCTCTCCCGGCACAAGATCGTGGCTTCTGCGCCCGATGGCTATCTCCGGATCGCGCCGCATTGGCACAGCTCGCTTGAGGACGTCGAGCACGTGGGAGAGGCGCTCGCGTCTCTTGGTCGCTGAGCGCGCGGGCCGAGGCGCGAAGTCGCACAAGCGCCTACGCGCCTGCATGGTCGCGCTGTCGCTCCCGCGACATCAAGGCATTTCTTCTCGCCGCGTCGCGGCTGACGTACGCTGTCTACATGCTGACGCTCTTGGAGTCCGGGACGCGAAAGCGCATGCGCTGGCGCAACAATCTCGGTTGGACCACGGAGATCGCCCGCGCGCCCGACTTGAGCCAAAGCGCTGATCCCGATGCCTTTCTCTGGCGCGTGTCGGTCGCGGAAATCGACGCGGACAGCGACTTTAGTGTGTTTGAGGGGATCGATCGCAGCATCGCCGTCATCGATGGCGATGGCATCGTGCTCGTCGTCGACGAGGACGTGCACTCCGTTCTTCCCGGTCATCCGGCCGTTCGCTTCGCGGGTGAGGCGAGCACCAGCTGCATGTTGGTGGCGGGCCCGACTCGCGACTTCAACGTCATGACACGGCGTGGCGCCTGCGAGCACGAGGTCTTGACAATGCAATTGCTGGTCAGTGCTCCTGAATCGCTTGCGCTGGGCGAGGAAGAGTTCGCCTTGATCTACCTTGCATCGGGCGAGGCCAACCTTCGCCTTCAAGCGGAGCGTGCGGGGACCGGCCGCGTGCCGTCCTCGACCCAGATCGAGCGCATGTCCGAGGCGACTGCGCGCCGCGGGGAGCAGTTCCACATGGGGCCCGGCGACAGCGTGCTCTGCGAGGCGTCGGTGCAAATCGAAGGTACGGGACTGATCGTGCTCGCGAAACTGCGAGCCAGCGCGAAATAGCCGTCCCCTCCCCCCGATGGCGCCGCGTCGGGGCGAATCGAGAGCCGGCATGCCATGCTCCCGGGCATGAACGTGTCGGCACGACCACGGACGAACTGGCGCGGGATCTACGGCGCGGTGCTTGTGATGCTGGCGGCGGCCTGTGCTCCCCCAACGGACGCCAGTAATCCAGGCGGAGAGCTCGCGCAGGGCGAGTCCGGTGGGGCAAAGCCGGTTGTCGTCGACCCCATGCCGGCCGGCACCGTGCACCGCTTCCTCGCACTCCAGCTCAACAAGTCGCCCGCGGGTGGCATCGAGATCAATGCCACCACCCATGAGGATGGTCGCTACGAGGTGCAAGAGCGTTTCTTGCTCGTGATGATTCGGGAGAATACCGGCTACGTCGACCGCTTCGAGACCGAGACGCAGACCCAAAGCGAGTACGACGCGACCGGGCGCCTGACCAAGGACGTCACCAAAACCATCGAAGCGGGCGTGACAACGACCAAGACGATTGAGATTCAGGGCAAGAATCTCCGCTTCGTGCTTGAGGGACCGAGTCGCAACGAAGACGTTACGTACCCGCTGCCCGAAGATTATCGCAGTGGACGTCAAGTCTTCGCCGAGCTCAAGAAGCGCATTGATGCGGGCGAGCGCGATGTATCGGCGAAGTACCCGTCGTTTGACTCCGATGATCGCACATTTCACACCAATCTCATGACGGTGCACGAAACACTTGAAGTCGACACGCCCCAGGGAAAGAAGAAGGCGTATCGCATCACCGAGCGCGACGAGACCGAAGGCCAAGAGATCAAGGCGCTTGTCGACGAGCAGGATCTCGCGATCGAGATCGATCTCTTCGGCGTGTTCCTGGCCAGTTGGGTCGAGAAGTCGCCGTTCGAAGGCGAGCTTGGCGGCCGCATCACCAGCGAGATTGCCGTCACCGGCAAGCTCACGCCGCGCTGGCGCGAACTGACCGAGGTCAAGCTCGACCTCACCGTTACCGGCGATGCCGACGAGCCGATTCCACTCCTAGAGACCAGCGGCTATCACACCGTCGAGCGCGAAGGAGACACCTATCACGTCACCTTGCACGCTCAGCTCTACGATGACCTGCTGCGACAGGGCAAGGTCAATCCCGACAAGCTCCTCGCGATCCCGCCCGACATCGCTCCCTTCCTCGGCGCGACGGCGTTGAGCCAGTCCGATCACGTCGCGATCATTTCGCAGTCCAAAGAGATCACGTCGAGCAGCAATGCCGCGATCGAAAACGCCCGTAAGGTCGTCGGCTGGGTGTTCTACGGACTCAAGAAGGAGGGCGGTGCGCGAGGCAACGCCACAGCGGTCGAAGTCCTCGAGAACCGCGCCGGCGACTGCACCGAACACGCCGCGCTGGCGGTCGCGCTGCTTCGTGCAGCCGGGCTTCCAGCGCGCAATGCGGATGGGATCGTGATTCTCGAGGATGGTGGTAAGGCCATGGCGGGCTACCACGCTTGGTCCGAGGTGTGGATCGGTGGATGGCTGCCGATCGACGCGATGTTCTTCGAGACCGGCACCACCGCGCGCTACTTGCACTTTGGCTACAACGAGCCGGGCATGCCCGGCGGTGGCGGCAAGATCGGTCGCACGATCGGCAAGACCAGCATCAAGATCATCAGCAGCGTGCCGTAGCAGGTTGTCGCAGGCACGCCCAAGGCGGGATTGCTACATTCCGCGCCGTGGTCGACTCCGAACCTGCAAGCAGCCCCTGGCGCGACGAGATCGCGCGTCGTCGCACGTTCGCGATCATCAGTCACCCTGATGCCGGCAAGACGACACTGACCGAGAAGCTCCTCTGGTTCGGCGGCGCGATCCAAACCGCGGGTGCCGTCCGTGCCCGCAAAGCTTCCCGCCATGCCGTCTCGGATTGGATGGAGATGGAGCGTGAGCGCGGCATCTCGGTCACGACCTCGGTCATGAGCTTCGAATACCCGGTTCCGACCTGGAATCTCGACTCCGAGCGCGCGGCGCTCTATGGCACGGATCGATCTCGACCGCGCGGCGGCGGCTCTGCTGGCGCCACGGCGAACAAGGCGATGATCAATCTACTCGACACCCCAGGCCACGCGGACTTCGGCGAAGACACCTACCGAGTGCTGACGGCGGTGGACTCCGCGTTGATGGTGATCGACGGCGCCAAGGGAGTCGAGGAGCGCACCGAGAAGCTGATCGAGATTTGTCGCCTCCGCGACACGCCCGTCGTCACCTTCGTCAACAAGTTCGACCGAGAGTGCCGCGAACCGGTCGATCTGCTCGATGAGATCGAGAAGCACCTCAAGATGTCGTGCGTGCCGATGACTTGGCCGATCGGCGTGGGCAAGCGCTTTAAGGGTGTCTATCACCTGCCGACACGCTCGATCCACACGTTCCGTCCCGGCCGTGGCGACAGTGAGGAAGTGGCCGATGGCATCGCCATCCTCGGGCTCGATGATCCCCGGCTCGATGAACTCTGTGGTGACGAGGCAGACCAGCTGCGCACCGACCTTGAGCTCCTCAGCGGCGCCGCGCCGGAGTGGGACCATGAGGCGTTCCTCGCCGGCAAGATGACGCCGCTATTCTTTGGCAGCGCGGTCAACAACTTTGGTGTGCGCGAGCTTCTGGAAGCCTTCGTCTTGTTTGCACCAACCCCTTGCTCGCGCGATGCGGTGGTCGGCAAGGCGGTCGTGGAGGCGGCGGCCCCTGGCGATGAGGTGCCCCATCGTAGGGTCGATCCCAATGAACCGAACTTCTCTGGATTCGTGTTCAAGATCCAGGCGAACATGGATCCCAACCACCGGGACAGGATCGCGTTCTTGCGGATCTGCTCGGGACGCTTCGTGCGTGGCATGAAGGCGCATCACTGTCGCCTCGATCGCCAGGTCAACATGGGGAACGCGCTCACCTTCCTCGCCCGTGACCGCGAGCTGGTCGAAGAGGCGGTTGCGGGCGACATCATCGGTCTCCCCAACCACGGCACGATCAAGATTGGCGACGCTTTCTCCGAGGGAGAGCTCCTCAGATTCTCAGGTATTCCCAGCTTCGCCCCCGAGTTATTCCGCCGCGTTGAACTCAAGACCCCGCTCAAGGCCAAGCAGCTCGCCAAAGGACTTGAGCAGCTTGCGGAGGAGGGGGCGATCCAAGTGTTTAAGCCGCTCTTTGGTAGCACCTACGTTGTCGGTGCGGTCGGTCAGCTGCAGCTGGAGGTGATGAAGCATCGCCTCCTCACCGAATACACGGTCGAGGCTGACTACGGGCCGGTCGACTATTCGCTGGCTCGCTGGGCGTCGCCGATCACCGAGGGCAAGACCAAGCAGGAGATCGCGCTGGTCATGGAAGAGTTCCGTCGGCGATGCGACCAGAACCTCTACACCGACGGCCACGGTGACCTGACCTATCTGTCGCCCAACAAGTACAACCTCAAGCTGACGGAAGAGCGTTTCCCAGGCATCCGCTTCACCGCGACGCGCGAGCACACCTAGCGGGCTGTCGCTCGGCAACGATCAGAGCGCGCGTAGGTCATCGCGCCGATTCGCGGCGTCTTCCATGCCACGATCGATCAGCTTGCTAGTGAAGGCACCGTCGAAGAACAGGAAGCTCGAGAGCTCGCCTGATGCGCTGTCACCATCGTCGAAGAGACTGGTGAGATTGCGGATCGAGGTGACGCCGTGGCCGCCTTCCCGACGCTGAAGTTCGCGCACAGCGATCGCACCGAGGTCCCGCTCAGGATGCACGTAGGCGTAGGGCACCTTGCGGTACGGATGTCGATTTCTCGCGACGAGCTCTTCTCGGATTCGGCGCGCGACGTCTGGGCCGACAGCCTCGATCGCGTCGACGACATCGTTGATCCGGCGCAGGCGGTCGAGATCAAGGTGGACGCGATCGTGAAACATCGCATCGAGGAGCTTGCCGAGCATCTGCCCGATCTCGGGATAGTCCGAGACTGCCGAGATATCCGCGCGCTCAGGCTCTTGGACATTGATGACGACGAGCCCCGCGGCGCCAAGCTCAAGTGCCGGGCTCAGCGGCGTGTTGTGACGGACTCCGCCATCCATGTACCAACGGCGAGAGATCTCCACCGGTGGGAACAACAGGGGAAGCGACGCGGATGCCAGCACGTGGCGAAAGCTCAGCTCGGTCGGCACGAAAACAAATTCGTCGTGTGCCAGCTCGGTGTTGATCCGAAGGTGCGGTGCTGCATCGACAAAGACGTGCGTCTCACCGCAGGCGATGTCCGTGGCCGCGACCGCGACGGCATCGAGCCGACCCGAGGACACGTGCTCGTGGATCTGTGACCAAGGTGTCTGTTTGGCGACGATGCGCCAAAGTCCGCTGGCGTCGATCAAGCCAGAGGCCCTGGTTTGGCCGAGTCGCCAGAAGGGCAGCGGCGCAGCAGCACCCAGCAGGCGCAGGGCGCTCAGCGGCGCGATTGCGAGGGCGTCATCGAGCCGAAGCGAGCGCCATAGCTCGGCGAGATGCTCGACCGCACGCGGATCCAGCCCGTGTCCCGCGAGAAAGGCGGCATTGACGGCGCCCACACTGGAGCCAGCAATGATGCGGATGCGCTCCAGCAGGCCCGGAAACTCCTTGGCGAGGTACATCAAGACCCCGACTTCGTAGGCACCGCGGGCACCGCCGCCAGAGAGCACCAGCCCGAGCGGCGCCGCCATGCTATCGCGCTCGGTCATCTCAGCTCACGATGCGCGGCGAATCCCAAGTGGTCAACCTCGCCGCGACCTGCACGTGAAGCTGTCGCTACGTTCAGTGCGGAGCGACACGCCCTTTGTCGCGCATCGTGCTGACGCGCACGCTCAGGGTGGTGCGCCGCGTGACGCGTCGCGCGAAGGGAGCGGTGGTGGCTCTGGTGTGCGGCACTGTCCACGCCTCAATCATCGCGCAAGCCGCTTGTGGCCTGCTACGCTGACGCGCTGGATGTCTGCCCCGTCAAGCATCAGCGGTGCCCCTGAGGCACCGGCGCGTAGTCCCGGCCAAGAGGCCGTGGACGCGTTCCTGAGCATGGTGGGTGTGTTGCGGCGGCGTTGGCTCTACGTCGTGCTGTTTGTGATCGTCGGCGTCGCCGTCGCGGCCGGGACGATCTCGTTGCTGACGCCGCGTTGGCGCGCGACGGCCACCATCGTGGTCAATGCGGCGGGCCCTCAGGTCCTTGATGACATCAAGGGTGTTTCCGATGAAGAGGGCGGAGCGGGGACCTACAAGCAGTACTACGAGACACAGCGGGCGATCATCGGAAGCCGTCGCGTCGCCGCGGCCGCACTCTACGAACTAGGTCTCGCCGACGATCCGGTCTTCCTTGGCATCGACAAGATCACCTCGGAAGAGGAGCGGAGCAAACGACGCAAGGAGATCGATGCGGTCGAGCGACTGCGGGAGATGGTCACGGTGCAGGAGGTTCGCGAGTCTCGCGTGGTCAAGATCTCCGCCGAGTACCCGGACGCCGAGACTGCCCGCGACATCGCCAACGCGGTCGCCAACGCCTACGTCGACTTCGTCACGCGAAATCGCACCGACACGACCTCGCAAGCGGGGACGGCATTGGCCACCGAGCGTTCCGCAGCCCTCGCCGAGGTCCGGGCCGCGGCCAAAGAGCTCGATGACTTCAAGCAGCTCCACGAGATCACGAGCATCTCGCTCGAAGATCGCCAGAGCATCGTCACGCAAAACATCCTCACGCTGTCGGCGCGGGCCAAAGAGGCGCAAGCGCAGCGCATCTCGCTGAGCGCGACTTGGGAGCAGGCCAAGAACCTTCACAGCACGGATACCCTCTCGAGCGCCGGTATGCTTCCCGCGGGCGAACGGGTGCTGCTCGACAGCTTGATCCTCGCACGCGTCGACGCAGAACGTGACTTGGCGGCAGTGGCAAGCGAGCATGGCGAGCTGTGGCCGGATGTGGTTCGGGCCAAGGCGCGCCTCAACTCGGTGTCTGACAAGGTCGAGTCGCAGGCGGCAGCGCTGCTTGCCGTGATGAAGGCGCGTTCGGCGGCTGCGCGACGCACCGAGATCGAACTCAACGGAGCACTCGAGTCCGAGCGCCAGCGCGCGCTTGAACTCGCGAGGCTTGAGCCCGAATTCCGCGACATGACCCGTCGCCTCGCCGAGGCCGAGCGAGAGTACGAGCGCATCTCGACGCGCCGAAGTGAGGTCGGCATGACGCAGCGCGTGGAGCCCAACCCGCCGATCGAGATCTTGGACGAGGCGACCACACCGTCGCGCGCGTCGTTTCCCAACAAGGTGCTCATCCTCGCGGTCGGCTTGATGCTCGGATTGGTGCTCGGTGGAGTTGTGGCGTTGGCGGTCGATCTTCGCGATCTCCGTGTCCGTAGCACCGCAGATATCGAGCGCGCGCTCGCAGGGCTCGGCATCCCACTGCTCTCGCAGCTTCCCGTACTCCCCGCGGATCCGCGCCTGGGTACCGCCAACCTCCGGGCGCAGCGGCGTCAACGCGACCTGCATACCCATCTCTTTCCTCAGTCGCTGATGGCGGAGCGATGCCGAGTGCTTCGCACCGCGGTGACCTTCGCCCTCTCTGCGGAGCGTGGCCGTCCCAGCACGCTGATGGTCACGTCGCCGACCAGCGGTGAGGGCAAGAGCTCGATCGCTCTCAACCTCGCGATTAGCTTCTGCCAGGTTGGCAAGAAGGTCGTGTTGGTCGACGCGGACATGCGCCGTCCTCGACTGCATCAGGTCTTTGACGTGCCCGTCGGGCGCGAGGCATTTGGTCTGTCGGGGGTGCTCGACGGCTCCCAGTCGCTCGATGAGGCGCTGCTGCGCGGCCTTGCCGACATGCCAGAGACCATGAGCGTTCTGCCCTGCGGCCAACTCCCCGATGATCCCGCCGAGCGTCTTGAAGGGCCGGCCTTCCGCGCGCTCCTTGGTCAACTGCGCGAACGTTTCGATCTCATCATCTTCGACTCGCCCCCCGTGCTTCCCGTGACCGATCCTCTGATCATCGCGCGTGAGGTGGACGGCGTGATTGCGGTCGCCCGCTGCTCGGTCACGCATCGCGGCGAGTTGGTCGCCGCGCTCGGAGAGCTGCGCCGCAGCGAGACCAATATTCTGGGTGCGGTGCTCAACGTCGTCGATCCGCGCGAGGACTCTCGCGGATACTCGGCCTCGTCGTACTACTACGAGTACCGAGCGCGTCCCGAGGCTTCGAGTGCCGCGGGCCATGGCTGATCTCGACGCGGAACCGAGTCACGAGCGGATCCCCTGGACCCGCCTCATGATCGGCGCTCTGTTTCTCGGCCCCGCGCTCTTTCGGGGTGGCACCTGGCCCTGGCTCACCCCCGCACTCTTGCTCATCGGCGCCGCGACCTGTTTTCGCGTACTCCGAAAGGTCGCGCGCGCGCGTGCCCCCTATGAACTGCTGCTGGTCGCCGCGCTCGTGATCGTCGTGCTCGTTCCGTCGCTGCCGCTCCCGGCGGACTTGCGTCACGCGGCGGCACCAGAGCTCCACGGCGCCGTGCTCGAGGCATGCAAGCTCTTCCGCCACGCACCGACGAGCGCACAGGCCGGCGAGCTTGCTTCCTGCACCGATCCACGGAGCATCTCCGCGGTCCCTGCGGGCGGCATCGTGGAAGCGAGTCGTCTGGTCCTCATCGCGATCGCGATCGTCATCGGCGCGCAGCTGCGATGGCGGTTTGTCGCCGCACTGGTGGTGCTGGCGGGGACGTTTCAGGCCGTCGCGGCGCTCCTGCGCGGCACGCTGAGCGCTGCGTCCGTTGAAGCGCTGCTGGCATCTCCCGATCGCCCCGTCAGCGCAGCGCTGCTGGGGACCTTTGTGAACCCCAACCATCAAGCCGCCGTGCATGCGCTCGCAGTGTTTTGCGCCCTCGGCCTTGTGGTCGAGGCGGCGACTGGCGAGGAAGGACCTCGGACTCCCGTCCGCGCGCGAGAGCGCCTGTGGGTCTACACCACCGCGGCGGCGCTCAATCTCGGCTTGGTCGCGACCTCACTCTCGCGCGCAGCGATCGTACTGTGCGGGTTTGGTTTGCTGATGGCGCTCGCGGTGCTGTTGCGACGGCGTGTGCCGCTCGTCGAAGGACGTGGCCAGACCTTGAGGGCGGCGCTTCTCACCTCCGTGGCGCTGCTGGGAGTTCCCCTCCTGATCGCTCTGCGTCGTGGTGCGCTCACCGAGCTCATGACGCTGTTGCCCGGCGCCCCGTCGCAGCCCGCCGTCTCTTCGGAGCTTGGGAGTTCGGTCGCCGGGGACGCCGCGCCCCCGATCGTGAGCGGCCCGCTGGATTGGTCAGGTCTGAGTGACGACAAGCTGCAGCATCTTCGCGACGGCGTACAAGCCACCTCACTTTCACCGTGGGTCGGCATCGGTCGCGGCGCCTACGTCCACAGCTCGGGGCTCGTTGCGGAGAGCGCCATGGCTGCAGATGGTCCGAGTCCCTGGGTCGTCTATGCTCAACTTGAGTCGACGCCGCTCGCATGGTGGGTTGAGGCGGGCCCGGTGGGAGCCCTGCTGGTCAGCGCGCTGGCCGGACTCTTGCTGCTCCGTGCGTGGCGATCCTCGATGCGTAGCGATGCGAGTTCCCGTGCCGCACGAAGCGTCATTCTCGTCGGCTTCGTGACGCTTGCCGTCCACTGCTTGGTCGAGGTCCCGCTCGAGGGCAGCGCATTGGCGCCTCTCGCCGTCTGTCTGCTCGCCTCCCTCGGTCGCGGCGACGCCACCCTGAGTCGCCCGTGGCCGCGCTGGGCCAGCATCGTGCTGCCGATCCTCGCGCTCGGGGCCGCCGTCGCGGCGGCAGCGGTCCAACCCTATCTGCCCACCCGCGCCAGAGCCCGAGCGCTGCACGATGGCACGATGGTCGCTTCGCCGATGCACAGCGCATGGCTCCCCCTCGATCCCGAGCTTCATCTCGCCCTCGCGCGCGATGCCAGCGCACGCGGGGCATGGGCGACGTGCATCGACGACGCGAGCCTTGCCGCGAAGCTCAGCCCTCGACGCGTGGAGCCCCAGCTTCTGCTTCTGCGCTGCACCTGGGCGCAAGGAGACGTGCGTTCGGCCGTCGCAGCGCTCGATGCGGTCGTCGAACGCATGCGCGCGCGGGCCTTGGCCCGTACAGATCGCGTCGCCGCGTTTGACCCCGCGGTGGTGGCCTGGATGGTTCGCAACATCCCGGCCGATGTGCTGGATGCCGTCATCGCCGACAAAGACGACGCCTGGTCGCTTCTTGCGAGGGCTGCACTTGCGATCGATCCGAGCTACGCCCGCCGCCTTGCAATCGCGCATCGTGAGCACCCCAGCCGTCCGCGCGCTGTTTACTTGGTTCGGGTCCGTGCAGAGCTCGAGCTTGGCAATCCGGTCGCGGCAGTTCACTTCGCCCGCGAACTCGTCCGCATCGAAGGTCTTCGTGAGGACTCCGCCCTCCTCTTGGCTCGCGCTCTCGTGGCGCGCAATGCCGTCGGTGACCTCGAGTCTGCACGCGACGTGCTGCGCCGCGCCCTCGAGCTGCAGGGCGCGCAAGCCGACGTGCTGGAGGAGACCCTGATCTCCACCTCGCGACGTCAGCCGCCGATGGATCCGATCGAGCTCGACGCGCTTTGCAGCTCACTGCTCGCCCGCGGCGCAGACAGACAGGCTCGAAGCCGTCGCCGCAAGCTCTGCGACGAGCTGCGCTAGGAGGCACGTGGATGGCTTGCACCGGCGCCCGATCGCCCTACGCCACGAGCTGCGAAGAGGGAGCCTATCGAGCAGCGGCGACCGATGAGCGAGGACGCCAACTGCCGCTGCCACGAGCCGGAACCTTCAGCGACCGTGTTGCCCGCGCTAGCTTCGCAGTGCGGTCAGCAACGCGTCGACCGTCTTCTTGGCGTCGCCAAAGAGCATGGAGGTATTGGGCTTGACGAAGAGGGGGTTGTCGACGCCCGCGTAGCCGGTGGCCATACCGCGCTTCATGACGATGCAAAGACCAGACTTCCACACCTGCAACACCGGCATGCCGGCGATCGGACTGCCCGGATCATCCTCCGCCGCAGGATTGACGATATCGTTCGCGCCAATCACCAACACAACCTCGGTATCGGGCAGGTCGTCTTGCAGCTCGTCCATCTCGAGGACGATGTCGTAG
>CAZVEM010000063.1:0-21001 GCA_964626165.1 uncultured Nannocystaceae bacterium
GGAGCGTGCGCTGCTTTCGGGCATGCGGGGCCGTAACGTCGAACAACTCAGCAGCGAGCTTGAGGAAGATGCACGCCTCGATGAGCGCAGAGGCGGCCACGCCGCGGTCGAGATCGACGTCACAGGGGGAAATCCGGACGCGGCCTCTCCGGCCTTGCCCAGCCAGAAGTGAGCAACATGCCCAAAATCACCTTCAGAGACGGCGACAAGAGCCTGGTCGTCGAAGCCAAGCCCGGCACCACACTCCTTGAGCTGGCCGAGGAGCATCACGTTCGCATGGGGTCTGCGTGTGGCGGAGTCTGTGCATGCTCAAGTTGTCATTGCCGTATCCTCGCCGGAGCGGATTCGATCCCCGAGGCCAGTGATGCCGAAGAGGATCGACTCGACATGGCCTTCGACGTGCGCGCGACGAGCCGCCTTGGTTGCCAGGTCCGGGTCGGCTCGGAGGACCTCGTGGTCGAGCTGACCGAGGAATCGGTGCAGACCTGGTACAACGAGCATCCCGAAGAGCGGAGCAACCGGCCCTAAGACGGCGGGTTCCTGGCCGATCCGCCTGGACCGATGTGGTCGAGAAACATCGAGTCGCGTCGAGCTGGAGGGAGGTCGCCTAGGCCGGTCACGAGGGGCGGGCAGGCGGCGGCAAACGACGCGCTCGGACGAAAACATGCGGATCTTGCGGAGGCCGGCTACAATCCCGGCATGTCGCGCGTCTCTGCCGCCCTGGTCGTTGCCCTCATCGCCCTTGTGGTTCCCGGCTGCTTCGAAGACACCGGTGACGACAACGCCGACGCTGGCTCGACCGGTGATGGCGATGGTGACGGTGACGGTGACGGTGACGGCGACCTCAACTGCGACGTCTACTGCGACTCCATTGGCGATGTGTGTACCGGGGCCAATCAGCAGTACGCCAGCAAGGCGGTCTGCTTGGCGGTGTGCCCCTTCTTTGAGCCCGGCGCGGTCGAGGACCAGACCGGCGACACGCTCGGCTGCCGCCTGCACTACAGTGTGGAAGCGGCCGAGGCGCCCGACACCTTCTGCGGAAACGCGGGTCCCACCGGCGCGGGTATCTGCGGAACGCCCTGCACCACCTTCTGCGAGCTCCAGTCGGAGATTTGCGTGGATGCCAACCAGGCCTACGCGACCGTGCAGGAGTGCCTGACCGCATGCCAGGGCTTTGATGCGTCGGTGCCCTTCAACGCGATGACGACCTCAGGCGACACCTTCGCCTGTCGCTTCTACCACCTGACCGCGGCCTCCGAGAATCCCGTCACGCACTGCCCGCACATCCTGCCGGACTCGCCGGTCTGCATCTGAGCCGACGCCGTCGACCGTCCAAGTCGACGTGGCTTAGCGGTGGCTTAGAGATAGGGCAGGAACAACTCCGCGACGCTTCGAACTTGCAGGTGTTCCCCTGCGAGCTCGTGGGCGCGGGGATGGCTGTCGGTGCACACGATCGTGCGAAACATTCCGCTCTGAGTGAGCCGCTCCAGCGCATCGCCGGGGAACAGGCCGTGCGTACAGATCGCGGAGATCTCGACCGCGCCACCTTGCTTGTAGGCGCGCGCCGCTCCCAGTAGCGAGCCGCCCGTGCGGATCATGTCGTCGTAGATGACGACCTTCCGGCCCTCGACGTGGGCACTGACCGCGCTCACCTCCGTGCGCTCACCGTCGAGTCTGCGCTTGTACACGAAGGCCGCGGCGACCCCCATGTCGTGCGCCAGCGACTCGACCCACTTGGCCCGGCCGGCATCCGTGCAACCGAGCACAAAGTCATCTCCGGCGAGCTCATAGGCCACTTCACGGATGACCGGCTTGGCGTAGATGTGATGCGCCGCCAAGTCTCCCTCGAAGTAGTGCGCAATGCCTTCGCTGTGCAGATCCAGCAGCAAGATGCGGTTGCCATAGGGCGCCCGCGGAATCGCCGAGAGCAGGCTGGCTCGGCACTTTGCGGTCACCACCTCGCCCGGCTTGGTTGCCCGCTCCATGGTCGAGTAGCCGAAATAGGGCGCGACCATGGTCATGCGACGAGCCCCGCTGCGCACCGCCGACGAGGCGATGTCAAAGAGCATCAGCGTCGCAGTGTCGTCGGTGGTGCCGCCAATCAGCACGACCTCGCGATCTCGAACATCGTTCACGAGCCGGAGGTAGCGCTCGCCATCGGGAAATTGCGTGCGCTCAAGGACCCCAATCTCGCCGCGCCGGTCCTCGACGAAAGTGGTCGCAAAGCCTTCGTAACCGGGGAGGGCAAAGAACAACGCCCGACCACGACCTGTGCCTGAAGGTTGCATCAGCGGCCCTCAAACTCCGGCTTGCGCTTCCCGACGTAGGCCGCGATCCCCTCGCGGGCATCCTTGCTCTCAAAGAGGCGCTGCTGCAGCTCGCGCTCAAGGGCCAAGCCCTCCGCAAGCCCGACATCCAGGCCGCTCTGGCACGCGCGCTTGATCATGCCAACTGCACGAGATGCCGCGCCCGGCGGTACGAACTGCGCTGCGTAGGCGCGCACCTGCGAGAGGAAGTCGGCGTGATCGGCCGCGTCACGGACCTGGCTCACGATGCCCAAGTCTTGCGCGCGGTCGAAGTCAAAGGTCTCACCCGTGACCATCAGCTCGATCGCCTTGCTCTTGCCAACGACTCGAGCCAGACGCTGCGTGCCCCCGGTTCCGGGAAGCACGCCGAGCTTCACTTCGGGGAGGCCACACTTCCCCGCGCCGCGGCGGGCGATCCGGATGTCTGCCGCGAGCGCGACCTCAAGTCCTCCGCCGACGCAGTGGCCCGAGATCGCGGCGATGACGAGCTTCGCGGTGTGTTCGAGCCGGAGCAGGGTCTCGTTGGCGTGGAGACAGAAGTTGTATTTAAAGTACGGGTTGGCGTTCTCCAGCATGTTGATGTCGGCGCCCGCGCAAAAGAAGCGGTCACCGGCGCCGGTGAGCACAAGCACGTGCACGCTCTCATCAAACCGTGCGCGCAAGACCGCCTGGTCCAGCTCGCACATCATCTCGTAGGAGTAGCAGTTCGCCGGGGGGGCCGTGAGCGTGAGGGTCGCGATGCCCTCGTGAACGTCGTACTCGACCAGTGCCATGCGCGGAGCATACACTCGCCACGTGGACGAGCGAATCGACGAGTCCCCAGACCCTCCCGTGCTCGCTCGCCCCGCTTTTCGCGTGCCGCATCGCGTGATGTTCGGGGACTGCGATCCCGCCGGGATCATGTATTTCCCGCGCTTCTACGACCTCTTTCACCAGGCCATGGAGAACTGGTTTGGCGAGCTCGGCTTTCCCTACGCCGCGCTGATCCAAGAGCGCAAGATCGGCTTCCCTGCGGTGCGCAGTGGGGCGACTTTTGAGCGCCCCTGTGCATTTGGGTCGCTGGTCTACATCGAGCAGCGCGTCGCCGCGATGTCGACCCGCTCGCTGACCTTTGACTATCGCGTCCTGGGAGCAGATGACCAGGGCAAGGAGCGCGAGCACGCACGCGGCGAGACCGTCACCGCGCTGCTCGATCTCGATCCGGCATCGCCCGGCTACCGAAGAGCTCGACCGATCCCCGACGACCTACGCGCCGCGATCGAAGTGTGGCTGGGCGCGTCACGCTGATACGCGTACCGCCGCCACTCAGCCACACGCACAGCCAAGGCCGGGCTTGGGGCTCGCTTCGCGCTCGCCACTGCCTGAAGTGTCGTCGCGCTTCTCGCGTCCTGCATCACTCGTCTTGTCCGCGCCCCGGCTCGCGTCGTCGTCGCCTTCTGCGCTTGGCTCGGCGGGCGGGCCATCGATTCGACAGGCGGCGCCCCACCATGACTGCGGAGTCTTCTCGCCCGACCACGACTCGGTGGGTCCCGCACCGTGGATGATCATGCCTCCGTCGGTGAACATCCAAAACTCACCTGCGCACGCGGCAAGGCCATAGGTATTGAGGTTGGCGCGCACGAGGACCTCCGGGATGCTGGTGCTCGTCGCAAGCGGAAACGAGACAACTTCATCCTCGGGGAGATTTCCTTTCCGCGTGGCGAGCACTGCACCTTCCCAGCCGACGACATCGCCGCTGGAGGCGGCGCCGAGCAAGCCTCTGGCGACGTTGTCCTTGAAGGGCGTACCCGTCATGGCGGTCCAGTTTCCGCGCGTGTCGGCGTAGACCATGACGTCGGGCTGGTCTTGACTGCTGGCGGGCAAGATACCCAGTGCATTGGCGCCGCCGCCCGTGAAGGCGAGTGGCTCGCAGCGTGCCGTGCTTGGGTGACAGACCAAGAGCTCATCGAAGGTCACCGCATAGAGCACGCCAAATCGATCGATCGCGAGATCGGTGATCGATCGACCTACGCCATCGGCGAAGAAAAATCCGCCGACGCGCTCGACCGCGCGCGAATCGGGGTCAATGCGATAGAGCTCGGAACTCGTGTTCGCGAACAACGTGGCCTTGGGTGCAACACCGGGCCGGTCCGGATCGTCGGGGAAGGGATCGAAGCTGTCGGGGATCGTGTCCCCGTCGCGGTCCTTGGCGCCCCCGCGCTCGCCGAACCATGAGCCGAGGATCCGATCGGGAGACGGCATGGCGGCCACCGAGAGGTCGTGGCGCGAGGAGGTCGCCTCGGCGCGCGGTGTTCCAGGCAGGCTCGCGAGGAGCGAGAGCATCAGCGGAATGCCAATTCGAGCGAGCGGTCGCGCGCGCATCAGAGGCGAGCTTGGCCCCGCCGACTCCGGCGCACCGACGCCACCCTGGGGAGTCGCGGCCTGCAAGGCTCCCTCGCCGGCACGCCCGGTGTCAACGTCGCCGTTTGCATCACGGCTCTGTCCGTTCGAGCGATTCTTGTCGTTGTCGTTGTCGTTGTCGTTGTCGTCGCCGTCGCCGTTGCCGCTGCTGTTGTCGTCGTCGCTGTCACTGCCGCTGCTAGTGGCGGGGTCATGCGCGCTGTCATTCGGGTTGCCATCGATCGCAACTCCGACCGCATCCTGTACGCGGGAGTAGCCTTCTTCGAGCGCGAGCTTCTCGACGCCACGTGCGATCTGAGCGGCCAACCACGGCCCCTTGTAGATGAACGCGGTGTAGATCTGCACCAGCGATGCACCGGCTTTGATCCGTGCCCATGCTTCGTCGGGCCCGTCGATCCCGCCGACAGAGATGAGCGTCAGCTTGGGTCCGATGCGACGTCGGATGCGCAAGAGCACGTCCAGGCTGCGTGAACGTACGGGAGCGCCCGAGATGCCGCCCGCACCCAGCGCAGCGACCTGCTGCGCGGGGGTCTGAAGTCCTGCGCGCGAGATCGTGGTGTTGGTCGCGATGATGCCGTCGAGGCCAAGCTCCAGCGCAAGGTCGGCGACGGCGTCGACGTCCTCGTTGGCGAGGTCGGGCGCGATCTTGACCAAGAGGGGAATCTTGCGCCGTGCGCCGTCGGCAGTGCGCTGCGCCCCGTGCTCGCGCAGGGAGTCACGCACGGTTGTCAGCAGTGGACGCAGCTTGTCGACCGCCTGCAGGTCACGCAGCCCGGGCGTGTTGGGGGAGCTGACGTTGACAACGAAGTAGTCGGCATGGGGCGCGAGTGCCTTGGTGCTGATCTCATAGTCCGCGAGCGCATCGTCGTTGCTCGCCAGCTTGGAGCGCCCAATGTTCACGCCGACGATCGTGTTGCGCGGCCGGGCGAGTCGCACCGCGGCGGCGTGTGCTCCCTCGTTGTTAAAGCCCATGCGGTTGAGCAAGGCGGCGTCCGCTTTGAGGCGAAACAGGCGGGGCTTGGGGTTGCCGGGCTGGGCAAGCGCCGTGAGCGTGCCAACTTCGATGTGCCCAAAGCCCAAGGCAGCGAGCGCCTCGTAGCCGCGCGCATCCTTGTCAAAGCCCGCAGCCAGGCCGACCGGATGGGGGAACGAGAGCCCGAGCGCCTCGACCCGCGAGGCGCTGCCGCGTGTGCCTGCGAGCGCCCGCAAGATCGCCTTTCCGCCGGGCAGTGCCGCCGTTACACGGAGCCAGAAGAAGGCGAAGTGGTGCGCGGTCTCGGCCGGCAGCAGCCACAAGAGCGGAAGGATCAACCAGCGGTACATCTCGCTCCAAGGTCCCGTCGACTGCCTGCGAAGATTCGGTGAACTCGCGCGCTCAAGCATCGTTGCTCGCTCCAGGCATAGGCGAGCACCCGCAATCTCGGCCCGAGCTCTCCGACAACAGGGGTGCCTGACGAGCGCGGGCCGGCCGGCCAGCGCAGTGCACGGATCGAGGCGGTCAAAGTGGCGGCATGATACCGGTGATAGCGGTGATGCCGATGGCGGCATCGTCCCTGTGCCCGGCAGCAGCAGCTTCCGCGTGGGCGTGCAACGCTCCCAAGCGCACAATGCTCTCCCGGCCGCGTGCGCGCCCGCGCTGCGCGACGGGGCGCCCGTGGGACAGGCCGGCAAGCCGCGCGGAGAGCCTGGTAGCTTGGGGCGCAATGCGACCGATGGCGAGACTGGGGCTGATCGCGCGTTCGGGCTTTGGCCGCGTCGTGCCCGATCCCTTCGTGCTCGCGATCGGCCTTTCGATGATCGTGCTGCTCGCGGCGATCGCCTACTCCGGCGGCGGCAGCATCACCGTCCATGGGGCACTCGACACCGTGCAGCTCTGGAGCTCGAAGGGGCTGTGGAAGCTGCTCGTGTTCGGGATGCAGACCTGCATCATGTTGACCCTGGGCGCCGCGCTGGCGGATGCGCCGGTGGTCCGCTCCTTGCTCTCACGCGTGATCGCGGTACCGCGCTCTCCTCGGGCATTGGTTGGCACGGTCGCATGCACGGCGGCATGCCTCGCCTTGGTCAACTGGACCTTTGGCCTGATTGGCGGCGCACTCCTTGCGCGCGAGGCCGGTCGCCGGATCCTCAAAGAGGGCTGGCGTCTGCACTATCCGCTCGTGTGCGCGGCGGGATACTCGAGCATGATGGTGTGGCACTGCGGCCTAAGTGGTTCCGCGCCGCTCAAGTCCAGCAAAGAGTCCGACGCGTTGGAGGTGCTCGGCCCTGATCTGGTCGAGCGGGTCGGGATCATTGGCCTTGATCGCACGATGTTCTCGGCGCTCAACCTCGTTGTCGCACTTGGCTTGGTACTGCTCACGACCTTGGTGTTCATGGCGCTGGTCCCCGAGGACGATCCCGACGCCATGTTGCCGCCCAGCTCGCTGCTCGACGAGCCCCCGCCGCTGCCGCAAAGCACCGAAACTCCCACGTGGCTCGACCACCTCGAGGCCAGCCGCGGCGTGCTGTGGGTGCTCGCGATCCCCATGGCGATCGGCCTCGCACTCCACTACGCCCAGCGCGGCCTGGGCGGGCTCGACGTCGACACGCTCAACTTGACGCTGTGGTGTTTGACCATGCTGGTGCATGGTGATCCCAAGCAGTTTCAGGCCGCGATCGAGCGCGGCATCACGGGATGCAGCGGCGTACTGCTCCAGTTTCCACTCTACGCCGGCATGATGACGCTGATGGCGGCGTCGGGCCTCTGCGCCGCGATCGCTGGCATCGCGATCGCGCTTGGGCCCGACCTGCTCGCGCCCGCAAGTTTTCTGGTCGCGGGCCTCCTCAACATCTTCATCCCCAGCGGTGGAGGGCAGTGGGCAGTGCAGGGGCCGATCGTGCTTGAGGCTGCGCTGCGCCTCGATGTCGATCCTGCCCGCCTCGTGATGGCGGTCGCGTACGGAGACGCATGGACCAACATGCTGCAACCCTTTTGGGCGCTGCCGCTGCTCGCGATCACGCGGGTCCGCGCCCGCGACATTGTGGGCTATTGCGCGCTCTACATGGTCATCGGCGGGATCTGGTTCCTTGCGATGCTCTACCTTTGGCCTTGACGACGCGGTCGGCGGCGCGCGCCGTTCAATGCGCGTGTCGTGGCTGGGGTCGCACCCAAGGGCACGGCGTGCAGCGCCCTGCGGCGGAGCTCAGAGCGAAGATCAAGCGTTACTTCTGCGTCCCGAGTCGCGCCAAGAGCTGCGTCGCGTCGGTGCGATCCGCAGGGTCGATGTGGTCGTCGCGTGCAGCCGCCAGCGCCGCGACGACGCGGCCGCTTGCTTCCTTGGTTTCCCCTTGGCTCTCTTGGATGAGCGCCAAGGTCACCTGCGCGTTGAAGACCAGCGGATGATCCGGCGCAAAGTCGCGCTGCAATCGGGCGAGCGCATCCTCGGCAAGCTCGCGGGCGCGCTTGAAATCTCCCCGATCGCGGTGCGCGAGCGCGAGCACGACCAGCGTGTCTGCGACCTCCGGATGATCAATGCCGACGCTCGCGATGCGGATCTTGAGCGCGCGTTCACCCTGCTCGATCGCCGCGGAGTAGTTGCCGAGGCGACGCTCGACCTCGGCGAGATTGGTCACGCTGCGCGCGAGTCCGTCGTTGAGCGATCCTGAGTTTCGTTCCTCGATCTCTGTACTCTTGAGGAGGGCCTCGCGTGCGCCCGCCAAGTCGCCGCTGTCGCGCAGCGACAACGACAGGTTGTTCCACGACGTTCCCGAACTCCGATGGCGCGGTCCGTAGAGCTTCTCCCGCATTGCCAGTGCCGCCCGGTGATAGCGGATGGCGCTCTCGTGATCGCCCAGCCCATGGGCGCAGTTGCCCAGTGAGTTGAGCGAGCGCGCTCGATCCGGATGGGGATCGGGGAGCAGTCGATCGCGGATCTCGTAGGCCGTCTGATAGGCCCGCTGCGCGCCCAGATCATCGCCGCTGGCATCGAGCAGCACCCCGTACGCATGATAGGTGTCGGCCTTGAGGAGACCGTCGTCGCCGATGTGGTCGAGCACGGCCATCGCGTGGTCGGCCCACTCTTTGCCAAGCTTGTGGTCCTGCTGCAGGTAGCCGATCGTAAAGACGAGCTCGCTCGCGGCACGTACTTGCACGCGCCACGACGCGCTCTTGAGCGCCGTAAAGTAGGAGCGTCGAAGATGCTCGACGCCGCCTTCCAGGTCATCGGTGTCGTTGAGCGCCAAGCCGTAGATGAGATGGGCCTCCGCGATGAGCGGCCCATATTCCAGCTCGTCGGCCCGGTGGCTGAACTCCGCGACACGCTTGACGATGACGGGGCCGGGCGTTGCGTCGACCAGGGCTTGCAGCGCGGCGAGTTCATCGCGGGCATTCTCGACGCGTTCGCGTTTGCTGGGATCGGTCGGCAGCGCAGGCTCGAGCTCAATCGAGCGCACGTCCGAACAGCCGTCGATGGGGGGGAGGCTGGTCGCGGCCTCCAGTGCGCGCGCCTGACTCGCGGGATCTTGAGTGAGCGTCGCGACCAGCTGCTCAAGCGAGATCTGTCGATGACGAAAGCAGCTCTCACGCAAGGCGTGCACGCGCTCAGACTGCGTGCGCGACCCAAAGGTGTCGCGGCAGTTGCCCAAGTGCGCCTGCGACCAACCCTGCGCGTAGGCATCCAGCGTGCTGATGACCGACTGCGCGAGGACTGCTCCATCCGCGTCCCGACCAAGTTCAAGCGCCTCGCGGAGCTTGGCCCGCTTCTCCTCGCTCCACGCGGCGTCCATCGAAACGTTGACCTGCGCGCAAAGATCCACCGGTGGTGGCGCACCGCCACTGAGGGCATAGGTCAGCACGGCGCCGGCGACCGCCGCAGCTCCAAGTCCCAAGCCAAGCCACATCGAGCGGGAGCGATGTTGGTACGGATCCTTGGTCAGCGCCTCCAACATCGCGGCGACGTCGGGCCAGCGCTGGGACGGATCGACGGCCAGCCCCCGTAGCAGCACCTTGCGCATCCACGAGGGCACGTTGTGCTGTCGCGGCGGCTCGTCGACTTTGCCCTCCGTGATCGCGAGCGACAGCGCCGACAAACTGCTGCCACTAAAGGGCCGCACGCCGTAGAGCATCTCGTAGGCGGTCACGGCAAACGCGAACTGATCGCTGCGCGCGTCTGCGGCCAAGCCCGCGTGCTGCTCGGGGGCCATATATGCCGGCGTACCGACGAGAGCGCCCGCATGGGTCTCGTCCTGGCTCTGCGCGAGTTTGGCACGCGATGAGCGAAGATCAGCGTCGGGCAGGAGTGCGGGTTCGGAGCGCGAATCCATGCCTTCGCTGGCGCGCGCAAGACCAAAGTCCATCACCTTGACTCGCCCGTCGCTCGCGATCATCACGTTGTCGGGCTTGAAGTCACGATGGACCAGGCCCGCCGTGTGGGCCGCCATGAGGCCTTCTCCGGCTCTTGTGAGCAGCTCGATGCGCTCGGCCAGCGTTGAGTTGGTCCGCGCACGATGTGCTCTGAGCGTCTCGCCCGCGATGTACTCCATCGCGAGGAAGACCTGCTCTTCATGGACGCCCACGTCGTGCACCGCGACGACGCAGGGGTGAGTGACCTTGGCCAAGGACTGCGCCTCGCGCCAGAGCTGGGACTGCTGTGCTGGTCCGCGGGAACGCGCATGGAGCAGCTTGAGCGCAACGCGACGGTCGAGCTCTGGATCGTAGGCCGCAAACACCACGCCCATCGCGCCCGCGCCGAGTCGCTCCAGCACCACGTATCGCCCGATCACGTCGCCGCGGATCGGTTCGTAGGTGCTGTGGTTGGCTCGCTTGGGACCAAGCGTCAGCTCTTCGACCAATGTTTCGGTCGCGGCATCCGTGCGGCGCGCCACCGGCGGCTCGGTCGCCGCATCGGAATCAAGCGCTGAATCGTCCAGTGGCATGCGCGAGCGTCGACGTGGCAATGATCTCCGCCTCGGGCGCAACCCGCAAGCGCCTGCGCGGAAACAGTTCTACTCGCGGCGGCACCACGCGGGGCACTGGGAGGGCTACCTGGCGGTGCTAGACTTCCCGGGCCGATGACCCAGTGGCCCGCCAATGCGCTGATGCGTATCGCCGTGCTGGTCTGCGTGGTCGCGATCTGTCTCGGACTCGCCACCTATCTGCTGACCGGGACCATCGTGGCCGGCGTCCTGGTCGCCATCATCGCGGGAGGTGGGGTCTACTACCAGCAAAGCGAACCGCTGCGACAACGCGCGCGGAAGCTTGCCACGCCCTTTCCGCCCGAGTGGCGGCGTCTCTTGGAACGACGCGTGTCGTTCTATCGCAAGCTCCGAGGCGAAGCGCGTGATCGCTTTGAGAGCGACCTCCGCGTGTTCCTCACCGAACAGCGCTTTGTTGCGGGCGGTGACTTTGAAGTCCACGACGAGACCAAGGTCCTCATCGCCGCCTCCGCCGCGATGCTCAAGCATGGCCTGCCCAACTGGGAGTGGCCGCGTATGCGAGACATCGTCATCATGCCCCAGACCTTCGATACGTCCTACGGTCACGGCGAGGGCGCCAACATCTCGGGCATGGTGCAGTCGCAGGGCTCGGTGCTCTTCTCTCAGCGGGATGTGAAGCAGGGCTTTAAGAAGGGAGCAGACGGCGACAACGTCGCGCTCCACGAGCTGGCGCACGTGATGGATCTGGCGGACGGCTACGCCGACGGGATCCCGGTCGGTTGGCTCAGCGAGCAGTCGTGGACCAAGGTGATCGCAGATCGGCTCAAGAAGATTCAGCGCAAGAAGTATGCTCACGTGCTTCGCGACTACGCCGGCACCAATGAGGCCGAGTTCTTCGCGGTCGCGGTGGAGGCGTTCTTCGAGCGGCCCGACAAGCTAGAAGAGCGCGATCCCGAGGTCTACGCCATGCTGCGCGACTACTTCCGACTCGATCCTGCGAACATGGAGATCGTCAAGGATGATCGAGACGCTTGAATTCGAGGCGTGGCACAGCCTCCCCGGGGATCACCGAGGCGGTCCGCTGCTGCCGCATGAGCACGCCGCGATCCGCTTCGCCCGGACCGAGACCTCATTGATTTTGGACATCAACGCCGCCTACTACGGCGATACCCCGCCCAGCGGCCCCCCGGGTCACCACCCTGACTTATGGAAGTTTGAGGTGGTCGAGGTCTTTCTCGCCGGACCTTCGGAACACTATGTCGAGGTCGAAGTCGGCCCCCATGGCCATCACTGGTTTCTCGAACTCTACGGTGTGCGTCAGATTCGATCGCAGCACGAAGCACTCAGTTGGAGCCACGCCAGGGAGCAAGGCGCTTGGCGAGCACGCGTGGAGCTGCCTTGGTCGCAACTTCCTGTCGGTGATCTGCGATTTAACGCGTTTGCGATCCACGGCGGGGCGCACGCGCCAGAGGGCGTGCGTCGACATCTCGCACTCTTCTCACATGATGCGGTAACACCGGACTTTCATCGGCTCGAGCACTTCAAGTCGCTCGGATTCGCGAATCCGCTCACGCCCGTGTGAGATTGTGCAAAGTGTCGACGCTGCCGTGAGCAGAGTCGCGCATGTGAAAGAGCGCTCGCTGGCGCATGTCATCTCCCGTGATGTCGCTGCTAGGCTTGTGGAGTCATGCTCTTTCGTCAGCTCTTCGATGCAGCGTCCAGCACGTACACCTACCTGCTCGCCGACCCCATCAGTCGCGAGGCGGTGCTCATCGACACCGTCTTTGAGCAGCATGTCCGTGACCTCGCGTTGCTGCGCGAACTGGGTCTCAAGTTGGTTGCCACCTTGGACACGCATGTCCATGCCGACCACGTGACGGGCGCATGGCTTATGCACTCGGCGACGGGTTCCAAGATTGCGCTCAGCAAGCGCGCGGGAGCGGACGGTGTTGAACTTGCACTTGAGGCGGGCGACCGGATCAAGTTCGGCGCCTATACCCTTGAGGTCCGCGCGACGCCGGGGCACACGGATGGCTGCCTGACCTTTGTGCTCTCGGACAAGAGCATGGCGTTCACCGGCGATGCTTTGCTGATCCGTGCGGCCGGACGGACCGACTTTCAGCAGGGCAGCGCCCACACGCTCTTTGAGTCGATCACCCAGCAGATCTTCAGCTTGCCCGATGATTGCCTGCTCTATCCTGGGCATGACTACTCGGGTCGCACGGTGACCTCCGTGATGGAGGAGAAGCGCCACAATCCGCGCGTTGGCGGGGGCGCCAACGAGCGCGACTTCGTCGGCTATATGGAGAACCTGCACCTGCCGCATCCGCGTCAGATCGACGTGGCAGTGCCGGCCAACATGCGCTGCGGCAAGCCAGAAGTGGTGCCGACGCGCTCGGAGGCGATGAGCGCGATCCCGGTGATGGTCTCCTACGCTGGCGTGCCCGAAATTGACCCGCTCTGGGTGCATGAGCACCTCCAAGAAGTGCTTGTCGTCGATGTCCGCGACGAAGCGGAGCTCTACGGCATCCTCGGCGTGATTCCTGGCTCGGTTCACGTGCCGCTTGGTGAGCTGCGGACGCGCGCGGCAGAGCTCCCCAAGCTCGCCAAGGACGCCGCCAAGGAGCGAGGCCACGAGGGCACCGACGAGAAGCTCCCCGAGGTTGAGGTCTGTCGGTCTGGGCGACGCTCGGCGCAGGCCACCAACATCCTCCGCTCGCTCGGGCAGACCGATGTCGCCAACATTTCGGGCGGCATGTTGCGCTGGAACGATCGCTCCCTGCCCACGACCTCGCTCAGCGCGAGCGAGTGAGCGGGGTCGGTACTAGGTACCAATCACAGGCAGCGGATCCGCGACGGTGAATTCGCAACCGGTCTTGGCGCGAACTTCTTCGACTGTGGTGTCAGGCGCGATCTCAAGTAGCCGAAGTCCCTCGGGACCGACCTTGAAATAGCCGAGCTCGGTCACGACTTCGTGCACGACACCACGGCCGGTTAGCGGCAAGGCGCATTCGTCGAGAAGCTTGGGCTCACCCTTCTTGTTGGTGTGCTCCATGACGACGATGACGCGCCTCGCACCTGCGACCAGGTCCATCGCGCCGCCCATACCCTTGACCTTGGCGCCCGGGATCATCCAGTTGGCCAGGTCGCCGTGCTTGGACACCTCCATCGCACCCAGCACGCACAGATCAAGGTGACCGCCGCGGATCATCGCGAAGCTGTCGTGGCTGCCAACGACGGCAGCGCCCGGCACTGCGGTGACCGTATGCTTGCCGGCGTTGATGAGGTCGGAGTCCACCTCGTCCTCGGTGGGGAAGGGGCCCATGCCCAGCAGACCGTTCTCGCTGTGGAGCACGACCTCAATGCCGGGTGGAAGGTGATTGGCCACGAGCGTCGGCATGCCGATCCCGAGGTTGACGTAGTCACCCTCCTTGAGCTCCTTGGCGACGCGAATGACGATTTGATCTCTGGTCAGCGGCATGATGGCCTCTTGAATGCAGATGACGATGCGTGAAGTGGGACCGAATCGCTACGCGCTCTCACGCGTGGTGCGGAACTCGATGGTCTTGTTGTAGTCCTGTCCCTGAATGATGCGATTGACAAAGATTCCCGGAGTGTGGATCTGATTGGGGTCCAGCACGCCAGGTTCGACCAGCTCCTCGACCTCCGCGATGACCAGATCCGCCGCGGTGGCCATGGCTTGATTGAAGTTGTTCGCGGTCCAGCGATAGATGAGGTTGCCGTGCGTGTCGCCGCGCCAGGCCTTGATGATCGCAACATCGGCGCGAAGCGGCGCCTCTAGGACGTACCAGCGACCGTTGATCTGACGGACCTCTTTGCCCTCGGCGACCAAGGTTCCGTATCCCGTCGGGGTAAAAAAACCGCCGATGCCTGCGCCGCCGGCCCGGATCCGCTCTGCCAGCGTTCCCTGCGGCACCAAGGTGACCTCAAGCTCGCCGGAGAGATAGAGGCGCTCAAAGGTCTTGTTCTCGCCGACGTAAGAGGCGGTGATCCCCTTGATGCGGCCGGCATCCAGCAAGGTGCCAAGGCCGACGCCATCGATGCCGCAGTTGTTGGAGATGACCCGAAGATCCTTCACGCCAGAGCGCAGCACCGCTGCGATCAGGTTCTCTGGGTTGCCGCAGAGCCCGAAGCCTCCGCTCATCAGGGTCATGCCGTCGCGCAGGCCTTCAATCGCGGCGTCTGCAGTGGGGTAGCGCTTGTCCATCGCGGCGGGATTGTCACAAGCGAGCACTGCACATGCAAGCTCGCCCGCCGATTCCCCTGCGCATCGGCTGTTGGCCGCGTGGGCTCGCCGGCTCAGCGGCTCGCCGCCTCAGTCTAGAGCAGCGGCAGCGGCAGCGCGCAGGTCAGCGATCGCTGCGCCGTAGTCGGCACCGTGCTTGGTGCGAAACACCCCAGAGCCCGCCACGAAGTTGTTCGCGCCGTCGCGCACCACATCGGCGACATTGGCCGCTGTGATGCCGCCATCGACCTGGAGTTCGCACGCGTGTCCTGCGGCGTCGAGCGCTGCTCGGATCGCGCGAATCTTGGGCCTGACCGCTGGGATAAAGCTCTGGCCGCCAAAGCCAGGATTGACCGACATGACCAAGACCAGGTCGCACAGCTCAAGCACATGCAGGATCTGCTCAACAGGCGTATGCGGGTTGAGACTGACGCCCGCTTTGATCCGACCGCCCGCATGGTGGGGGAGCTCGCGGATCTGCTGCAGCGTGCGGTGCAGGTGCGGACTAGCCTCGACGTGCACGGTAATCACGTCTGCGCCGGCCTTGGCGAAGTCCGCGACGTAGCGCTCGGGTTCGACGATCATCAAGTGGCAGTCGAGCGGCTTTTGAGTGTGCGGCCGCAGTGCCGCAACGATCGGCGGGCCCAGCGTCAGGTTGGGGACAAAGCGTCCATCCATGACGTCCACGTGAACCCAGTCGGTCGCGCCGCGCTCAAGCGCAGCGAGCTCTTCGCCGAGACGGGCGAAGTCGGCCGAGAGGATCGAGGGGGCGATGGCGATCGGCTGGCGGGCCACAGGCGGCTCATATCACGAGCGGACCGGCGGGAGGCGGCTTGGTGTGCACGCTCGAACGGGCTCTCGAACGGGGCTCGCAAGCGGGGCTCACGAACGGGGCTCACGAGCGGGGCTCACGAGCGGCGCTCTTGAGTGGCCGCCGCGACCCCCGCTCACCGGCTGTCTACGCAGCCTTGGCGCCGTGAAATACCGAAGGCCGCCACACGCGAATCGCGAGCGCGACCGGCAAGAGGGCGTAGGCAGCGTAGATCAGCAGCACCAGGGGCACGTTGGGCGGAGGGAGATCGCCTGCGAGCTCCATAAAGACGTGGACCACGACCGAATAAAACATCGCGCCCGAATAGAGCAGCGTCGGCTCGCGGATCCACTCACGTCCGCGAACAAAGGCGTAGGTCGCGATGATGTAGTACGCGCCAAAGACCAGCCCCGAGATCCCCGACATGAAGCGCAGCCAAAGCGGGTTGGCGAGCACGAGCGGATCGAGCAGCTCGCCATAGCCCCGCAGCGCGCCCGCGAGTCCCGTTGTCGCGTTGGGCAGGTCGGGCTCAAACGCTGCCGTTCGATCAAAGACCAGCGAGGTGATCGCAAAGGTCACCAAGAACACCACAAGCACGATGTCGAACGGCCGTTCTCGCAGCGGTCGCACGGCGGGGGCTTGGTTCTCGGACATGGCGCTCCTGTAGCGGTATCCGCCAGCCACCCCAAGCGACCTGGGACACAGCGGCAGATCAACCTGACGCCCAATTGCCGAGACACTGGCTCTGGCTAGTCGGCGATGACCGGCTTGATCTCGACGAGGTCGATGCCCGTCCCGTCGTTTACGTACCGCCATGAGGCCAGCCGACCGTCCAGCCCGTTGACGTAGGGCACCTCAGGCGGTGCGTCCCCGGGAAGTGGACGACCCTGCGGTGTGAGGAGGCCGGTCTCGTCAAGACGGAGGGAGTCGCTGATCACGATCCGACGGCGATCGAGTACGGGCGCCTCCTTCTCGAGGAGTGGATCGAACGTGGCGTTGAGACGCACGATGGTGTCTCGCAACCCGCCGTACCGCTCGGCCGGCTTCTCTGCGTGAAGTCCGAGAAGGTAGGTCTGCCAAGTGCCAAACACGACGACAAGCAAGCGCTCGGTCGTTGGCTCATAACCCCACACGTAGAAGAACTCGGGGTTGACATCGTAGACAAGCGGGGGAGGAAGGTCCGGCGGTCCGTTCGGCGGGAATGGCAGATTGGAGCCGGTGTACGTGATGATGTTGGGCCCGATCGGGAATGGCCCTTGGTCGCAGGGGCCCAACTTCGCGCTGCATCGCCACTCTTCGCCGTGATAGACGATCCTGGCATCGCCCGCCGCATTGAAGACCGCGATTCTCGCCGGGTATTGATATTGAACTACCCAGAACTCGTCCTCGGAGACTGCGATGAGCTCCAGGTTCTGCCACCCAGAAAGTGGGATGCCATTGGTACTCTCTCGGGCCATGACCTCGTCGAGTGCAGCACGCGGCAACACCTCGCGTTGCTCGCCGCCTTCCGTATCCACCAGGCGGATCGCGTACGCGTCGTCGTCAATCCCGAAGGCGATTGAGCGGCCGTCAAGCGTCTTTCGAACGGAGACAATCGCTTGATCCAACATCGGTTCCCAGCTGCTTACCTCGCTGCCAGTTTCGTCCACGCAGCGACCGTTCGAGCAGATCGGTCCCTTTGCAGCCGCGCTCCCGATGAGGAAATCCTGATCGTAGACCCCTGCGCCGTGGTTGATACCGAGATCAGCACCCCACTCTGGATCCTCGCTCCACGTGACGTAGGGTCCGGGGACGGTATCGTCGGAGGCATCGAGCGGGTTGCTGCCTCCCCGTACCTCGTCTCCATCGTCGTCGCCTCCGAAGTCGGAGTCTGCGCGAAATGGATGCGTTCCACGGGCTAGCTCGACTTCAGTTGTCAGCGTGTCGAGATCGAAGTCCATCGCGGACGTGTCGATGTTCACCGCGAGTCGATCGAAGCGATAGTACGGCACGGCGTCCTCTGGTTCCTGCAGAGCGAGGAGTTCGAAGCTGCCATCGGCATTGGTCCAGGGATGGGGCGTACCGCCGTAGCGGCAGCCAAAGTAGTCGAGGCCCCAGGTATCGCAGTGGGCCCGTCGCAACCATGCCTCGGTGAGCGGAACCTCGCCGTAGCCAGGATCGTCCACTGTGACCATGCGGAGCGCGAACCCGGTGTAACGCTGGGGGTCCGCTGCGGGCAATCCGAGCGCGTACGCCGACGAGAATTCCGGATCCTCCCATGAATGATCCTGCGCGCGGCACATCGCCGCGAGAGCTCCATACTCGCCGATCCATACGAGCGCCTCGCAACCTTGCAGGCGATGGAAGTTCGCCGTGTCCGGCTCGAGCCCGATTGCCGGCCGCACGGGGTGCGTCGTCTCAACCATGAGGGCCTCCGTGGAATCCTGATTCATCGACAGTAGCCACACGTCCTCGACCTTGTGCTCTTCAGTGCTGCCATCCAGCGGAAAGACGCTCAGCAATACCCCGACTCGGTCGCCCGGTATCGGCGTTAGGGCTCGAACACGGGCGCTGATCCCCGTGGGCGGATGTCCCAAGAGCGCTTCAAATGCTTCGGTCGCTTCTTGCGTGAGCCCAAGTCTTTCGAACGACGAAGTGTCAAGCGGGTGGGTCCACGAGGACTCGCCGGGCATGAGGCAGTGCACCTCCTTGGTGTCCGTGAGACACAGACGGCCGGTATCCGTGACCGCAAGTCTCTGGCGCACGCCGAGCGCCTCGGGAAGGCGTATGCTCCATGTCGACGAGTCGACCGGAATCGGCACGGTGCTGTGAAGCGGAAGAATGGGAGCGTTCCACGTGTCGCCAAAGTCCGACGAGGATGCCGTGCGGATTTGCATGGTCGACTGGTCGGACGCCGACGTGTACGCCGTCCAGAGCGTCGTGCGATCCGGACTGAAGGCGGTGAAGGTGACCGAGTAGACGTCCTGAAAGACACCGGCCTTGAATGCGCCTGTCTCGTCGACGGTGAGTAATCCACTGAACCCACCACCCTGCCCGGCGTTTCCCATGCGTACCAAGCGACCGTCGGCGAGTACGCCGAGAGGCATCGCGAGGACGTCCCAGACATAGCTCGCAACTGGCTGCATCGTGACGGGGTTCGAGAACAAAGCTGCCTCTTCGGGAGTGGGCGATTCGACAGCGAGCTCGGGCTCGAACTTTGGTTGTCCGCCCGAGCCGCCGCCGTCTGCATCGTCGCCCGCCTCGTCGTTCGTGTCGCCATCGCCGGTAGCTGTGCTACCGCAGCCACTGAGTGCGAACATGAGACCGCTGGCCGCGAGGTACCGAGCGGCATGTGAACCTGCATTCGAGATAGATCCGAGCGGCGTTCGATGCATATGAATCGCGGGGCTTGGCTCTTCCGCCCGCTACTGCGATTCTATTGCAGAGTAAACCTCTCTGGGGCTGAGTGCGGTCTTGGACTCTTCGGCAGGGATCGCGGCGCGGCCTACTGGCAGAGCGCATGACCCGCCGCGGACCTCGCTCACTTTCGCTCGCCGCTCTGGCGCAGGACGGCCACATAGAATCCGTCGGCGAGGTCTCGTTCAGGTGTCGTGACGTGCTCGCCAAGGAGCTCGAGGCCCGCGTCCACGAGCGCGCTTCGGACCAGTTCCGGTCCCTCTTCGGGTTCGAGGCTGCACACCGCGTATGCCAGCTTGCCCTGCGCTGCGAGCAAGGGCGCCGTCTTGAGTAACAACTCGCGCTGGAGCTGCGTCGCGGCGGAGATGTCTTCTAATTTGAGATAGCCCCGAAGCTCGGGATGCCGACCGAGGTTTCCCATGCCGGTGCAGGGCGCGTCGAGGAGGATGCGGTCAAAGGGGCCCGATCCGCCCAGATCAAGCTCGCGTAGGTCCCCGGCGATGGCACGGATCGAGAGGCCCTGCGCGTCCAGCTCGCAGCGAGTGAGCTGCCCTGCGAGCTTGTCGAGCTTGTCGCCATCGAGGTCGACGGCGAGGATCTGGCCGCGTCGCCCCATCATCTCTGCTAGTTGCACGGTCTTGGTCCCCAAGCCGGCACACGCGTCGAGCACCCGCTCGCCCGACTGCGGCGCGAGCATCTGCACCGCAAGCTGGCTGCCGAGCGCCTGCACGGAGATCAGCCCCTGATCGTGGAGCGGGCCAAAAAACACATCACCTGCGCCGCGCGATCGAATGCAGCTCTGACACAGTTCGCTCGCTTCAAAGTGCGCCGTGGGGTAGTCCGCGCGCAGTGACGCGATCAGTTCGTCGCGCGTGCTTCGATGCAGATCGACGCGCAGGTCGACCCAGGGCGGGGTACCGAGGGCCTGCGCGCGCGTCAGGGCCTGCTCTTCGCCGAGCTGTGCGATCCATCGGCGCGCGATCCAACGGGGGAGGGACCACCGGCGCACGAGCTTGTCCATCGTGCTCAGGGTCGCGAGTTCCGCCTCCTCTTGCGCTTGACGCTCACTCATCGAGCGCAAGAGCGCGCTGACAAAGCGCGCGAGCTTGCCGGAGGGATCGAGGCGCTTGGTCAGCTCCGCGGCCTCGTTGGCGGCAATCGGCAGCGGGCGACCAAGCTCAAGGATCTCCAACGCGGCGACGCGTGCGATCTGTCGGACCTCGCCCTTGAGTCCTTTGGGATCGCGGGCGGCAGCGTTGAGCAGATGGTCGATGCGTATTTGATGCCGCAGCACCCCGTAGACGAGGTGCGTGGCCAAGCCTCGATCGCGACCGTCCAGATCGGCACGCTCAAGCTGCTCAAAAAGAGCGCGATTGGAGAAGCCTCTGCGGTCGCTGCTGAGCGACGCGTCCATGGCACGCAGGGTCCGAACCGCGACCTCGCGCGCGCTGCCACGCTTTGCGTCAGCCCTTGGCTTCACTGTCTTCGTCTTCGTCTTCCGAAATGCCCATGAAGTGCTCGAGCAGCCCGAGCTTCCACAGCGGGATCCGGCCCTGCTCCGAGAATGCCAATCGTCCCTGGGCATCAATGCCGATCAGCGCTGCCTTGCCTTCGGGCACACCAAAGGTCTTGCGCAGCTCAAGGTCTTCATCCACGCGCGTCCAGCGGTGCACCTCCGCCGCGTCGGTTTTGCCGACCACCACACCCGGCAGTCCCAGGCCCGGCGTTCCGTTCTTGCCGCCCTCCTCGATGCCGTTGACGATCGTCAAAAGACGCACGCTGGGCCGCGCCAGCGCCTGAAATGCCGCCTGCATGTCCCAGCCAAAGTTGGCCTCCTTCATGCCCGGGATCTCCGGCTTTTTGATCTCTTCGTCGAGGAACACCAAGAGGCAGCCGCCTTCCTCCATGCACTTGGCGTTGTCGAGCTCGCCC
>CAZVEM010000064.1:0-2880 GCA_964626165.1 uncultured Nannocystaceae bacterium
GCAGCAGGCGCTCAAGGGGCGCGTCGCCGTGGCGCTGGCGTCGAGGCTCTGCATCGATGGATCGGTGCGCTACACGGGATTTGCCAGCAAGCCCGCAGACTTGCCGATGTATGTCCCGGTCAAGTTCGACGGGTGGATTCTCGATTCTGACATGAGGTATCTCGACACATGGGCGCTGAGGGCTCGCCTTGGCATCGCGCCGCCCGTCAACAAGCTTGGTGCGGTCACCGGCCCGACAAGCGCGCCGCGCTTCCCCGTCTTGCTGGTCCGCGCTCCGAACAAGAACAAGCCGATGGAGGCCTGGCCGCTCTACTTCGTCGCGAAGCGGCCCAAGGAGTCCACCAAGGCGGACATCGAGGTGCTTCAGGATTCCTCGCGCGAGAAGGACCCGCTCAAGAACGTGTGGCTCGACACGATCATTCGCGACTTCATGCACGAGACGGGAACAAGTGGCGGAGTCGTCGCGATCTCGCGCAATGGCGTCTTTGAGGTCTGCCGCGGGTATACCAACGCTCCGCCAGAGCACGACCGCGTCGGGCCACACACGCAGATGCGCATTGGGAGCTGTTCCAAGGTGATCACTGCCTTGGCGTTGCTGTCCTTCGTGCGCAACCCAACGCCCAAGCCGGACTGGACCTATCCAGCGCGCGGTGGCGGCAACAAGCCGCTTGGTCTCGACATGTCGATCTTTGATATTGCGGGGGTCGGGAACTACGGGACAGAGGTTGGAGGGTTCTATCCGAAGTACTTCTACGACCCGGAGTGGAGCCCAAGCACGTCTGGCCTGCCGCCGCTGCCGAAGGCGACCCTTCGGCTCTCCATCCGCCGGTTACTCGGCCATCGTACCGGCTGGGACCGCGAGGGCGGCGTGCCTATGTTCAACGTGGGACCAGGGCCTCTCGCGGACGGGATCGTGAACGCGTACGTCAGTGTCAGCTGGATCAACGCGGAAGTAGTTGGCGGTGACTCAGCGTTTCCGCCAAACCAGCTTCCGCCCAGCTCTACGAAGAAGCTCAACGGCCCGGTCATCGCGGATCCTGACGGCATACCGTCTGTCTACGTTGGTATGCCGCCGAGGTACGGTGACGCTCGGCGCATGATGCTCAAGCCACGGATCTGGTTGAACTCCGGTTTGACATTCAAGTCGGGGATGGGTTTCCCGAACGACTGGAACACTCGACCGGTTGGGTGGAACAAGCAGAAGTACGACGACGGGATCGCAACCTATAACAACTTCAACACCGCGCTGGCCGGCGAAGTGCTGACGCTGCTCTGGCAGCAACGCGATGGGGTCTGGAAATACGATGGTGCCGAGATGACCATCCTCCGCACTGACTGGGCAGCTTACGCTGAGGCCGTAGGGGAGCTCGTGATAGAGCCGCTTCGGATGAGCTCGACCGTATTGGACGGGTGGACGCTTCTTGGGCTTCATCGTGGTCAGATTCACTGCCGCACTAGTGTCCCTGCGTTTCCCCGCCGCATGCCCGATGCGCCGCTTGCCGGATCGGGATTGGATGGCTTCACGCGTCTCGTCGCCGGGACGATGGCCCTTACCAAGTTGTACCGACTTCCAGGCCAGACGGTAGGTGACGGAGGTCTAGCCGGTTCGGACGACTATCTGCCGTCCCGCGGAAACTGGAACACGAATGCGACGCAATGGCCCGCGGATGCCCTTGGCGATGCATACGAACCTATGCCTGCCGCCTCCTATCCAGAGTCGAGCGCAGGTGTAGTCGAAAACGCTTACGACGTGATCACCGGCGGTGCGGGAGCCCCTGCGGCGGGTTGGGTGTCTACAGCACCGGACCTAGTTCGGCTTGCGAATGCGTTCTCGAGATGGTTTCCCAAACCGCCCGGCAGCGGAATCGGGACGCCGACGCCACCCAAGAACGTCGTCGGTGCCGACGGCAAAGAGATGCTCAGCGTCGACATGTTCAAGGCCATGGTGGAGCCCTTCCCGGACTGGAAAGGCTCGGCAACAGCGCAAGAACGACTCGGAATCAATTCTGGAACTACCAGCGGTGGGACTGGCTTCCTCTCGCACTCTGGAGGCGTGGACGGTGCGTGGGCGTGGACTTGTTGCCGCAGCGACGGCGTGTGTATCTCGTTCATCTTCAACCAGAACTGGAGGAAGCCTCCGGCTGTACAGATTCAGCCACCCCAGCTACCGCCACAGCCCGTACTGACAGACGGAGACGTTGATCTCCTCCGCGTCGCCTTGCATGCTGCCCTCGACGCGGGCAAACTCGGAACGTAGGGCCGCATCGCCACACTGTGGCCCTCGTGAAGCTTGGCCGGCCCCCTACTTCGGGTCGTGCATCTTCACGTGGCCCATGACGCCCACCCCAGGCGAGAGCGCGCCTCCGTCCTTGCGGGAAGAGGTTCTGCAGAGCAAGTTGGAAGGCGATTCGATCCGCGGTCTTTGGAAGGTGTCGACGACGGCGAGCTTCGGGCTCACTCCCCGCTGACGTCGTAGCTCACCAGATTGGGGTCGGCGGCGATGTCGGCCTCCAGGAAGAGGCAGCGGCGCCACGTCTTGTCGGAGAAGAGCTGGGTCTGATCGGCGAAGTGGGGGCTGCTGGGGTCGTCGCTCTCCGAGTAGGTGAGAAACGCCCACGCGTCGGGACCTTCGGGCGTGAAGGTCATCGTCATGATGAAGCTTGTGCCGTTGTTGATGACGTAGCCGTCGGTGCTGAGGTTGCTGGCGCTGTTGATCACGTCGCCGCGCTCAAGACCTTGATCGAGCGTGGACTTGAAGGTCCCGTAGTCGACCTTGTTGGTGACACCTTCACGCTCCATGCCGCCGTGGATCGGGATCTTCTCGCCCGCGATCGTCTCGGTCTGGTCCTTCAGATCGCCATTCAAGGCCACCACAGCGTC
>CAZVEM010000064.1:2890-20957 GCA_964626165.1 uncultured Nannocystaceae bacterium
GATCGGGATCTTCTGGCCGTTCTTGACGGTGGCCTGCACGCTGCCCAGCGTCGCCCCCAGTGCGATGCCGGCGTCCTCCAGACGCAGCACTCCGCGACCGAGGGCCTTGAGTGCACCGTCGCCGCTGGCGTCGGCCGGCGCGAGATCGCGGGGCGTGTTGATGGGATCGGCCACGTCGAAGGGCGTCGCGAAGAGCACGTCGCCGCTCGTCAGTGCACTGCTGGGGTAGTCGCCGTTAAACTCGCGCATGATGTGCGCGCCGACGCTGTCGTTGTTGTAGCGAAGGTCCCAGTTGGCCAGCACGGCGCAGGCATCGGTCAAGTCGATGGTCTCGACGGAGCCGTTGTAGGAGAAGGTCTGCATCGGCTCGGCCTGGCAACGGGTCACGAGTTGGTCGCGAAGGAGCTCGGCCACCATGCCGCGATTGATGATGGCGGCGGTCTTGAGCTCATCGATCGAGAGCTTGCCGTCGGCTCCAAAGATTGAGTTCTCGCCGGTCTCGGTCAGCTCCACGGCGTTCATTCGGGTGCGAACCGACCGCGCCGTACGCTCCGCGCCGTGCAGCGGGCTGTAGCCCTCCAGCAGCTCGGCCGGGTTTGTCATCCAGTGCGAGTCGTTTGCGTTGAAGATGAAGTCCGCACGCTCGAGCTTGGGCATGTCGTCGTAGGGAACAAGTCCGGGGCTGCGTGCGCCTGGCTCTTCAACCCACAGATCGCGCGATGTGCTGCCGTCAAACAGGTAGACCCCCGCTCCGACCCAGACCGCGGTGACGAAGAACTCGCTGTCCGCCAGGGCCGTTTCCCAGGCGCTCAGCGTCTCGTCCGAGACGTTGGGTGTGGGCGTCGAATCCATGTACCACGCGCGGCCGTCTGCGCTCGCCGACATGGTGTTGACCCAAGGGATGCCCGTGATGTTGCGGTGGGCGGCCTGGAACTCATCCATGCTCTTGGAGCGATCCATCTCCAGGAACTGCTCGACGAGCACGTAGTTGTCGATGTTCGCGTCGCGCAACGCGAAGACCGTGGTGTAGTCCCAGCCGAAGGGATCCACGGAGACGATCGGACCGTGCACGCTGCGATAGAGCGTGCGCTGCTCATTCTTGAGTTCGCCATCCCGAAGGACTTGGATGGTGTAGGTGGTCGATTCCATCTCGACCTCCTCGCCATCGAACATGTAGCTGGTCGGCGTGCTCCCCAGCGTCATCTTGTAGAAGTTAAAGCGCTGTCCGTCGGAGACGGTGTGGGTCCACGACATCGCCTCGTTAAAGCCGATCAGAACTGCGGGGACGCCTGAAAGGCCCACACCGTAGACGTCGAGCTCGCCGGGGATCGTCAGGTGGCTCTCCCACAGACGCAGCTCGCCCTCCCATGGGAAGTGCGGATTTGCCAGCACCATGCCCTGGCCATTGGCCGAGAGCTGCGAGCCGATGCCCCAGCCGTTGCTGCCAAAGGTCTCCGGCTTGACGCGCAGTGTCTCAAGCGAGACCCCCGTGGGCGCGGCGAAAGGGCCTTTGCCAGGCACATTGCCCGCGCCCGGCGGCTGGGCCGCGCCAATGGCCGGGATGAGCTGGCGGCTACTTGCGAGCAGCCCGAGGTCCAGGAAATACGCGAAGAGATCGTACTCGTCGATCGGACCGACCCATGCCGCCCCCTTGCAGTGACCGTGCAGACCATCGGCACCGACCTTGTCCACGTACTGGTTAAAGCCCGCCGCGTAGCCACGAATCATCTGCTGCGCGCGCTCGTCACGGTTGGCAAACTCCGCGTGCGAAGCCTCCACCAAGCCCAAGTGGAGATACGCGAAGTCAGAGTCGAGGTGCTCGTTGTTGTCGCCCGGTCCGAGATACTTTGCGCGCTCGCTACGAACTTTCACGACCTGGTCGAGCAAGGAGCATGCGCGATCCTCCGCGAACGCGTAGCCCATACCAAAGCCAAGGCTGCCGTAGTCGCGCGCCTTGATATGCGGAATGCCGTAGCTCGTGCGGCGGATGTTGGCCTCGTAGCGCGGCGACTCGGTCGTCGAACATGCTGCGATCCCCGAGGTGAAGGCAACAACAAGCGCGAACAGGGAGGCGCGGGCGATGGACGGGCGACGCAGCGAAGTCATCTGCCGCCACGATTCACGATGCAGGCCCCCGGGTCAACCGACCCGTCGACACGCAATGCGTCCCGGGCAGTGATAGACCGCATCTCGCCGCCATCGCCGCCCGCTCTTGTATGCCCGGCGAATCGGGCGGCGCTGGGCTGCGAGCGATGCCCGCTAGCCGTGTCCGCCGCCTTGCGGCAGTCGCTTCATCGACTGCAGCAACACGCGACCTGGACCCGTCATCTCCGTCATAAAGAGCCCCTCGGCGCCAAAGAGTGCTCGCCCACATCCGCCGACGCCCCGGATGCCGTAGCCGGTGTTGGAGCCAAACGCCGCAAGATTCCCGGTTGAGACCATCAGCGTCTCCCCGGGCTGGAGGCGTCGATCCATGAAGTCGCCGGCGCCATGGACAAATACGAGCCCGCTCCCGGAGATCTTCTGCAGCAGGAATCCAGCACCGCCAAACAGCGCCGCGCCGAAGCGCTTTGCGACGGTCACCTCGATCTGCACATCACCGACCGCGCAAAGGAACGAGCCCGCGGTGCAGGTGATTGGGCCATCGGCAAGATCCCACACTGCGATCTTGCCAGTGTGATTCGGGGTAAGCGTGACGCAGGCACCGCTGCGCTTGGACGTCACGTAGGTCATCGCGAGACCTTCACCGGAGAGCATGCGCGAGAGGGCGGCTCCGGGGATCTTGAGCCGCCATTCAACGTTGGAGTCGTAACTGAGCAAGGATCCGCGATGCGCCCAAACAGCTTGCCCCTCCGCGAGCTGCAGGGTGACCGTTTGGGCGATCTCGCCGCTGAGCGCATAGTGACCGGTCATGCCCGAACCCATAGGCAGCCAGTCGAGCGGCTTGCTTGCCATCGGCGCGATTGCTCCGCCGCCCTGATGTGCGGGCAAGTTGCCAGAGCCGTAGGGGAAACCAGGTTGCGCGGGGTCCTGTGTCACGCGGCGCAGCCTAGCAGCAGGCGATCGCCGGCGCGATCAGGCCCTCAGGCAACGCACGGACCTTATTCAAGCTGCAGATACAGCGAGAACGGAATGTCGCCCTGCGCATCGACGAAGACCGCCGACGGCACATCCAGTACGAACTGGTGATTGCCCGCAGTCACCGAGCCCCACGGGATCACACGGATGTCGATGATGTCTCCCGGGCACCAGTTGCTAAACGACTGCCACTCCTCCGGCGTCTTGGGCGAAGAACCGTAGATGCCATTGGCCTGCGTGTTGTAGACGCGGAAGGGCTCGCAAGTCTCACGACCGGGCGTGTACTGGAGAGCGAGCTCACCGTCGAGATACACCGAGTGTTCCCGTCGGTTGTACTCCTCGCCACCGGCATTGGCTCCGTGGTTGGACGTGATGAGCACGAATTGGGCATTGGGAGAGTCAGCGTCAAGCGAGAAGTTAAAGGTCTTGCGCGTCTGGCCGATGTTGTCGCTGGCCCCCTCGGCGTAGTTGTTAAACGACTCGCTGATCGCAAAGGGTACGAGCTCGTTGAAGTTCTGCTTGGGCTTACTGCTGTCGCTGTAGAGCAGCAGGGTGCCAAGCTGCGTGTCGATGCGACCGGCGCAGCCAGGCACTTCGGTGTTGGCTGCGTAGGGAACGCCGAAGATGGCGAGCTCGAGCCAGAAGTCGTACTGCGCGGCGAGATCAGGATCCTTGAGGATCGGGATGATCATGTCCGCGTCCCACTGATAGGGCACCGTCATCGGCGACTTGTTCATGTTCATGAACGGCGTGATGAAGCGAGCGACCTCGATGCGCTCGACCTCCGCAGGCACGTAGGTGCTCGCGCCCTTGGGGACCATGGCGAGATTCACGTTGCCGATCCGATCGTAGTTGTCGCAGAGCGCACCCACGATGACACCGACCTTGAGCGTGTTTTGGATCGAGTCGATCTGTGCTTGCGTGAGCTTGATGGCGTTGAGCGCGTTGTTATGGCGAATCACGCCGGGCGGCGTCGGTTCGTCGACGGTCGCCGCGTAGCCGTCGTAGTAGACGACTTCTTCCATGACGGTGAAGGTCACGGGCTCGGGATCGCCGTCTCCATCGCCGTCGCCATCGCCATCGCCATCGCCATCTCCATCGCCATCGCCATCGCCGTCGCCGTCGCCGTCTCCATCTCCCGCGTCGGCACCGTCGTCACCGCTGTCATCGCCGCCACACGCAGGAAGGGCAGCGGCAAGGAGGAGCATCGAGAACAAAGCGAGACGCGAGACGGACAACATGAGGCGACGTTAAGCGGTGTCTCGCCGGTGATCAATCTCCCAAGTTGCGAGCGGGCGCACGAGGCGACAAGCCCGCGAGCCAATCTTGGCCGCACCGTGTCGCCCTTGCGATCGGCGCGGCAACGAACATGCGCGGCAGGGCGCCCGCGCTACTCGACGTGCACGATCATCGCGTCGAGGTTGATGTAGGCGCTGGGCTGGTTGGGCTCGGCGCCGTTGTAGCTGCCGACGTAGTGCACGGTGTTGGTACCCGAGACCAGCGCCTCGGTGATGTCGACGATCCACGGCTGCACCGCCTGACCCGGGCACCACCCGGCCCGACCCGGTGTCCAGTTGCCATATTGCCCGGGGGCGACCCCGTCCACGACTTGGTCGCCACAGCCGGCCGTCTTGACCTGTCCTGGGAAGGACCGCTCGAACACGGTGCCGTTGACCTCGAAGCGATGCACGTGATTGCACCACTCCGCGCAATTGGCCCCGGCACTCTGACCATGTCCCGAGATCACCGCCGCAAGGTAGGTCTTGCTGCCCTGGGCATCGAAGGTGAAGTCCGCGAAGTTGTCGTTGTAGCCGGTGACGAACTCATAGCTCCCGAACCACATCTTCTCCATTCCGATCGGCTTGCCGGAAAGGCCCGCAACGCTCGGTACGCTGTCATCGGGCGAGAAGCGCAGGTCGATCGACCAGGTCGCGGGGTTCATGTTCCACACGATCTTGAAGCGGACGTAGGACTCGCCGCCGGTCTGGAACAGCGGCAAGAAGGGGGTCGCATCGATCTCCCACCGGAGTCGTCCAGGCCGTGAGTACGGCGTGATCCAGCGAGCGAACTCGGTGGCCTCGGTGCAGTCCGCATCCGAGCAATGCTCAAGCGTCGCCGTGTAGTCCCAGTGCCCGCAATCGGCGTAGCTGTCAGGACCGCAGGTCTGCTGCAGGTCAATGTGCAGGCGCTTCATGTCCGCGAGCGCGGCAGCGTCCGGAAGCGCCACCGTCCAGACCTTGTTGTTCTGCGAATTGGCGAACGGACCGTTCTGTGTGTCGAAGCAGGCGTCTCCGGGCACGCAGTCCGGCGCGAAGGTGATGTCGTCGATGATCGGTACGACCACGACGTTGGGCTCTTGGTCGAGCTTGAGGTCGAGCGCGTAGCGAGCATCATAGAATCGTGGCGCCCATCCAAGGACGTCGCCCGAGGGTGAGAAGCCGCCCGTCAATGTGTCGCTGACCGAGCCGGGATCGTCCCATCGCTGCGTGCGGTCGATACCCAGGGCGTGAATGGAGTCGTTGCCGTTGGCCGCCTGCCATGCCGCGAGATAGGCCCCCAGTCCCCCACCGACGTCGGCAGCGGGGACACTCACGAAGTGAAGTCGCGGCTCCCATGCATCCAGAGCGCCGTCGCCGAGCATCGGAATCGCCCATCCCGCAACACTGAGCCATGCGTCGATCGACGAGGTGTCAGCGTCGAGCGACACGAAGATGATGTGCGTGTTGTCGCCGGCGCGCTCAAAGAGCAACGAGCTCGCAGAAGTGGCGAGCGCCGGGTTGACGGTGTCTCCGCCGCCAAAAATGATCAGGTAGTTGTCGCAGCCGGTCCACGACTCCTTGAGCGAGAAGGGTCCCGTGATGGTCTCGACGCTAAAGTCTCCGGCTTTCGACCCCGGCACGGTGCCCATGACGCCGTCCTCCCAGGCCACGCGCGGGAGACCGTCCGGGCAGACGTCGCCGTCCCCGTCACCATCGCCGTCTCCGTCGCCGTCGCCGTCTCCGTCACCGTCGCCATCGCCGTCGCCGTCGCCGTCCCCATCCCCGTCGCCGTCGCCGTCGCCGTCACCGGAGGCATCGACCTCCTGGCCGTCGTCCCCGCAGCCCAAGACCGGAAGGGTGCAGACGGCGGCGAGCGCGAACAGCGGGAGTTGGAACCAAAGCAACGCAGCGCGAGACCCGAGCGACATCCGCGGAGACTACCAAGTCGATCGACGCGCGCACGTCTGCCGGCCACGAAGCTTTTGACCGCACGGCATTTTCGCGCAAGAAAGGGACATGCACCCCGCGCTCCGAGGCATCCGCGACGGCTGGTACGAGCCGAGCGCGAGCCCTGGCGCGCTTGAGCGTTGGGCTCGCCGCCGGCTGATCCGGGATCCACGGGACTGGCCCTTCATTCGCCTCAGCCTCCTGATGAGCGCCGTGGTGCTGCCCCTCGCAGGCGCGCTCTTTGTCCCTGGCGTGTTTCGCTGGTGGATGGCGCCGCTCTACTGGGCGCTGCTCTTCGGGGTATTTGTCGGGCCCTACATCCTGATGCTGCACTGCATCAGCCACCGCCCCCTGTTCCGGCAGGAGGTCCGCTGGCTCCACTACTACATCGTGTGGGTCCTCGGTCCCTTCATGGGAGAGACCCCGGAGACCTACGCCGCGCATCACATCGGCATGCACCACCCCGAGAACAATCTCGAGGGCGATCTGAGCTCCACGATGGCCTACCAGCGCGACTCGTTCCGCCACTGGCTGGTGTACTGGGCGCGCTTTTTCTTTCTCGCGATCTTTGAGCTCTCCGGCTACCTGCTGGGCAAGAAGCGCCGCAAGAAGTTTCGACGGATGCTGCTCGGCGAGCTCTCGTTTTATGCCGTGGTGGCGCTCCTCGCGATCTTTGTGTCCTGGCCGGCCACCTTCACCGTGTTTGTGGTGCCCTTCGTCGGCGTGCGCATCTTGATGATGTGCGGCAACTGGGGTCAGCACGCGTTCATCGATCCCGCGGATCCGGGCAATTGCTACACCAACAGCATCACCTGCGTGAACGTCAGCTACAACCGCAAGTGCTTCAACGACGGCTATCACATCGTCCATCACATCAAGCCCGCGATGCATTGGACCCTGATGCCCGGTGAGCTCATCAAGAACTGGACGCGCTACCGCGACGAGCGCGCGATCATCTTTGAGGGCATCGACTTCTTTCAGGTGTGGGTGTTCCTGATGCTCCGCCGCTACGACTGGCTGGCGGCCCGCATGATCACCCTCGACGAAGAGCCCTGGTCGACCGAGGACAAGATCGCGCTGATGCGTTCGCGCCTGCGGCCGATCCATCGGACGCCAGAGCAACGTGCCGCGCGACCGGATCCCGTGGCCTCGGCCGAGGCCGTGGGCGCGTAGGTAGCTGCCGCGGCCGAAGGAACCCAACCGCGCATGAGCCTTCGACTCTCGTGCCGGTGCCTTGGGGCGTTCTTGCTTGTGGGGTGTGGCGCCCCCGCGAAGTCCGTCGCCGTACCCCGCCTCGTGCCTCAACCTGGGCCAAACATCGACGCGCTCTACGAAGACGGACACGGACGCACATGGTTTGGCAGCAACGGCGGCGGCGCCTACCTGTTCGATGGCACGACGCTGACGCACTTCACGACCGAGGATGGACTCTGCAGCGACTCTGTCTGGCGCATTCATGGTGCCCCAGACGGATCCGTGTGGTTCACGACCTGGGACAGCGTTTGTCGCTTCGACGGCAAGACCTTTGTCGAGATGACGGACGCCATCCGAGCGTCAACGCTCGCGCAATCGCCCGATGTCTCAGGGATTCCGCTCAATACCGAGCGCGGCGTCTGCTTTTACGACGGCGAGCGCTGTGCCGAGGTCTCCATCGTACCCAAGGACTTTGTCCCCGACCCGACATCTCTCCACGGTCCCTATGAGGTGTACACCACCACGGTCGACACCGACGGTGTCGTCTGGTTCGGCACGCAGTCGATGGGCGTTGCGGTCTACGACGGCCGGGAGGTCAGCTATTTCGTTGAGGACGACCTCGCCGGTCCGGCGGTGCGGGCCATCTTCCAGGACAGCCGCGGCGTGATGTGGTTTGGCAACAACGGCGGCGGACTGTATCGCTACGACGGCGAAGAGCTTCGCAACATCACAGTGGAGAACGACCTCGGGAACGAGCACTTTCTTCGCGGCATGGAGAACGCGGACATGCCGGGCACGCTCGCGCGTGTCTTCGCCATCAACGAAGACGCGGATGGCAGCATCTGGGTGGGCACCGTGGATGCCGGTGTCTGGCGCGTGGACGGGGAGCGCCTCACCAACTACACGAAGAGCGACGGCCTGCCCTCGCTCTTCGTTCCCGTGATCTACAAGGCCGCCAACGGCGAACTGTGGTTCATCGCGGGCGGCGAGGCGATCTTCGAGTTCAACGGGACATCCTTTGTCCCGGCGACCTACTGACGAGAGTCCTCAGCTCTCTGGCGTCTCGGTGCGTCCATCCGGGTGCAGCGCGTGGCGCCCGGCGTCGCGGGCATGTACCGGCGCTTCGCTTGGCCAGGGCCAGCCGCCGAACTGGGTCTTGCGATAGTCGGCAAAGGCTTCTTGGATCTCGCGCTGCGTGTTCATGACGAAGGGGCCGTACTGGGCCACGGGCTCGCCAATCGGACGGCCTTGCAGCACCAAGATCTCCACGGCTGGACCTGGATTATGGAGCTCAAGGGCAAACTCGCCTCTCGTCTTCACGGCGCGTCCTCGACGAACGCGGCGAGGCCCGACCATGAGCTCGTCGCCGCGGAACACGTAGATCGTGCGGTGCACGCCCGGGCTTGTCGCTGGGAGCTGGAAGCGTGCCTCGCTCTCGAGCTTCATCGTCCAAATTGCCAGCTCGGCCTTCGCTCGTGAGGCCCATGAGTTGGGCGGTGGCGCGGGAGCGCGCACGCCTTCGATGCCGCCGGCGATCACGTTGATGCGGGTCGACTTGCCTTGCGCATCGCGGCGCTCGACGACCGGAATCATCGGTCGCCACAACATTGAGAAATAGGGATCGACGAACTTGTCCTTCGCCGGAAGGTTGAGCCAGATCTGAAAGAGCTCGAGCGGATTTGGCTTGTCCCGATGGATCATCGGGAACATCTCGGCGTGCACGATGCCCTTGCCCGCGGTGAGCCACTGAACGTCGCCCGCACCGAATCGAGCGGTCGCACCCAGCGAATCGCTGTGATCGATGATGCCATCGCGCACGATCGTCACGGTCTCAAAGCCGCGATGTGGATGAGATGGGAAACCCGGGATCTTGCGCCCGTGGTACATCCGCCACCCGTCGATCCCCGCGAAGTCTTGGCCGAGATCACGCCCCACGAGGGATGCCTCGGGCCCCATCTCCTCGTTGCCCATCGGATAGGCGTCTTCGTGAAAGACGCAAAACAGGAACGGGTCAAAGGTCTTCCAGGGGAAGCCGAGCTCTACTTCGTCGAGGATCGGATCGTTGGACATGATCGCCTGATGGGTAGGATAGCGTTCCTGGTTGGCAAGCTGCCGCGACGATGGACGGCGTGCGTGCAACCCCGTGTTGCGTTGGCTCGGTCACAAACCGTGGCGGCCAGCAGGCCCGCTTGGGCGACGGCGCCGACAACGGCGATGCACGCGCCTCCGCGGCGCTTGCAAACTCAGTGCTCGATCTCGCGGAGGCGTTCGTGCGCGTGGCTGCCGAAACTGCTCCCCGGGAATTCCTTGCGCGCGTAGTCGTAGTTCTCCCGTGCCCGGTCGAGCTCTCCGCTCTGCTCCTGGGCCTCGGCGAGGTGGAAGAGAAAGACCACATGGGTGGGCCGGTGGCGCAAGAGGCCAAGGCTGGCCGCGAGGAGCGGAACGGCATCACTCGCGCGGCCCATGCGAGAAAGGCAAAGACCTTGTAGCCCCGCCCACGCCCGCTCCATCTCTTCTCGGTGCGCGCCCTCCAAGCCCTGCAGCGCAGTGTGGCGCTCGTGGACGATCTCGTTGAGGAGCGCCTCGTCCGCCGGTCGGGTCAGTGCGTCCAGCTCGACCCGTGTGAAGGCGACGTGCCCTCGAATGAGATCTGGCACGGGCAAGGTGGCCGATTCCATCGTCGACCGCGCCTCGGCGTAGCGTCCCTGCGCCAGGAGCAGCTCGGTCAACTGGCAGCGAACCACCCAGCCGCGGTGCGCGTCGGTGTCGGAGGTACGGCGTCGGAGCGCTTGCTCGACCTCAAGCTCGCGGCCGCCGGAGAGCGCGCGCCGAAGGGCATCGGCATCCATCGGTCCCTGTGGCCGGGACTCGAAGAGTGCGACCACGAGACCTGCGAGTAGCCCAAGCCCGAAAAGCAGCCCGAGATAGAGGAGCCACGAGGTCCAGGAGAGGGCGTCCGTCCCCGCGGGCAGCGCGGACGGAGCGAGGGCGAGGATCGCCGTCATCAGGCAGAGCCAGATACCGACGCCTCGCGAAATCCGGGCGGATGGGGCGGTGCATCGACAGGTCCGCGGTTGGGGCGTGCGAAACGGCATCGTGCGTTGTCTTTCTGAGCGCCGGCACCTTAGCAGCGCGGCCCAGTCGGCGCACGGCGCTCGGAGGACCGATTGCACGCGCGTACCCGAGCCACTGCGCCAAGCGTCGCGCGCGGAGTCGCGCACGCCCCGGGGAAGCGATGCCACCGCGTGCAGGTGCCGATGCGGTCGCGCCCGTGCCGCGAGGTGGGAGTCAAAGACTCGACGAAGACGCGCGCTGCGGCCAGACCCCGTGCATGTCCGTGCGATACTCGGGCACCCCGGTGAGTAGGGAACCCCACGGCGACGACCCAGATCACAAGGGGCGCGGCAACGCGCCGCCCGCTGAAGAGGCGTGGCCGGATGCCGGCGAGGATCTCGATCTCCCGGATTCAGCGCCTTCGCTTGGACCGGCCACCCTGGTCGGCGATCGATACCGCACCATCCGTCGGATCGGCGCAGGTAGCATGGGCGAAGTCTGGGAAGCCGAGCAGATCTACTCGCACAAGCTCGTTGCGATCAAAGTTCTCTCCGCGAGTCGGGTCGGCAAAAAGGATCACAAGCGCTTCATCCGCGAGGCCCAAGCGACCGCAAGTCTTCAACATCACAACATTGTGAGGGTTGAGGATTTTGGCACGCTGAGTTCCGGGCAGCCTTATTTCGTGATGGAAAAGCTCGAGGGGATGACTCTCGCCCAGTGGCTCGCGCGCGGGGAACGTACCGATTGGATCGCCACCCGCGAGTTCATGTTGCATCTTTGCAACGCGCTCGACTTTGCGCACGGCCGCGGCGTGATCCATCGCGACCTCAAGCCCAGCAACGTCTTCGTGGTCCAGCGTCGCTCGCTACCACCCTACTGCAAGGTGATCGACTTCGGCGTTGCCAAGATGATCTCCGAGGCACACGGTGGCGCGTCCTTTACCGCCACCGGGGCCATTCTGGGCACCCCTGCATATATCAGCCCCGAACAATGTTCGGGCAAGACCATCGACGTTCGCACCGATGTCTATTCACTCGGCTGCATCGCCTACGAAATGGCGACGGGCTCGCGACCCTTTGATGGCACCACGCTCGCAGCGGTGGTGTATCAGCATATTTTCGAGTCGCCCACTCCGCCGCGCCGCCGAGCGCCCACGCGCGACATTCCGGCCGATCTTGAGGCCGTGATCTTGAAGTGTCTTGCCAAGCGGCCCGAGCATCGCTTTGAGAGCGTCGACGCGTTGCGCACCGCGGTGATCCGCGTAGGCACTGGCGCTCCACCGGTGAAGGTGGAACAAAATGACGTGCCCGATCCGAGTCCGGGCAGCACGCAGGTGCGAGTCAGCGGTGCCGTCACCGTCACCTACAGCGACGCCGACCCTCAACCGAGGGCGGCCGGCAGCAAAGCCGGCGCGCGGGAGCTCCAAGACAGCGGCTGGGCGAGCGCGCGACAGGGATTGGCCGGGCCTGTCGATCCGCTCGACGCCACGGGGCTCGATGCCTCCGCAACCGAGCGCGGTGCCTCCGATCCAGCCCCACGCACCCGGACAGAGCCCGCGACTGGCGACTCCCAACTCGCGAGCCGCAGCAGCAGCTACGAGGCGATCCGCCCGACCGGGTCTGGACTTCGATCGTCCTCCGTCTCAAGCACCGAGCCGCGCGGTATGGCGCATGATGGCAGCCGCCAGCTGCTCGAGCCCATGCCCTGGGGTCCGGGAGCGAGCCCGTACAAGATCAAGGGGACGGCCTATCGGGGTTTCCTCCGCTGGGTCGAGGTCTCGCATCCGGGCGGTCTGAGCGACTGTCTCGAGCGTCTGCCCACGGCCGACCTTCGATCCTTTGTTGGTCAGTACTTCATGCCGTCGGTCTTCTACGACATCTTGCCGCTCGCGACGTGTGCCGCGGTGTGTTCCGCCGCGCGCGGGCAGAGCTTTCTGCACTTCGCCAAGGAGCGAGCCGTCGCGCAGGCGCTCTTCGATCTGCACGGCGTATACAAGCCGCTGCTGAGCCTGACATCGCTCGAAGACATCGCGAACCGGATGCCGCGCCACCAAAAGCAGTACTTCAGCTTTGGCGAGGTCGTGCCGCGGGTTCGGGCAAGCGGCGGCGTCGAGCTCAAGATCGAGGGGCTCTGTGAGCCGATCGCGCCGTGGTTTCTCGTCAGCTCGAGGTCTTACTGGGCGACCGTCATCAACAACACGGTTGCCAACGGAAAGTCGCTCGACGTCGAGATGGCGTTACAGAATACCGACGAGTGGGTCCACGACTTTCTCGTCGTGCGCGCCACGCTGAGCGTTCGCCTCAACTAAGCGCAGCGCTCAGATCTTGCGGCGCAAACACTCCGCGGTCTGTGATGATCGCGGTCACGAGTTCTGCCGGTGCCACGTCGAATGCTGGGTTAAACACGCGGACGTTCGGTGGCGCGAGGAGCTTCCCACCGTGGAGGCGGACCTCGTCCGCATGGCGCTCTTCGATCTCGATGTCGTCGCCGTGGAGGCAATCCGGGTCAATCGTGGTCCAGGGAGCCGCCACGTAGAAGGGGATATTGTGGTGCTTGCAGAGCACCGCGACGCTATACGTGCCGATCTTGTTGGCGACATCTCCGCGCCGCGTAATGCGGTCTGCTCCGACCACCGCTGCTTGAATCTCGCCGCGCTTCATCAGCCAGCCGGCCATGTTGTCGCAGATCAGCGTGACGTCGATGCCGTCACGGGCGAGCTCCCACGCGGTGAGACGCGCTCCCTGCAGCACTGGACGGGTCTCATCGGCAAACACACGGAAGCGGGCGCCATCTGCCCATGCGCGACGGATCACTCCAAGCGCCGTGCCAAATCCCGCCGTGGCGAGCGCACCGGTGTTGCAGTGCGTCAGTACACCGCGGGCTGATGCAATCAAGGAACCGCCGGCCGCGCCCATGCGCAGGCACATCTCAAGGTCCGCGTGGGCGTGGGCGACTGCAAACGACACCCAGTGCGCTTGCTGCTGCTCGACATCCCGTCCGCTGGCGGCGAACTCTGCCAAGTCGCGTCTCATCTGTGCGAGCACGTGAAACAAGTTCACCGCCGTCGGCCGCGTTCTCGCGAGGCGCTCGATCGCAGCTTCGCACGCACGAACGTAGGCATCACGCTCCGAGGGGAAGTCGTGACTGGCCGCAGCCAAGCCGTACGCCGCGGCAATCCCGATCGCTGGTGCGCCGCGCACCGCCAGCGTCTCAATCGCCTGCGCGACGCCTTCGATGTCGCGAAGTTCAAGCCAGACCTCGCGAACGGGAAGCTCGCGTTGATCGAGCAGCTCAACCGCCCGGGCATCGGTCGAAAGACGGACCGGAACAAGTCCTTGGTAGTCAGCGGCAGTTTGCATCGATGTCATGGGTGCGACCGCAGCGTGAGGTTAGTTCGATGCGGCCGCTAGCTTGGCGAGCGCGGCGTCGAGCAGTTCGTTGACGACCTGTGGATTGGCCTGGCCACGTGTCCGCTTCATCACCTGGCCGACGAAGTAGGCACGCACGTTGGTTTTGCCACCGACGTACTGCGCGACTTGAGTGGGACTCGCATCGAACACCGCCTGAATTTCTGCCTCGATCGCAGAGGTGTCGGACACCTGCCGATAGCCGTCGCGTTCGACCACCGTCCGAGGCGAGACCGACTCCGCGTAGCACTTGTCAAAGACCTCCTTGGCGGAGCGTCCGGAGATCGTGCCCTCGTCGACCAGCGCGATGATCTCGGCGATCCACTGTGGCTCGATCGGCGAGCGCTCGATGGTGCGGTCATCGGCATTGAGCCGACCGAGCAGCTCGACGGTGACCCAGCTGCACGCCTTCTTGGCCGGGGCACCCGCCTTGACGGCGGCGTCGTAAAAGTTCGCCAGCGCGACTTCGGCCGTGAGCACGCCCGCGTCGTAGGGCGTCAGCCCGTCGGCCGAATAACGACGGCGACGCTCCATGGGCAGCTCAGGCTGCGTCTTGGCGACGTCCTCGATCCAAGAGGGCTCGATCACCAAAGCGGGCAGATCTGGCTCTGGGAAGTACCGGTAGTCGGCGGCCTCTTCCTTAACGCGCTCCACCCGAGTGACGTCCTTGGCCGGATCGTAGCTCAGCGTCGACTGAACAACGCGCTCGCCCGCTTCCAAGAGATCCGCCTGGCGTCGAACCTCAGCCGCGATCGCGCTCTCCAAGAAGCGAAAGGAGTTGAGATTCTTGATCTCGCAGCGCGTGCCAAACGGCGCATCTGGGCCGCGTCGCAGCGAGATGTTCGCGTCGCAGCGCAGCGTACCCTCCTCCATGTTGGCGTCCGAAAGATCCAGGTATCGAATCAGCGTGCGAAGCTCACGGAGATACGCGCCCGCCTCGGCAGCAGAACGGATATCCGGCTCACTGACAATTTCAAGCAGCGGCGCACCTGCACGGTTGTAATCGACCAGCGAGACGTCATCGCCGACCAAGTGAAGGTTCTTGCCCGCATCTTCCTCCATGTGAATGCGAACCAGGCGAATCTTGCGGACCTCCCCATCCGCCTGCGGTACTTCGATCACACCTCCCGTCGCATAGGGATGGTCGGACTGTGTGATCTGATAGCCCTTGGGGAGGTCGGGATAGAAGTAGTGCTTGCGAGCGAAGCGCGACACTCGGTGGATCGTCGAGCCGGTCGCCAGCGCCAGACGGATCGCGTACTCGACAGCCTGCCGGTTGGGCACGGGGAGGGTTCCGGGCAACCCCAGGGTGTAGGCGTCCGTTTGCGAGTTGGGATCCGCGCCAAATGCAAACTCGCAGGGAGTAAACATCTTGGTTCGGGTCTTGAGCTGACAGTGCACCTCAAGACCGATGACGACGTGCCAATCAGATGTGGACATGACTTGATTTCTCGCGGTTCAGCGCTGGGGCTGAGGAAGGAGCGCCATCGTGGATGAGCGCGGGCGTAGCTGGAGGTCCTGGGCAGATTGAGGTGCTAGGCCTGGGCGAGGGCCTCTGCAGTGACGGGAGCGACCAACTCACGCCAGCGCGCTGCGGCTTCGTACGCTGCCGCGCTGCGAAAGAGCGTGTCTTCGCGCAGCGACGGCGCGACCAGATGGAGCCCGATTGGGAGTTGCGGGCGAGCGTCCTGCGCCGCACTCATTCCGCAAGGAACGCTCATCGCGGGCAGACCCGCCAAGTTGGCCCCGATCGTAAAGACATCACTGAGGTACATCGCCAGCGGATCGTTGATGCGCTCCTTGAGTCGGAAGCCGGCGACCGGCGAGGTTGGGCTCGCGATCACATCGCACTTGGCAAAGGCCTGGTCATAGTCCCGACCAATCAAGGTGCGGACCTTCATCGCGCGTCCGTAGTACTCCTCGTAAGAATCTGCACGCAACACAAAGGTCCCCAGCATGATGCGCCGCTTCACCTCGGGGCCAAATCCCTCCTCGCGCGTGGCCATATACGTGTCGAGAAGGCTGTCCTTGTCGATACGCATCCCGTAGCGCATACCGTCATAGCGCGCGAGGTTGCTCGACGCTTCTGCTGTGCAAAGCACGTAGTAGCAGGCGGTCGCGTACTGCCAGTGTGGGAGCTCGATGTCGACAATGGTGGCGCCAAGCTCTTTGAGCTGTGCGATCGCGGCTGCGAACGCGGTTGCGACATCGGGTGCCAGTCCGTCGAGTTCAAGCGCGGCGCGGTGCAGACCGATCCGCAGGCCCGCGATCGATAGGCCGCACTGGCCCAGATAGTCTGGCACGGCGTCATGAAGGCTGGTCGCGTCGAGCGGATCGTGCCCCGCGATCGTCTGCAGCATGAGGGCGTTGTCGGCAACGTCCCGTGTGATGGGCCCCGCCTGATCGAGGCTTGAGGCGAAGGCGATCATGCCGCGTCGGCTCACGCGGCCCCAGGTGGGCTTGAGTCCGACCACGCCGCACAGGCTCGCGGGCTGGCGGATCGAGCCACCGGTGTCCGTACCGAGCGTCGCGGCGCAAGTGCGTGCGGCGATGGACGCCGCGCTGCCTCCCGAAGATCCGCCTGGCACGTGGTCGAGTGACCACGGGTTGCATACCGGCTCGAAGGGCGTGTTCTCGTTCGATGAGCCCATCGCGAACTCATCCATGGTCAGTTTGCCGAGTAAGACGGCATCCGCATCTTCAAGGCGCTGCGCGTGCGTGCCCTGGTAGACGGGCTTCCAGCCGCCGAGGATCTTCGAACCGCAGGTCGTTTCCACGCCTTTGGTGACGAAGATGTCCTTGAGCGCGATGGGTACACCGGCCAGAGCGCCGAGCTTGTCGCCGCGTGCTCGTCGGGCATCGACCTCCTCGGCGCGTGCCATCGCGGACTCTTGTGTGACTCGGAGGTAGGCGTGGATCTTGGGATCGACACGGTTGACCTGGCCGAGATAGGCCGCGGTCGCAGCCGACGCCGAAATGTCACCGGCACGCACGTGCTCTGCGAGCTCGCGCGCGGTCCATGAGAGGATGGTCTTGTCGTCGAACACGGGGTGTCGTCCGTCTTGCAGGTCGTGGAGAGCAGATTGCGGGGTGAGAGCTGGGAATGGACCGTGGCGAGATTCGAGGCTGAGACCGTATGTGTCGGCGAGGTGCGGATCTGAGCCCTCGAGCAGCGAATGCATGGGGCAGGGCCGGTCGAGCCGGACGCGCCTCCATCCGACGCGTCGTGCTCGGGCCAAGCCGGCCCCTCAGTCCTCTTTGAACTTCGGTGCGACGACGAGCTTGCCGCGCCTGCGCGGCACGCTGGACAACGCCTCCTCAGGGTCGAGCGACGGCTGAGCCTCGTCGCTGCGCAAGGAGGATTCCGGCATGTCGGGCGCTCGCCATTCTGGCACTCCGTTCACGTCAACTTCGCGGAGGCGGTCGATGTAGTGGAGAATTCCGCCGATCTGCTCGGTGAAGAGCGTGACCTCCGTTTCGTCGAGCGAGAGCCGCGCCAGGCTCGCGAGCTTGCGCACGTCTTTGGACTCAAGGGTCGCCATCGGGCGCGGAGGGTAGCGCGATCCGGTCCGACATGGAGCACACGCGCGACCCGCCGCGTTTCCGTGACAGCTGCCGACAAGCGAGGTATCCCATAGGGGATGCGCGGGCGTCCCAAGCACAACAGACGGGCGCGGGCCACGGCCACTGGGCTTGCCCTTGGCGTCGCCGTGTCGGGTCTTGCCTGCTCCGAGGACGTCGACGTCGAAGCGCAGCAAGAGGCCAGCGGGGAGCTCCGCGGCTCCGTGGAGCCCGAGCGAGCCGGGGTGCTTCGCGTCGTGCTGCAACCTCGCCTCACCGAACTCAGTCCGAGCCCGCGCGTGCGCATCGAAGGTCGCTTCGCGGAATACCGAGGCGTCTCGGGTACTGATCCGCGCGTCCTTGGTCTGCCCATGGGACTGACGGGCGAGCGCGTCGAACGCGATGCCTGCATTGCCCTCTCACCCGAAGAGGTGGAGGCGGCCTTGGCCGTGGCGGAGTTCAACGGCGTTGCCGACGAAAGCGCCAGCGCTCTGGGTACCGCTCCGGTCGATCATCACGGCGGGCGCACAGCCGCTGCGGCTCGCGAAGTCAGCTTGCTCGACGCGG